>CP058896.1:303013-606026 GCA_013415865.1 Methanomassiliicoccales archaeon
AGACGAAGATCATCGACCGCATGGAGAAGAAGATCTCCCCGATAAGGGACGCCTTCGTCGCGATATTCTTCGTCTCCTTCGGCATGCTCATCGACCCGGGCATGTTCATACCCGTGCTGCCGGTCATCGCCCTGGCGATCGTCCTCATCCTCACGGCGGAGATGATCATCATGCCTATGGTCTCGTACCTGATCGGTTTCAACAGGCGCGCCTCGGTGCAGATAGGCGCCTCCTTCAGCGCCAGGGGCGGCGAGTCGGTCATGTACGCATCGATCGGCTCTCAATCAGCAGGGGCGGTCAAGGGCGCCGAGCTGAACCCCATAGCAGGAGGCATCACCTTCGTCATGTCCGCGCTGTGCCCCTATTTCATAAGGAAGAGCTATGACATCGCGGACTACTTCGCCCTGAAGGTCCCCGCCTCGATAAAGTATGGTGCGGCTGTCTTCTCGAGGACGCTCGGCAAGCTCGTGTTCCCGGCGACCTTCCGTCCGTTCAAGATTACAAGGACGTTCATCTTCACCCTAATGGTCATCGTGGCATCGCTCATCGCCACGGCATCGACCTCAGGTGCGCTTCACCTCGCCTTCTTCGCATTGTCGATCGCGATGTGCGTCTACGTCTGGTACATCATGGTCAAGAATATGCGGGGCATAGTGAGGCAGATAGACTATTCCAATCTAGGAGCCGTCCTAGGAAGCGACGAGAAGCTCACGAAGTACATCGCGACCTCGATATCGCTAGGCCTGGTCATGTGCTCCACAGTCTGCTTCATGTTCCCCATCCTCTGGCAGTCGGTCATCATCATCTCCCTCGCCTACGTGGCGTGGTTCGCCTATCTCATGAAGCTCGTCTACGACCGCACCTGCTCCAGCTCGAGGTACATCAAGATAGCCAAGGACCAGTTCACCGGCAGGTTCAGCTCCTTCGACAGCACGGAGAAGAAGAACGGCATGATGTCCTTGGACCTTGAGATAGAGTACAGGCAGAGGGAGAAGTGAACGTCACCCTCTTCCTACGCTGCTCTCATCCTTGATCAGCCTCAGTTTTGCAACAAGAAGATCTACCTGGGTGGAAGGATCGCACTTTTTACTAGGGAGAGTTCGTCCTTGTGACTCGTGATGGACCCTGAGCTTTTTCGCGTTGGTCATGGCGATCTCTAACCTTGGGAACAACATCTGGAATACGTCCTTGGACTTTTCATAATCGGCTATGTACTTCCTAAGCTCCTTGATAACATCGCCACATGATCCGGATCAAGACCTGTGAAGGGTGAAGTGAAGTAGGAACCATATCTCAAAACAAGGGTTGGAGATAGCACAATGGACCGGGACCTTCGAACATACAGCATCAATGATGTCCTCCTCACTATTGTTGTCCACATCAAAGACGCACCAGACCTCGTCTCCTCCCTGCAGGTCAAAATCTAATTCTTTAATCATCTTTTCCGCACTCGCAATCATACCTCTGGGGGTCCGGTCCTTAGACGGTTTTACTATGATGCTTATCCTATACTCCTTCCTAAAGCCCTCAAAATATTTTTTCTCTGTCCTGTTCCCCTCGCAGATTATCGCGATCCTTTTTCGCGGCGCTCTACAGGACTCTTTCCTTCGAGACCTGCTCGTCACACCACCTTCCCAGAGATGACTGGGATGGCACCATATCTCCCGGTCAGATACCCCTTTTGGATGTCCCTGTCCTTCCTCTCGCTGAATTCTGACAGGGAATAAAGTCGTGTGCATCCATCTTCCACATCCTTCTCAGTGAACCATATCTGGTCCCTTCTGAAGAATTCCAGGTCCAAGAGATTGGTGTCATGGGAGGTGAATATCAGCTGCGCTCCATTGGTGTTCTGTTGCGGGTCGTGGAAAAGTTCGATCAAGAATCGTACTAGATGGTGATGGAGCTTCACCTCGATCTCATCGACCGCCAGGACCTTTCCGTTCCTAAGAGCGTCAACCCAGTACCCCATGAGCATGAAGAATTTTTTTGTTCCTTCGGATTCCTCTCTTAGGTCCAGGTCGTACATCATAAGATGGCCATCACGATCTTTTATGGCGTGTTTCATCTTGACCTCATGCCTCATAAGGCGGCCTTTTGTCCGGGACAGGAGCGGTCTGAACTCTGGGGGTGCGCTGTTCATCAGATTATCAAGCTCTTCTTCTGTGACCATTGTTCTATTCGTCTCGATCTCAACTATACCTAGGTCTGCTACGGTCATCGACCTGACGATGGCATCATGATTGTCTTTTGACGATTCCATTACATCTAGCGTATATTTTTCATCCATTGGATGAACCAGGTCGCTCGGTCCTACTGTCCGTAACCTCTCTCCGAACCACTCCAGGACGGCATGCGTCTTCTGATAGTTCATCTGCGTAGCCCGAGAGACGTAGAGCACGTTCTCGGGTGTCATCTCCTTTATCCGTTCTTGCTCCGCTTTGTCGGTCTTGAAGATGAACTGGTCCTCATGTCTTTCAAACACCGTCGCCTTCCGTCCTTTCGGATAATGGTAAAGGAACTCGGTTATGATCTTGGAACCATCATATTCGAACCCATAGCGATATTCCTTGCCCTTCTCGATGAATGCTACCTCCAAGGCCGTGGGTCTATCTGAAGAGCCCTTGTCGAATTTGAATGGGAAATATGGTAGTCGCAATCCCCTCTGAAAGCTGTGAGAGTTCATGACCATGAATCCCATCAGTGATAGGGCATGAAGGACGTTCGACTTTCCTGAGGCGTTCGCCCCATATATTGCAGCAGACTTCAGGACCTTGTCACTTTTTAAGATATCGCTACTGATGAGGTTATCAGGATGGCTTTGATCGGAAGTTCCGACCATGCTCAATGTCGCCATATCTTTTATCGACCTGAAATTTGATACTTTGAATTCTAAAAGCATTAAAATCACCAATTTTATGATTGATTTTTGTGATATTATCACAATATTCTCTATTTAATCTATTTGATTTATGATTTTAAATTACCAGAATTAAAAATATTTTTAACGCCTCACAATAGAATGATGTTATTTTTTATCGCCAGCTCTCATCTAGACCCGCTTAGAAGATGTCTGTGTGGCAAAGTTTGATAATATTCTGGATAAGATGATGTACAAAGAGGTACGACATCGTCATCAGCATCATGAAAATGGAGCGCAAAGGTGGCCAGCTTTGAGAGGAACAATATAAAATGGTCCCGTGGGATTATCGAGGACAGGAGGAGGGCATCGACAAGACCAACAAAAAGATCGAGCGTCGAATTGTATAACCCCCTCCCTCGATCATGATGGGTTATCACATGATCGTAGGAGCCCTCGGGTCAAAAATCATAGCATCTGAACGACTAATTGTGGACGACGTTGAGATGACGATGAGAACATAGGATTTCATAAACAACATTGAGCTTGATTCGAACGCCCTTGCATCGTACATGATACTCAGCTTGAACGATTGGCGATGCTCTTGGAAAAATCGTGGCGTCCTATATTGAAGGACTGGAATCACATAGCTTTTATCAAAGGTCATACTATTGTTGAGGTGATTCCACCTTTATCGATATTTATCAGAACATACAGAAAGTTCAATACTGACGGAACATCAATGACATGCCTGCCCCTGCGTCCTTGCATGACGAAGGAGGCGGAGGCCGTGACGACATCTCAAGAGGTCGGAAAGATGAGGAAGAGGGTGCTTTTCATCTGCACGCACAACTCCGCGAGGTCCCAGATGGCCGAAGGCCTTGTCAACGCATTGCACGACAGGCGTTGGGTCGCGCACAGCGCGGGCACGTCGCCTACGAATGTGCATCCCTTGGCCGTCAAGGCGATGGCCGAGATAGGCATAGACATCAGCCGCCATCACTCCAAGGCGCTCAAGGACTTCAAGGGGGAGGAGTTCGACCTCGTGGTGACGGTATGCGATGACGCCAGCGAGAACTGTCCCTTCTTCCCGGCGAAGAGGATCGTTCACAAAGGTTTCAAGGACCCTTCTAAGGCCGAGGGCACCGAGGAGGAGAGGCTGGAGGCCTTCAGGAAGGTGAGGGACGAGATAAAGGACTGGCTGATGCAGGCCTTATAATGAACCGAGGTCCGTTCAAACCTCCTATCTTCCGCCTGGTCGGACACATTGTTTTATTAACAGATTCCGCAATCCCCGCTCGAAGGATGCTCGGCAAAGGTGTCATAGAGGGACCTTATGGTCTGTCTGCATCGCGAGCGGAGGTCGCAGAACCTTGACCGGAATGGATTGGATCTGGATAGGTTTCATCGTTTTCATATTGTCAATGCTCGCCATCGACCTTGGGGTCGTCAACAGGAAGGCGCATGAGATCAAGCCAAAAGAGGCGTTCATGATGTGGGGCTTCTGGATCTCCCTGGCCATCGCCTTCAACGTCCTTGTATACATCTGGTTCGGAAGCGAACAGGCCCTGATGTTCACGACGGGTTACATCATGGAGCTCGCGCTCAGCGTTGACAACATGTTCGTGTTCGTGCTGGTCTTCACCTACTTCTGCGTGCCGAAGGAATGCCAGCACAAGGTGCTGTTCTGGGGGGTGCTCGGCGCCCTGGTGATGAGGGCGATCTTCATCTTCGCGGGCATAGCGATCATCGAAAGGTTCGAATGGGTGATCTACATCTTCGGGGCGTTCCTGATAATAACCGCCTTCAAGATGGTACATGGCGGGGACAAGGAGGTCGAGCCTGAGAACAATCCGGTCGTCAGGCTGTTCCGAAGGTTCTTCCCCGTCGAGGACAGGTTCCACGGCAGCAAGTTCTTCATACGCTCCGCCAAGGGCACGTTGGTCGCCACGCCCCTCTTCGTTACATTGATATTCGTCGAGACGACCGACCTGGTGTTCGCATTAGACTCGATCCCCGCGATCATAGCTATAACCCAGATACCTTTCATCGTCTACTCTTCGAACGCCTTCGCGATACTGGGCCTCAGGTCCCTCTACTTCGTCCTGGCGAGCATGATGAACGCCTTCGTGTACCTGAAGTACGGTCTCGCCGTCATCCTAGGCTTCGTCGGGGCGAAGATGCTGCTCTCCGAGTTCGTGCATATCGATGTCCTCGTGTCCCTCGCGGTGATAGTGTCGGTGCTTGCGATATCCGTCATCGCCTCCTGGTCAAAGTACAAGGACGCAAAGGCGCAGCTGGCCGCCTACGAGGAGCAGGTCTGCAAGGTCAGGAAGGACTGAAGTGCGCCGTCAGGTGCTAGAAAAGGGACGAAGAATGGGGCCCGATAGGACCATCTTTTTTCCCTTCTCCTTTCACTCCCTTTCCTCACGGAAATAGAGGTAGCATCCGGCGATGATGAAGAACGGGGCGAAGATGAGGCTGAACAGCAGGACCAGGTTGTAGACGGCCTCCTCCAGCCAATTGCCCACCGCATAGAATGTGCTGTTGCCGCTTTCCATTGCTATGACATACAGGGTACCATTGGAACCGAGGACAGGGTCATAGAACGTCCGTACGACGCTCTCGTCGTCCGGCCTCAGCACCTCGCTCCTCCATAGCTCCATCCCATCGCTCCCGACCGCGACGATCGCATCGTTGCTGCACACTATGGTCATCCCGTCCGCGGTCATGACCGTGCAATCGCCAGGGTGCGTCTCTGCACTGATGCTATAGCTCCAAAGACGCTCCCCCCCTGTCGATACCATGATGAGCGTGTTCTGACCTGGCGTCGCTGCGGGATCATCGAATAGGATGCCATAGGAGGAGACAGCGGCTACCCTCATCGCCTTTATTTCAGGATCGTCCAGGCTCCACCTTAAAGCACCACCGTCATTGATGGACAGGAGGCCATCGTCGCTCGTGATGTAACAGTTGCCCATCTCATCCAGGAAGATGCCCGTTATCAGCTCTTCTTCAATCGACAGATATCCAGGGAGCAAGAAGGACCACACCTGTCCCAGCTCATCGTCGACCTTGAAGACCCCGTTCCCTGACGGAAAGATGATGGAACCGTCGCCCGTCACGACCGGGTCCCTTGCGGTCATATCGCTCAACGGCCTTGTGACCGTTGGGGATGTGGAGCTCATCTCATAGGTCGTGGCGTTCATCCTCACGATGTTTATCATACCATGGAACATCGTCCCCTCTTCGTTTGCCGGCACAACCGATGTGAAGCACACCCCGCCCGACGGCAGCACCACCGGTGTGCTCACCTCGACGATATTGATGTCACTCACCCCATCATGAAGGGTCAAGGGGACCTCGTTGAGCATCACGCCCTCTGCATCGATTGAGACCAGTGAGACGGGAAGACCATCTTCTTCCAGGAAGAAGTAAATGACGCCCTCCTTGTCTATGGCCAGATGCGACCCTATCTCTATGGTCGCCTCATAGGCCCAAAGGTGCTGGCCGTTATGGTCGAACGCCTCCACCTTGCTGTCATGGACGAGATAGATGTTCCCCTCGGGGCCCAGGGCCATGTCCTGGCTGGGGGTGAACCCCAGCTCCATCTCCCAGATGACGTCCTCGGGCATCTGCTCCATGATGAAGGGGCTGACGCCGCTGTTCCTAGCGTCGCCGCTGGACATGCTCCATGGGGGAGACCAGATGCCCTCTTCCTGGGCCAAGACAGGAGGAAATGCGATCAGCAACAACGACGCGACGACCAGGACGGTCACAACGGCGGTCCGTTCCTTTGACATATTGGTCCCATCTCTCTGAGCGTCGGATGATGGAGGTCGTCCATACTTATCGTTTTCACTCCCTGAGATTCCTGCCAGCGACCTTCCGTCAAGAGAGCATGGCAGTCCTGAGGTCCGATCAGATGTGAACATCCTCTACTCTCAAGGATGTTGAGCAGCAAAATGGGGGGAGGATGTAACCTGATGACGGGTATTTGATCGGAGCGCATCTTGGCCCGGCCCGCTGTGATAAGCGAGTCGACATTGAGGTGACGGATGTTGCGGCTCCCACAAATGACGAAGGCTACGTACGACATTCGACCAATAGATTAGTAAATGGCCAGGTTTTCCAATAACGTCTATTACCAACGAAAGCGTTATCTACCGCGCCCGCTCAATATCGGCGCTCAGGCCGACCTCACGCCCCGGACCATGAAAGGACCGGCGACGCGATAAGGCAGGAAAAGGAGATGGGGGGATGGGATGCTCAAGTCGAAGGAGAAGGGGTCGGAGAAGAAGAAATGGACATTGGCCATAGTCTTCGTCCTGATCCTAGGGGCGGTGAGCCTTCTTGCCGACATCGCGAACGAAGGCACGAGAAGCTCGACCGGTGCGTATCTGGGATTGCTGGGGGCGAGCGCCGCAGCCATCGGTCTGATCTCCGGACTGAGCGAGCTCATCGGATACGGCCTTAGGATCGTCTTCGGGTGGGTCACGGACAGGACCGGACGCTACTGGACGTTGATGTTCATAGGTTACGGCATAAACCTTGTCGCCGTCCCCGCGCTGGCACTTGCGGGGAGCTGGCAATTGGCCTTCGCTCTCTTGATGATCGAGAGGGTGGGAAGGGCGATACGAGGGCCCGCGCGCGACGCGATGATATCGCACGCATCAGTAAAGGTAGGGCGCGGCTGGGCTTTCGGCCTGCAGGAGGCGCTGTCATCGGTCGGAGGGATGATCGGCCCGATGGTCGTGGTGATGGTCCTCACGCTCGATGGCACATATGGCTCGGCCTTCATCGTCCTAGGCCTCTTCGCGCTTTTCGCGGTCGTGCTGCTTCTCCACGCATGGAAGATCAATCCAAGGCCAAGGGACATGGAGGGCAAATGCGCCCGTGCGGATACGACGAAGAGGCTCCCGGTCACGTTCTGGACCTTCTCTGTCGCAGGAGCGTTCATCGCCGCAGGATACGCCGACTTCCCGCTGATCTCGTTCCACCTGGACAATGGAGAACTTATCGAGGAGAGCCTTATCCCGATACTGTACGCCCTGGCGATGGCGGCGGACGCCCTGTCCGCGCTCTTCTTCGGCAAGCTTTACGACAAGGGGGGCATGAGCGGGTTCATCATCATGATGGCCGTCATACCGGTCTTCGTCCCATTGATATTCAGCGGGGACACTGGGCTCCTGCTGGTGGGGATGGTCTTCTATGGCATCGGGTTCGGTGCGCAGGAATCGATCATGCGGGCGATCGTGGCGGACCTTGCACCTTACTGCAGGAGGGGCTCCGCCTTCGGATATTACAACGCCATATTCGGGGCGTCCTGGTTCCTCGGCAGCCTTGTCATAGGACTGTTATACGATGTCAGCCTGATCGCCATGGTGCTCCTCTCGATGGCGCTCCAGCTCGCGGCCGTGCCTTTCCTTCTGAGGGTCAGGAAGGAGATGAGGTGGAGGCCCCGGGGAGAGGGATGGTGAGGCAAATGCTATCTACCTCCGTCAACAGATGTGCTCAATATGACCTCCTTCCGCTCAGTGACGACCGTGAGGACAAGCAGGCCGACCACGGATGGCGCCGGGGTCAGCCTCAGAAGGGCGTTCAGCCGCTCGATGGTCGAAACGTTGGACCCGTTCCTGCTATTGGACAACTTCGGTTCAGAGGTCCCTGAGGATTACCTTGCAGGATTCCCGATGCACCCTCACCGCGGCATCGAGACTGTCACCTATGTCCTCGAGGGGGAGGTCGACCATGAGGACAGCATAGGCAACAGAGGGACCATCAGGGCGGGGGAGGTCCAATGGATGACCGCAGGAAGGGGAATACTTCACCAGGAGATGCCGAGACGGTCAGAAAGGTTATTCGGATTTCAGCTCTGGGTCAACCTTCCGAGGACGGCGAAGATGATGCCTCCCCGCTACCGTGACATTAGGAAAGAGGAAATACCGGAGGTGAAGCTCGGTCGCGGTTCTTCGGTCAAGGTCATCGCGGGGAGGTACGGTAAAGCTGAGGGGCCGGTGAAGGACCTTGTCGTACCGGTCAGTTTTTATGATGTCAGGCTGGGCCCGGGCGACCGCATCGATGTTCTGACCGACAAGGGGCACAGCTCATTTGTGTTCGTATACATGGGACAGGCGGCCTTCGGGCCAAATGAAGGTACCATCGTCGGTACCCAGCAGCTCGGCGTTCTTGGAAAGGGCGAGATAGTGACAGCGAGGGCTGGCCCGGGCGGTACGATGTTCATCATGGCCACTGGGAGGCCTTTGAGGGAGCCGGTCGCCTGGGGAGGGCCTATCGTGATGAACACCCAGGACGAGCTTGAGAAGGCGTATGACGAGCTGGAGAAGGGAACGTTCATAGATACACGGTGAGAGAGCCCTTTTTCATATCTTTTCAAGAATGATAGCCGTTCGAGCGGTTTTATTATACATTAAAAAAGTGATTGACCTCAACGATCTCGACCGATAAGCATGAACGACAACGGCCCGAACGACGAAATCAGGATCCTCCTGATCGATGACGAGCCGAACCTGCTCGAAATGTCACAGGAACTGCTGGCCGAGGTCGGAAGATTTGAGGTCAAGGGAGTAATGTCCGCCCCGCAGGGATTGAGCGCCCTTGCGACCGAGAGGTTCGATGCTGTCGTGTGTGACTATGAGATGCCCGGCATGAACGGGATAAACCTGCTCCAGACCCTCAGAGCAGGGGGTTCCAAGGTACCGTTCATCCTTTTCACCGGAAAAGGGAGAGAGGAGGTCGTCATACAGGCCTTGAACAGCGGTGCTGATTTCTACCTGCAGAAAGGAGGGGACGTCAGGGCGACCTTCACCGAGCTCGCGCACAAGGTCCGCACGGCCGTGGGGACGAGAAGGGCAGAGGAGGCCCTCAGGGAGAGCGAATACAGGTATAAGGGGCTGGTCGAGAGGACCCCGGACATGATCTGGGAGATCGACACGAACGGGACATTGTTATATGTGAGCCCTCAGGCCAGACCTTTGCTCGGTTTCGAGCCCCATGAGGCCATGGGAAGGTCTCTTTTTGATTTCATCGAGAGGGATGAGGTCGAGAGGGTGCAGGGTATCCTGAGGGCCAGTATCCTTGGCGACAAGAGCCACAAGGTGATGGAGGTCAAGGCAAGGTCCAAGGCGGGCGAACTTCGAACTATAGAGATAAGGTCGTTGCCGAAGACCGACACGGATGGCAGATTACTAGGATTCATAGGCCTTGCCAGGGACGTCACCGAGAAGAAGCGCTATCAGGAGATGCTGCTGCATTCCAATCAACTTATGAGCTACATAATCGAGCATGCGAGGAGCGCTATCGCCGTCCATGACCGTGAGATGAGATACATCTACGTGAGCGAGAGCTATCTCCGGCAGTACAACGTCAAGGACAAGGATGTGATCGGGAAGCATCACTATGAGGTCTTCCCAGACCTTCCGCAGAAATGGCGGGATGTTCACCAACGGGTCCTTGCGGGGGAGGTGATGTCGGCTCAGGACGACCCCTATGTAAGAGAGGACGGGACCGTGCTCTGGACCGATTGGGAGTGCCGGCCTTGGTATGATGCCGATGGAAAGATCGGGGGATTGATCGTCTACACCGAGGTCATCAACGACAGGAAAAGGTTCGATCAGGAGCTGAGGGCGAATCAGGAAAAGCTTGAAGAGGCCATGCATCTTGCCAAGCTGGCTAACTGGGAATATGATGTGGTCAAGAACGAGATGATCCTGAACGATTGGTTCTACCGCATGATGGGCACAAGCGCTGAAGAGGTCGGCGGTTACAAGCTCACGCCTGAGCAGTATGTTAAGATGTTCGTCTATCCAGATGACGCAGAGATCGTCAGTAACCGTTTCAAGATGGGGAGCAAGGAGCTCGGACCGGACCTCAGAGGTTATCTGGAGCACAGGGTCGTACGCTGGGACGGCGAGGTGAGGACCGTCCATGCCAGCTATCATGCCTTTAAAGATAAGGCATCCGGAAGGGTGGTAAGGGTCCTCGGAGCGATCCAGGATGTCGAGGAACGTGCGTTGTCCAATAAAGCATTGAAGGAGGTCCATAAGCACCTCGGGACCCTGTCGCAGATTACGGAGCATGACGTGCAGAACAAGATCCTTGTGGTCCTTGGCAATCTCGAGCTTGTAAGGAGGAAGGCCAAGGACAAGGACCTAGAGAAATACCTGGCAATGGTGGAGGCCGCCGTGAAGGACATCGAACTGCAGCTCAGGTTCATGAGGACCTATATCGAGGTCGGGCAAGGGGCACAGGGCTGGCAGAGATTAAGTGCCCTGGTCCCTGAGAGCCCTTCCAACGAGGTGATCATCGTGGATGACCTGAACGGGTATGAGGTCTACGCGGACCATATGCTCGGCAAGGTCTTCGCGAACCTTGTCGATAATTCGATAAGACATGGTGGCCACGTGCGCAGGATTGAGCTCAGGGCGGTCGTGGAAGATGATAAGTTGAAGGTGATCTACACCGATGACGGCGTCGGCATCTCCGATGAGGAAAGGAGGACCCTTTTCACGCCTGGGGCCGGACATCACACCGGCTTCGGCATGTTCCTCTCCAAAGAGATATTGAACATCACCGGGCTGAGCATCGAGGAGCGAGGGACCGATGGTAACGGTGCAAGGTTCGAGGTGATCGTCCCTATGGGGAAATGGCGCCGCGTCGTCTGAAGAATGACACGTAAAGATAATGGGCCCTCCCTCTGATAAGCTAAAATAATTCATTGGATGACGAAGGTCATCAGGTTGGTCATTGACGCCGGAGCGGAGAAGACCGCGGATGTGACCGCGATGTTGTTCTCAACGTTCTGGACTGTACTTATATGGGCTAGGCATCGATGGTCGTGTGCAGAACCACATTGGTCATTTGATATCGATGAGCTTCGGAGGACATTCGAACGGTGAACATACCTTCTCAAGCTTCCTCGGATACAGCATCTTGCCTATCACTGCCGCCGCCACTATTGCCCCCGCTATCTCGGCAATCATGAACACCACCGCATCACCAGGCGTGATGCCGCAGATCGCATACGTGAAGACCCGTGCGAACGTGACCATCGGGTTCGCGTACATGGTGGAGGAGGTCGTTATAAGGAGCCCCCCGACCACAAAGGCCACCGCCAACGATGTGTTCCTTGACCCGGCCCGGACGCAGCCGTAGATGACGGACAATAGGGCGAACGTCCCAACGAACTCCGCAAAATAAAGGGAGGGCGTCTTCGAGTTGTCGCTTATCGTCAAAAGGGCATCGTTGACGTCCCAGAACATTAGGTGCGTCGCGAGCAGCCCTATGAATCCTCCTATCATCTGGACAAGGATGTAGAGAGCGGCCTTCTTCGCAGGGATGTCCTTTGATATGTAGAGTGATAGCGTCACGGCAGGATTGAAATGCGCTCCGGATATCGGAGAGAACGTCTCGATCAGGGCGTAAAGGACCATAGCCACCGCCAGGGCGTTCATGAACACCGCTATCCCGACATCGGCATGGAATACCTCGATCGGGAGGATCGTGGAACCGATGGCCACGATTACCAGGAACATCGATCCTAAGAACTCTGCTGTCAGATTCTGTTTAAGTGTGGCCATATACGCTCCCCCCGAACGGTGACCTTACTTTATTTATAATATTAAAATTTAATTAATAACTTAAATAATTAAGTGAAAAACGCGAAGGTCAGACGACTTCTAGATGACGATTCGACGACAACCGTGTTGGCAACGACACTTAACGGTATTTAGATACGTCAATCATATATTTTCGAAGAATATGTGCATTATTCGTATTATTTCGACAATTATCGTTGAATTAATACGAAAGATATAATTATGAAAGTTTTCTTGATGCGACTTTCGAAACTCTTAAAAATAGAACCAGCTTTTATGGCCAACGATCAAACCATTTATTGAAACGCCAAGTTGGTGATAGGTCTACCGGAGGAATAGTTCGGATGAGCGAAAAGACGATCGAGTCAGTGATGGAGGAGGACAGGAGGTTCGAGCCTGCGAAGGAGTTCAGTGAACGTGCGCACATCAGGTCGATGGCTGAATACGAAAAGATGTACGCAGAGTCTATCAAGGACCCCGTCGCCTTCTGGGAGAAGTACGCCGACTGCCTGCACTGGTTCGCCAGGTGGAACAATGTTTTCAGCTGGGACGTCAACGAGGCAAGGATCAGATGGTTCGAGGGCGGGAAGACCAACGCATGCTACAATTGTGTCGATCGTCATGCCTTGGGGCCGAGGAAGAACAAGGCCGCGATAATCTGGCAGGGAGAGAACGACGAGGAGGTGAAGACCTACACCTACCAGCAGCTGATGGTCGAGGTGTCAAAGTTCGCGAACGTCTTGAAGAGCAAGGGCGTGCAGAAAGGGGACCGGGTGTCCATCTACCTGCCTATGATCCCGGAGCTGGTCATCAGCATGCTGGCATGCGCAAGGATAGGTGCTATACATAGCGTGGTGTTCGGAGGGTTCAGCTCGGATTCGTTGCGGGACAGGATCAATGACAGCTCGTGCAAGCTTCTGATAACAGCCGACGGCAACCATCGCGGCGGAAAGCTGGTCACGTTGAAGCAGAACGCTGACGCCGCATTAGAGAAGGGGACGTCGGTGGAATGTGTTCTAGTGGTCAAACGTGCTGGCAACGAGGTCGTGATGGAAGAGGGCAGGGACTTCTGGCTCCATGAGGAGATGAAGAAGGCATCGCACGTATGCGACCCTGTGTGGATGGACGCGGAGGACCCCTTGTTCATCCTATACACCTCTGGCTCGACCGGCAAACCGAAGGGTGTCGTCCACACCACCGGTGGATATCTGGTGTACGCGGCGACCACGTTCAAGTACATATTCGACTACCATGATGAGGATGTCTACTGGTGCACCGCCGACTGCGGATGGATCACCGGGCACTCGTACATCACCTACGGTCCCCTGCTCAACGGTGCCACCCAGATCGTGTTCGAAGGAATTCCGACATATCCAGCGGTCGACCGCTTCTGGCAGGTCGTCGAGAAGTTCGGCGTCAACATATTCTACACCGCCCCGACGGCGATCCGCTCTCTGATGAGGGAGGGCGAGAAATGGCCGAACGGAAGGGACCTCTCATCGCTCAGGTTGCTAGGGTCTGTCGGTGAACCCATCAACCCGGAGGCCTGGATATGGTACCACAAGCACATCGGCCGTGAGAAGTGCCCCATCGTTGACACCTGGTGGCAGACCGAGACAGGCGGAATAATGATAACCCCTCTTCCAGGCGCGACCGTGACCAAGCCAGGTTCCGCGACCTTCCCGTTCTTCGGGATCGAGCCCGCCATCTACAAGGAGGATGGAAAGCCGGCGGAGCCGAACGAAGGCGGTTACCTTGTCATCAAGAAGCCCTGGCCGGGCATCATGAGGACCGTGTACGGTCAGCATGAGAGGTTCAAGGAGACGTATTGGAGCCGCTTCCCTGGTGTGTATTTCACAGGGGACAGCGCAAGGAAGGACAAGGACGGCTACATATGGATCATGGGCAGGGTCGACGATGTGATCAAGGTCAGCGGGCACAGGATAGGCGCCGCGGAGGTCGAGTCCGCGCTGGTCGCCCATCCGAAGGTCGCCGAGGCGGCGGTCGTGCCGATGCCCCATGAGATCAAGGGAGAAGCGATCTATGCGTATGTGACGCTGAAGACCGGGGTCGAGGAGTCGCCCGAATTGGTCAAGGAGCTCATACTCCATGTCAGGAAGATGGTCGGACCGATCGCCGCCCCGGACGTGATACAGTTCGCGCCAGGCCTTCCGAAGACCAGAAGCGGGAAGATCATGCGCCGTATCCTGAGGAAGATCGCCTCGGACCAGGAGGAGGAGCTTGGCGACACCACGACCTTGGCGGACCCTACCGTCGTGGACAAGCTCGTGGCGGACCACAAGAAGATCAAGAAGAAGTGATATTCTTCAATGGGTACGTCTGCCATTTCCAAAACCCATTTATATTCATTATGAATCCGTGAACATGGTCCGGAAACTCCACCGGACCACCCCTAAAACGACTCCTCCAGAGTGTCAATCGTTCTGGAGAAAAACCCTTGGGGCGGGGACCTCCAACCCCGCCCCATACACCCGCCCTTCTGATATCAATTTTGGTAACTGAAAAATATGTCTTTTAAATCCCGTCGATGCTCCTCAGGGCAAGGGACGGTACGGGCGACCTGTTCGATACCCCCTAAATGGCTCACCTTCCATGTTCCTCTGTCGCCCGTATGCCCTCACAATGAGGCTGACCCCTTGAGACGAAACGAAGAGAGGCTCTCCATGAGCGACCGCGGATATGACGATGGGGAGGAGGATGTCATGGTCAAGGATGACCAGGATGATTACGGCCCCGCGAGAAGAAGGAGCGTTTTCAAGGACTTCTGCAACGTGCTCAAGAATTTCGTCACCGTCGACGAGCTTGATTATAAGAGCGAGAAGGACCTCGTCGCGCATATGGACGAGGACAGGGCCGTCATGCACACGAACAAGGACCTTGAGGTAACTTACATAACATCAAGATGCAAAGAGCTGCTTGGCCTCAAGGACGAGGTCATCGGAAAGAGCGTCGCATCGGCCATCCCGACGAGCGGAATGAACAAGGATCACCTGGAAGAGGTCAGGAGGGCGCTGGTCGTCAACGGGGAGAGGTTCAGGACACTTACGGTGAGCTATGAGAAGGGCAGGGATCTGCGATGGATTCAGTTCTCCATCGAGAAGTCCACGGATGCTTCTGGTGCCGTAGATAAACTGATATGGACCTGCAAGGACGTGACAGGCTCTGTGCTCTTCGGGAGCAAAGGTACCAAGGCTGACCAGGATGTTAGGCCTTTCATAGAGGCGGTGCCGATCCCTTTATTGTTGTTGGGCAAGGACCTTAGACCGAGGTCATGGAACGGCCCGTTCCTGGACCTGTTCGGAATGGAGAGCCCGGCCTCAGACAGGCTGTTGGACCTTATGCTTCAAAAGGTGGTGGATGCGAAAAAACTTCGTTCCGCCCTTCTCTCCGACCCTGATGACGTTGTGGACCCGGTGACGTTCGACCTTGTTGACGGGAGGAGATTGATCGCCGTCAGGTCCGACAAGAGAATCGGCGAAGATGTCCTTTGGTCCTTCAAGGAGGCCATGACCAAAGAAGCCGCGGCGGATATGGGAAGGAAGACCGTCGACAACCTGCCTGTGAACGTGTGGGAAACAGATGCTGGATTCAAGGTACTCTCCGCGACCAAAGGTCTTGAGAGGCTCCTTGGTCATGAGGTCGATGACATGGTGGGATACTCCCTGATGAACATCGTCTGCGACGAGGACCGGGATAGGCTGAGATCTCATCTGAGGTCCATCAAGGCAAGACCTAGCAGCATCGAGGTGCGCATGCTCAAGGCCGATGGGGATGTCCTCTGGATGAGATTGGACTGCCAAAGGCTCTCAGGGGACAAGGGCCTTCAACCAGGATACATGATAGTCGGCGGTGACGTCTCAGAGAAGAAGTTCATGGAGCGGTCGCTGTCGGACCTTGTCTATATCTTCAATTTCCTCATGAACCATATCCATGAAGGCGTCTGGATCATCGACCAGAACAACCGCCTTGTCCAATGGAACATGATGATGGAATCGATAACGGGCGTGCATTCCTCTGATGCCTTGGGAAAGACCCTTGAGGACCTTTCATCCGAATGCGAAGGGTTCGATGAGGTGGCGAAGGCTGCGCGCAATGTCGTCGAGAAGAAGAGGAGCCTGCCGTTCAACAACCAGGTCGAGGTATCACTCAGACCTGTGAATGGCGTCGGGTCCGACGTCGTGGTCGAGATGTCCCAGATGATGACGGAGAACGGCAGGGTCGTGATGGGGGTCTGCTCGCTGAAGAGGCCGATCGTGCACGCCGTCCCCGCGTTGGGCGCCGGTGACGTGTTCAAGAACATCGTCGACAACTCGCCCGACCTCATCGTGGACATCTCTACCGAGGGGGAGGTTCTCTACTGCAACAAGACCATGGAAAAGATCGTTGGAAGGGATGTCGGTCAATTGATAGGGTACAGCATCAAGGACCTCTTCATGGATTGGCCTGTCGAAACATATAGCCAGGCCGCGGAAGGGGCGACCTTGGAACCGTTCGACCTTGACGTGGTCGACACGGACGGGAGGACAAGGACCTATCATATCAACAGGATATCCTTTGACAAGGAGACGAGCTCGTCACAGTTCTACGGAAGGGAGATGACGGAGGTCATTGAGACGAAGAAGATGCTAGGCATGAGCGAGGAGATGAAGAGGCTCCTGCTGGAGACGCATCCTGCGCCCGTGTTCCTGACCGACCCTCTTGGGAGCGTCGTGTACATGAACAGAGAGGCAAGACGTGTGTTCGGGAGCGAGAGCGAGGTCGGATGCCTCGAGAACATACTGGACCCTGTAGGTCTCGCGATGTACGCTGAGTGCGTCGATGGGATGGAGAAGGGCGGTCCGATGAAAAGGGTCTCCCTGGACTTCCACGACAGGGAAGGGAGGACCCATAGGGCCGACGTCGATGTCGAACCGATCGCCGACAAGGAGGGCGCCATAGCCAGCTATCTTGTCATATTCAGCAACCTGGAGGCTCCCGGGACCGGAGAGGATGGCCTGGCAAGGACGTTGGGGACCGCAGACGACCTTTCAGGGCCCTCATGGATGGAGGATAGGGCATGCCTCGAGGTCGAGCAGAAAGAGGAAGAGGGGGGCATAATCAGCACGATCGAAGAAGAGGTCGAACTGCTGGAGATCGCAAATGACAATAATGATGTCATCACAGAAGAGGAGGAGCAAGGACCAGGACAGAATGGACGAGCGGAGGTCGCTGATGAGGCCGCGCATGATCCGACCTCCTCGTCTCCCCGTTGGATACCGTTAAGGGCGATCTGCGATGCCGCCTTGGAAGAGCACGGCGAGGACGCAGAACCGATGGGGACCATCGACAATATAGAGATCTTCGCGGTCCCAGATGCAATGAATGTGATTTCGGAGCTGGTGGACAACTCTTTCACCCATGGGGTCACCACGAGCAAGGTGGATGTAAAGTTCTTCATAGGTGACAAGGGAGGATATCTTGTCGTCGAGGACGATGGGAAAGGGATACCTCCTGAGAAGAAGGGAAGGATATTCGACAAGGGGCCGGGCGACGAGGTCCATGCCCTATGCAGGTTGAGGAACACCCTTGCGACCACTGGTATCGTAATAGATGAGGTGAGCGAACAGGGCAGGGGCGCACGTTTCGAGCTCTTCATCCCCGACGACAGGTACCGTAGGATAAAATGATGGCCAGATAATTCCAGCTATGCCATTTTTATCATCTTTGATTGCCGTGGCTGTCCTATTTATATCATCCGTTGAAGGTTCTGAGATATAAGGCCACATGATCGCTGATCAAGAAATGGATGTGGGAGCAGTGATAGGGGCCGAGACCTGAGAGGGATGATGTGATGCTCCAAGACCCTGATGGGGAATGTGGCCCTATGGATCCGCCGCGAAGCAGAACGGCACATATTAACATGACATGACAAGGTGTTGACATGGACAGGTCGAGCTACCTAGAGGCTTTCATTGAAGAGGTGAAGGAGAACCTCGAGGCGGTCAACAAGATGTTGCTCCAGATAGAGGAGACCGGCTATGACGATGGCGCGATGAACGAGGCCTATCGTCTGCTTCACACCGTGAAAGGGACCGCCGGCGTGGTCGGTGTTCTCCCCGTCCAAGAGGTCGCGCACATCATGGAGGACCATCTGGATGTGCTGAGGTCGGAGAAGCGCTCTCCCCCCAAGGAGCTGATGGACATGTTCTTCAAGGCCCTTGACACCATAGAGAGGATGATCTCGGAGCTCGAAGAAGGTTCCAATATAGTGACCGATGCCAGCGATATCGTTTCAAAGCTGAAGGAATGCAAAGGGACGGCCACGCTCGATATTTCCCCCGAAAAGAGCGGGGCCCATGAAACATCGAGGCTTGTTCTTACCGATGAGATGGCCATCGAGGCCGAGAGGGCGTCAAAAGAAGGGAAGGTACCCCATCTGGTCAAGATAACTTTCGAGGCGGACCTGAAGATGAGGGAGGGGCGTGCCTATCAGCTGAGGAAAAAAATCTCCGAAAAAGGGGACCTCATCGCCATGATGCCTGAGATGGGGTCCGTGAACGATGAGACCTCCGAAATGGAGTTCTTGGTGGCGACCAGGTGCGAAGCGGACGAGCTGAGGCGGATCGCCATGGACGTCATCGGTGTCTATGATTCCAAGGTCACGAGGATGGAGCAGGTGCAACCCATCAGGAAAGAGGCCAACGGACAATGCGACGTGAAGGAGCAGCCGGGGAGCTCGTCCACAACCATCAGGGTCAAGAGCAAGCTCCTGGACCAGATGCTGGACCTGGTCGGGGAGATAATGATAAACAACATCCGCGTCAATCAGATAGCGAGCAATCTCAAGAACAGAGAGCTGAAGCAGTCCCTGCAGAACAACGCCAGATTGATGACGCAGATGCAGGAGATCGTCCTAAGGACAAGGATGGTCCCTGTGGATTTCATATTCAAAAGGTTCCCAAGGATGGTCCGGGACATATGCAATGACCTTGGGAAGGATGTTGACTTCGTGATGAAGGGGACGGACATAGAGATAGACCGTGCCCTCCTTGACAGGATCGGAGAGGCCCTGGTGCACATTCTCAGGAACGCCGTCGACCACGGTATCGAACGGCCGGACCAGAGGGTCGCCTCCGGTAAGAGGCCGAAAGGGTCCCTCATCCTTTCCGCGTTCCAGGAACAGAGCAATGTCATCATAACTATCGAGGATGACGGGAAAGGGCTTGATTACAAGAAGATCGCCGCCAAGGCGGTGGAGAAGGGGCTGGTCCATGAGGAAGAGGTGGCCGTAATGGACGAGAAGGAGATCCTTAACTTCATATTCCTCCCTGGGTTCAGCACCGCCGACAAGGTCACGTCGGTCTCCGGAAGGGGCGTGGGATTGGACGTCGTCAGAACGAAGATCGAGGGCATGGGGGGATTCGTCAAGGTCGAGTCACAGCCCGGCAAGGGGACGAAGTTCACCCTCAGGCTTCCCCCGAGCATGTCCATCATAAGGGCGATGCTCGTGGAGATCAACCAAGAAAAATACGCCATACCGCTCGACAATGTCAGAGAGACCGTAAAAGTGCCCGTGGACAGCATCAGGGAGTTCGCTGGCAACGGGATGTTCAGGTTGAGGGATGAGGTCCTGCCGGTCCTGAGCGTTGAAGAGGAGTTCGGCGGGACCAGGTCGGAAGGCCATGATGTTTCGGCGGTCATCGTTGAGAAGAACGACTCGAGGGGGTGCCTGATAGTGTCCAAATTGATCGGACAACAGGAGATCGTCGTCAAGAACGTCGACAGAAGCCTCCGCTCCACAGGATTCTTCTCAGGGGCCACGATCCTCGGGGACGGCAAGGTGGCGATGATATTGGACGTGGGGGCGTTCCTATGAGAGAAGGGTGTATGTACAGCTACTTAAGGAGCGTGAAAAGAAGATGATCGGGCCTCAGGGAGGGACCCTTTATAACGAGAGAACGGAGGATGTCGAGTTCAAGGAGATCGAGATCGATGCATTGAGGGAAGCTGGCAACATTGGCGCCTCTCATGCGAGCACGGCGCTGTCAAGCCTGATAAAAGCGACCGTGCTCGTCGATGTACCTGACTGTATCGTTTGTCGGACCGAGAAGCTACCCCGCTCCATCGGAGAGCCTTTCGAGACCACCGTCGCCACGTTCTTCCAGGTGTATGGAAAAGGTCAGGGGAACCTCATCATGATAATGCCTTTGGAGACCGCTGGAAGATTGGCCGACCTGATGCTAGGGAGGGCGAACGAGCCCCGGTCGATGCTGGACGACGACCAGACGAGCGCGATAGCCGAGATGGGGAACATATGCACGTCCGCATATCTCAACGCCATGGCGCAGTTCCTCGGAACGACCTTGCTGCCATCTCCTCCTGGTGTGGCCGTCGATTCTCTCCAGGCGATACTGCAGTTCCCGGCACAGCTGGTCGCCCAGGAGGCGGAATATGTGGTGGTGCTGAAGACCAGGTTCGTGATCGAGGAGGAGATCTACCGTGGATGCTTCATCTTCCTGCCAGACCCTGAGTCGCAACGCATGCTGTTGGCCAAGTTCAAGGTCGATGAGATGACATGATGAGAACATACATGAACGTCTACCGACCATGTAAGAGAGGATGAAGGGGGACATATCTTGAAGAGGACGACCTTCACAGTTGTCATCGTCCTGTTGGTGATCTCGATCATCGCCGTGTCCTATTGGGGTTTGGTCAACAATAGGTCGGAAGATGAGGAGGTCGTCCCTTCTGGGGACATAGCGAGGGTCGTCCCCGTCTCGTCAAAGGAGATACATCTCATCATAGGGAAGCTGACAGAAAGATTGCCTTATGAAAAATGTCGTTTCGTGATCGAAGCGCCGGGTTCGATCGAGACCGTCGTCTTCGACCTTGATGCCGCGGCGCTCTATTATCAGGCCCCGGTCGACAGCTGCTCCCTCAGCTACGTGAAGTTACTGGACCAGGATGAGGATGGTATGTTGGAGGAAGGGGACGTGATATCGCTTTTCAATACCCAGGACCTTATGAAAGGTCAATGGACCTTCATTCTCTTATATGGAAGCTTAAGGTCCTTATCGCTCTATGAGCTGTTCGTCGTACCTGACATGGAACGCACGCCATACGGAAGCTTTCACGATGTCAGGGTCGAATCTGGCTCAAAGGCAGTGATCTCGTTCGGTCTCATCAACACGGTCGTCCCGTTCTATTACGTCAAGATACTGATATCGGCGCCGGGCAGCAATGAGACGAGGATATGGAACGTGGAGAAAGGGGATTCTTACGTTTTCTCTTACAATGGGACGGTCTGGGCTTATGTGTCGGACGCAGACAGGGAGGACATCATCGATTATCTCGACAAGATCGTCATCCAAGCGACGAACGGCACCCTGGCAAAAGGTGTCTGGAGGATAACTGCCGTGTATGATTTCACCAACGAGATGATATGCCATACCTCCTTCGAGGTCGGCGGGTGACCCTTATTTGACATTATCAAAATCGAGATATTTGGCGCAAGGGTTTATCAATGGAGAACATGGATTCTGCAAACAGGAAATGACCACGCAGGAATGCCACTTTTCGGATGGCATGTTGGTTTTGAGGTCCATGGACAAGGTGAACAGATGAGGGTGCTCCTGGCAACAGATGGGAAACCTCATTCCGAGAAAGCGGTGGAGTACGGCTTTGCGCTGTACAAGCAGTTCAAACCCACCTTTGTCGCGCTTTATGTGGTGGACCCTAGGTCCGGGATCGAGAAGGACAAGGACATAAAGAACGGGATGCGGGTCCTTGGCCGCCTGAAGATAAGAGGGGCGGACATCGGCATCGAGGTCGCCACGTTGTTGGAGGCCGGGGACCCGATGGAGACCATACTGTTGGCGGCGCAGCGCATCAAGGCGGATGCCATCGTCCTGGGGAAGACGACCGACAGGTCGACAGGAGGAGGTCTGCTGGGCGGCAGCAAGAGCATATCGGAGTTCATCATCAAGAATTCCACATGCCCCGTGATAGTTGTGAAGTCCGGATCGCCGTGACGCTGTTCGTCAAGTGAGGCCTGTATGACGGCGATCGTACTGTAAAGATATCGCTATCTGCTATGCTGGCTCGTTATCAAATGTGGTAAAATGATTGTGATGTTCATATACGATCTTGTTGCTTTTTGCATCATCGGGCCGACCGCAGGTCTGGGGTCGAGGGTCTCGACCTCTTGATGATATCGAGGAGAAGACAAGGTGATGACACATGAGAAGGAGACGGGAGAAGATCGAGATCTCAGGGGACGAGGAACAGCTTGTCTCTTTCAAGCTCGGAAAGGAGACCTTCGCCGTGAGCGTCTCCCAGGTCAGAGAGATCGTCAAGGTCCATGACATCACGCGCATCCCAAAGATGCCGCATTATGTCGAGGGCGTGATGAACCTACGTGGTCAGGTCACCACCGTCATCGACCTGAAGAAGAGGTTCAACATCTCGACCTCGGACGACCAAGGCAGGACGGCGCAGTCGAGGATCATAGTCGCCGAGATCGGGGACAACCAGCTGGGGATAGTCGTCGATTCGATAGAGGACGTCATGCGGGTGTCAAGGTCGACGATATCGCCACCTCCTAAGACCTTGTCGATGGGGGTCGATACAAGGTTCCTGACAGGTATCTGCAAGACCCCGGACAAGCTGATAATGCTCCTCGATCTGAACAACATCATAATCGCGGATGCGGACCCGAACAGGATCGTTCCAACTCAGGAACCAGAGAAAGGTGAAGTGGCATGAGCGAGCCGAAGTCTGTGCTTATAGTGGACGACTCGATGGTCATGAGGTCGATGATAAAGGACGTTCTTTCAAAGAACGGTTTCAACGTTGTGGGGCAGGCCAAGAACGGTCAGGAGGCGGTGGCGTTGTACCAGCAGCTGAGACCGAACCTGATAACGATGGACGTGGTCATGCCTGGTGAGACAGGGATCGATGTCGTCAAGAAGATAATGGCCGTGGACCCTTCCGCCAAGGTGCTCATGGTCTCCGGACTGAACCAGAAGAACCTGGTCATCCAGGCGATGGAGAACGGCGCGAAGGATTACATCGTCAAGCCTTTCGACCCCCAGGACCTTCTGAGGGCGGCGAACAAGGTGGTAAACGGTTAAGACCGGTAGATCAGATGGTCAGAGAGATCACGGTGCTGGTGGTCGATGATTCGATCGTCATGAGACAGATCATCACCGACATACTGGAAAAGGAGGGGGACATCAAGGTCGTGGGCACTGCGCGGAACGGGCTGGAGGCCGTACAAAAGGCAAAGGAGCTCGGGCCGGACGTGGTCACCATGGACATCGAGATGCCTGTCATGGACGGCATCACCTCGCTCCAGCGCATCATGGCTGAGACCCCACGACCGGTCGTGATGCTCAGCGCCGTTGGAAAGAGGCAGGCAGACCTTACGATGAGGTCCTTGGAGCTCGGCGCCGTGGATTTCATCCCGAAGACGGGCGCATCTCTCTCGATAGACCTTAACATCGAGCAACGTCTCATAAGGGACAAGGTCAGGGCGGCGGCCTGTGTCAAGGTATCGCTCTCAAGGACGGCCGTTGAGGGGGAGATATCCTACGATGAGGTCAGTTCCACCAGCGGGGACTGGGTCGTCATGATAGGGGCCTCGACCGGAGGGCCAAAGGCACTTCCTGAGGTCCTGAGAAGGCTCCCTTCCAACCTTCCAGCAGGGATCTGCATCGTCCAGCATATGCCGGAGGGGTTCACCAGGTCCTTCGCCGAGAGGTTGAGCTGTAGCTCCGAGATCGAGGTGAAAGAGGCCCAGGAAGGGGATGAGATAATGCCGGGCGTGGCCTTGCTAGCTCCAGGGAACCGGCACATGGAGATAATCGACCACAAGGTCCATCTGAGCGATGGGCCCAAGATACATTTCGTCAGGCCCGCCGTCGATGTCATGATGAGGTCTGGAGCAAGATGTTATGGACATAGGTCGGTGGGAGTGGTATTGACCGGGATGGGGAATGACGGGGCGGAAGGGATGATGTGCATCAAGCGTGCGGGGGGGAAGACCATCGTGCAGGATGAGGCGACATCGGTCGTCTATGGCATGCCCAAGGCATGTGTCGAGCGGGGATGCGCAGATGTCGTCACGCCCCTCGGTTCGGTCGCCAGGCACATAGTCGCGGCTTTGAACGACGTGGGAGTTTAGGCTAAGGATCCTCAGATACAATGGAGAAGGTGATGATCGAAATGGACATGAACGACGAAGGCGGCATCGACGACCTGCAACAGTATGCTTTGAAGGAGCTTGGAAATGTCGGGGCGACCTACGCCTTGGCCGCCCTTTCCAACCTGGCCAAGAAACCGATATCGGTGGAATCCACCGAATGCTATCTCGAGCCTTTCAGGACAATGCTCCCCCAGTTCGGCAATGTCGGGGACAGGTTCGCGGTGATCAGCATCGATGTCAACTCAGCACAGCTGAGCAGGATACTCATGATACTTCCTGCAAAGATAGCGACCTATCTGTCGGACATGATCTTCGGCAAGGAGCACTCGGAAAGGTCCGATTTCCTCGAAGAGGACAAGGACGCCCTGTACGAGGTCGGCGATATCTGCATAAGGGAATATTTCCAGCCGATAATCCGGTTCCTCAACATCGAGATCATGCCAAATCCTCCAACTGTAGAATATCATGAGATAGGCCCACGCCGTTCGGTCTCGAGCTCGCTCTTCGAGCTGCAGAGCGGATATGAGGCGCGCATCGAGACGCTGTTCATCGACGCGGACAAGAACTTCCAAGGCATGGTCTGCTTCCTTCCTGATAAGGAGACCAGGGCGCTCGCCTTCCGGAAGTTCGGGGTCGATTATGAGTCGCAGGCAGAGACCTTCAAGAAGTTCGGTCTATGAGGGCATAATATAATAATATAAAATATTTAATATTATATTTATACCATTTTTAATCATATTATTGATAGGTCCAGATGTCCATGAATATCAAAAAAGAGTATCACGCTTGATAACTGGGACACGGGGTATAATACCCCCTTTCCGACATTTTCCTTCACAACGAGGGGTTCGCGCATCTATGGACCTCTGAATCGATCTGGATCAAAAGGGGATTGAAAATGGAAGACAAGAAGCTGAACTGTGAAGGCATATTCGAGGCCATGCCGACCGCCGCTCTGATGATGGACAAGGAATGGAGGATCACTCACTTCAACGCCGCCGCCGAGGAGCTGACCGGCATGCCCAGGACGGACGCCATAGGGATGAAGGCCAAGGACATCTTCGGGACGCTGGGGAGACGTGGGGACCCTGTGATGGCCGGGATAATGAAAGGGTCGGAGGTCGATGTCCCGAAGTTCAGGTTCACCAATTCCTATGATGAGGATGTGGTATGTCATCTGAAGGCCAAGGCGAAGAAGGACGCTGATGGCGCCATAGAGAACGTGGTAGTGTTCCTCGAGCCAGTCAGGAAAGATGACCATACGCTCAAGGTCATAAACTCGGTCCAGACCCCTATCATCGCCATGGACCGGGATTTCAACATCACGTACATCAACAGACCGGGACTTGAGATGCTCAAGCTGCCTGAGGACCAGGTCATCGGGAAAAAGTGCCATTCGATATTGAGGACGAAATATTGCAATACCGACAATTGCCTGATAAAAAGGTCGTTCCTAGACGGCAAGGAGCGTATGGGCGATGCTGTGGTGTCGTTGCCCTCAGGGGAGGTCCCCATAAGGGTGTTCACCTCTTTGATCAGGGATGAGAGGGGAGAGGTCATAGGGGCGACCGAGCAGTTCTTCGACATATCGAAAGAGCTCGAGATCACAAAGGAGGTCGAGCGGATCGCTGAGGCGGCCAGGCAAGGCAAGGTCAAGGAGAGGGCGAACGTTGACCGTTTTGATAACAACTACCGGAAGATCGTGGAAGGGGTCAACGATGTCATCAACGCCTATCTGGCCCCCCTTCTGGTCGCGAACTCCTATATGGCGAAATTGGCAGCTGGGGAGATGCCACAGAAGATAACGAAGGAATATTCTGGGGACTTCGACAGATTGAAGGTGCACATAAACGAGACCATCGACACCATCAACATGATGGTCTCCGAGACCCAGATGCTTGCCGAGGCATCCGCCAAAGGCGATTTCAGCAGGAGGGCGGACGCCACGAAGCACAAGGGGGACTATGCGAAGATAGTCGGTCTTTTCAATGACACCCTGGACCTCATGTCGAGGAAGATCGCTTGGTATGAGCAGATACTCGATTCGATCCCGTTCCCGATCTCTGTGACGGACATGGACATGAACCTGACCTTCATCAACAAGGCCTCGGAGAAGATCGTGAAAAGATCCAGAGCTGAGATGTATGGAAAACATTGCAGCAACTGGAACGGCAAGATATGCGGGACGAGCGATTGCGGCATCATGAGGCTGAGAGGAGGAAACAACCAAACGTTCTCTGACCGCGGTGGGAGGATCACGCAGATCACCTGCTCATACCTCAAGGACCTGAACGGTCAGAACATCGGCCACATAGAGGTGCTGCAGGACGTCTCCGCCGCAATGAAGCCTGCGCAGTACAATAAGATAGAGGTCGAACGTCTTGCCAACAACCTCAGGAACCTTGCAAGGGGAGACCTCAACATCGACCGCTCGATAGGAGAGGCGGACGAGCATACAAAGGATGCGCGCGAGAACTTCGTGAAGATCTATGATAGTGTGGGCGAGGTCACCTCGGCCATCGAGCAGATGTCAAAGGACGCCAAGATGCTGGTGGACGCCGCCATCCATGGCAGGCTCGACACCAGGGTCGATGCGTCAAGGCACAAGGGCGAGTTCAAGGCGATCGTCGATGGTGTGAACGCCACGCTCAACAGCGTCGTCGGGAACCTTGAGGCGATACCGACCCCGATCATGTTCATGGACAAGGACCTCAAGATCCAGTACATAAACAAGACCGGTGCGGCGCTCCTTGGAAGGACCAAGGACGAGCTCCAGAACGGACGTGTAAGGTGCTCGGAGGTATGGAGGACGTCGAAATGTAACACCCCTGGTTGCCCCTGCGCCACCGCGATGAGGACCGATGATGTGGCCCAGACGGAGAACGACTGCGTCATCGCCGGGAATCGGATGGACATAGCCTGCGTCGGGGCTCCTTTGAGGGACATGGCTGGCAACGTCGTCGGATCGTTCGAGTTCGTGTCGGACCAGACGGCCATAAAGAAGCAGATGAGGGTCTCGGAGAAGCAGAAGAAGTATCTTGACGACGTGGTGAACATCCTTTCAGAAGGTTTCGAGAGCCTTGCCTCGGGGGACATGACGACCTCCATCGAGATACCGCGGACGGACGACAAGGACCTGGAATCTTCGCAGATGGTCATGTTGGAGATCGGCGAGGCCATCGAGAAGTTCAGGCAGGGGATAGTCGAGCTGTTGACCGAGGTCAACAGGTCAGTGGACCTAGTGTCCTCGACCTCTCAGGAGCTGGCATCTTCCGCTGAGGAGATGAACGCCTCCACAGAACAGGTCTCCTCGGCGATACAGCAGATATCGAAGGGCGCGCAGAACCAGGCCGCCCAGGTGGAGGACACGGCGAAGATAATGGCGGACATCGCATCCTCCGTCGAGGTCGTGGTCGAGAGGTCCAACAAGGCCATGCAGACCGCCCAGGGAGGTTCCAAGAGCTGCGCTGAAGGAATGGTCACGGTGCAGAACACGGTCAAGAAGATGCGGGAGATCGAGAGGTCCTCGGCCGAATCCGCAAATGTGATCAACACCTTGGGACAGAGGTCCGAGGAGATAGGGCAGATCGTCGATGTCATCACGAGCATATCGGACCAGACCAACCTCCTTGCGCTCAATGCGGCGATCGAGGCCGCAAGGGCCGGCGAACAGGGAAGAGGGTTCGCGGTCGTGGCGGAGGAGGTCAAGAACCTCGCTGAGGACAGCAGAGAGGCGGCCGAGAGGATCGCGAAGATCGTCAAGGACGTCCAATCGATGACGCTGAAGGCCGTCGAATCGATACGCTCCGGGAGCAAAGAGGTGACCGAAGGAGTGAGCGCCGCCGAGATGGCAGGAAAGGCCTTCGAGGAGATCAAGGGCGGAGTCGACAACATCGCGGCGATGGTCGATGAGATAGTGAAGCTGATGATCAAACAGAAAGAGGGTACCCAGCGCGCGGCGAAATCGGTGGACGGCATAGCCTCGGTCGCAGAGGAGACCGCTTCGGCATCGGAGGAATCGGCATCATCCACTGAGGAGCTGACGGCAAGCATGGAGGATATGACGGCCAGGGCGCAATCGCTCTCAGAGATGGCCATCAACCTGAAGAGGATAACCTCGAAGTTCAAGTTGGCCGAAGAAGAGCAGGAGATAGCCTCCCTCAAGCAATCATCCATGAGGGCCAAGGCCGAGAAGGGCAGACAGACCAAAAAGGAAGACCTTAAGGTACCGGCCAAGGTGAGGGAATCGCTCGAGAAGCGCGGCCTGATACAAAGTTAAAGGGTCGGGCGATGAGGTCCGACCTCTCTTCTAATTTTTATTTATAAAATTATGTTTATAATATTATTTGCTCAATATCATGCTTGAAAACCAGATGTGTATTTAATTATAGCCAAGTGTCGATCGGAGAATGACATGAGGCCGTTCATCGCTCCTTATGAAAGAGCTGAGGCCATGGTAAAGAGATCAAGGGGTTGTTGACGGGATGACCGATGATGATGGGGGATTGGCATTCACCGAGATGCAGCTGGACGCTTTGAAAGAACTTGGGAACATAGGGGCATCTCACGCCTCCGCCGCCCTGACGACGATGATCAAGAGGGACGTCATCATCGATGTCCCAGACTGTTTCGTATGTGCGGTCGAGCGCCTCAAGGATATGTTCCATGATGAGTACGGAAGATACGTGGGGGCGTATTTCGACACTGTCGGCGAGAAGAAAGGGCATGTGCTGATAGTCTTCCCGGAAGATGTGTCGGTCATGCTGACCGGGATGGTCATGGGCGATGGTCCCCAAGGCGGTAGGCCTTTCACCGATGAGGACAGGGAGATGGCGGCCGAGATCGGCAATATCCTGGTATCTGCATATCTGAGCTCGATATCCGATTTCACAGGAATCATGCTCCTTCCCTCGCCGCCACTGATGAGCGTCGGTCCATTGAGCGAGGTGCTTGCGGAGCCCGTGCGCATCGTGTCGGAGTCCTTCAAGAACGTCGTGGTCGTCAAGACCGTGTTCAAGTATGAAGGCAACACATTCCCTGGATACATCTCCTACATCCCGGACGTGGCGACCCGCTCGGCGCTGATGACCAAGTTCGGGATCGAATAAGGTGAGCCCATGGAGACAGAATTCCCTTCAGGCGCCATGCTGAGCAACAGAAGGGCCGGGCCAGATGACTGCCTTAAGACGGCAGCATTTAGGGACCTCATGCCGAGGAGCGCCGTGGCATACGAGAATAAGCTTGTCGGACTTGGAGAGCATTATCTCGTCACCTCTCCGGCCAAATTGATGTGCCTCGGGCTCGGCTCCTGCGTGGGCATAGCGATCTATGACATCCATACTGGTTTCGGCGGCATGGCGCATGCGATGCTCCCCCGCTTCGAGGAGGGGAGGGACAAAAGGAACGTCTCAAAGTACGCCGACAGCGCGGTCTATGTGATGGTGGACGACCTCCTGGAACTCGGTTGCTCCCGGTCCAACCTGAGGGCGAAACTTGCAGGAGGGGCGCAGATGTTCTCGTTCCTGGCCTCTGACTCGCTGAACATAGATCAGAGGAATGCGGAATCCGCGAAGGAAGCGTTGAGAAATGAAAGGATCCCGGTCATCGGAGAGCACCTGGGGGGCAACAAGGGCAGGACATGCGTCTTTGACCCGTCGAGCGGACAGTACACCGTCCAGATGGGATCGGAGATATTGATGATATAAAAGAACGCTCATTTTATGTATATCCTTTCTCTGGCCTTTAGCTGAACGAACTTTTTTAAGGCCGGGCCGACCAAGGACTCCGTGTTTCCCATTATGAAATATCCTCCTCGGTTCAGGACGTTGTAGAAATCCAGGTAGAGGCGCTCCTGCATCTCCTTCGTAAAGTATATCACGACGTTCCTGCAGAATATCATATCCCAACCTTTCCCCAGGGTCCCCTTGAAAAGGTCAAGGTGCCTGAACTCGACCATCTCGAGCACCTCATCGCATAGATGATATTCCTTTCCGTCGAAGGTGAAATATTTTTCAAGATATGGCCTCGGAACATTCAGTACCTGACGGGGAAGATATGAGCCCGTACGGGCCTTCTCAAGACATTCATCGTCTATGTCCGTTCCAATTATTGTGAGGTCGGCGCTCCCGATGTCCTCCCCGAAGAGCTCGCGAAGGATGATTGCCACTGAGTAAGGCTCCTCTCCGGTAGAGCAGCCTGCACTCCAGATCCTGATCGAGCTGTTGCCCTCGGTGAACCTGTCGTAGATCAGCTTGGGCAGTACCTCCTCTTCTATGGTCTTGAAGACCGGGGCGTCCCTGAAGAACTGAGTGACATTGATGGTTATGTCCGCCATAAGCTTCCTATGCTCGTCTGGATCGGTCCTGAGATAAGACCTGTAACCAGCGTAGTCCTTGGTCCCGGTGGCCCTCATCCTTACGGCTATGCGTCTTTGGAGGTAAGGGTCCTTGTACTGGTCACAGTCCAGGGACATGATGTTGAAAATGTCCTTCTTTAGAGCTAAGAAATCCTTGTCCAGACATCTCTTGTCCATCGGCATTCCGATCGCCGGGCTCTGAATAATAATCCTTCGCTCTGGATATCAAAAAAGGAATTGGTTAATGGATTTCGCAGGGGCTCAACATCTTAGAACATCTTTGCCCAGAACCATAAGCATGCGAAGATGGGGCGGAATGTCTAAGCACGATGGGAACGTCTCCATCTGTATCATCATCTTCTTCTCCACGAGCTCGACCATCAGCTCAGATTTTATCTGAGAGGACCGAGGGGTCATTGCACGTCTCCCGCTCTCTATCATCATGATCACTGGTTTGAACGTCGAGAAATGAACATCGAGAAACACGACAATGTCTGGATAGTTGTAATGCCTCCATCGAGATAAAAATGAGAATTTACAACGGTCGCTTTGGCCAGATGCTTTTATTTTTCCTCTAATTTGGTAAAATAATTATCAGCACTGATTATTGTATTGGCTTCTTTAAATAATTCAAAGTCGACTTCTGAAATAAGCTTCCCGAAATGCACACGCTGGTGTGCAATAAGATGGGAAGATAGGACAGAGGTTGTAGCAGTGCCCACTAGGTTAGTGGAACGGCCAGACCTCAAGAGCGGAGGAATATGATGAACTCGAAATGGATAAAAGCAAAGAGCGACAAGCGCGCCGAGATGGGCGTCGGGACGATGATCATCTTCATCGCCATGGTACTTGTGGCCGCCGTCGCAGCATCGGTCATTATCAGCACGGCCAACTCGGTCAGGGAACAGGCAGAATCGACAGGCTCGGATGCTGTCAACAACATCGCGAGCGGATTCAAGGTGCAGGATGTCGTGGGCGAGATCAAGAGCAACAAGATGGTCAACATCACGATCTACATGAGACTGTCCGCAGGCTCCCCGAACATCAACATGGACAATGTGATGGTCTCCGTCACCACCTCCGACAACTCCAACTATCTCAGCCTCGACCCCAGTGACAGGGACACACCGGTTGCGAACACCACATATGGGTTCACCAAGACCCTTGATGTACAGAAGTACGATGAGTGGGTCCTGGGCCAGGGAGACCTCGCCAAGATAACCATAACCGGACTGTCCATCGGGTTCAACCAGCAGGTGATAATCAAGATCATCCCGGCCTACGGCCAGATGTCCTTGGTGACGTTCACCACCCCCGAGCAGTACTCGTCCCAGTTCATCACCCTGAGCTGAAGGGGCTGAGTCAAACCCCATTAAACCCTTTCTTATCAACTTTCTTTGATGCTGAAAGAGTGATTCCGATGGCCAAAATAACCGCATGTCATGTTCCAACGATCCTCCAGTCCCTGGCGATCATGTCATTCAGGAAAAAGAAAAAGGGAGAGCCGACCGAATCCCTTGAAGACCTGATGGGCCAGAAGGACAACATCGTCATCCCGGAAGGGGATGGTCTACGGTCAAGCGGAGGTCTGGGGAACGTTCTTGAAAATTCGACCGGGACGGACCTGGCGAAGGGACTTGACGGAGATGTTGCTATAGAGCCATCGTCGCTAGGTCCCTCATTGGGCGGCTCCATTGGAGGAGGGATCGATGGCCTTGCTGAACTAGAGAACGATGGGCTCCTTGGCAACCTGAGGTCCAATGAAGAGGTCATCAACGGTCTCAGCGCACAGGTGGAGGACATGAAAGGTCAGATAGAGACCCTCGAGATACGGAGCCAAGGGCTCTCGACCGACATGGCCAATATCAAAGAGGAACTTTCCGGTCTGAACGAGTCTGTCAAGAGCCTGCTTTGCATATATGAGGCCGTCAGCAATCAATACAATCCCTTCGTTGACCCTTCCAAGAAGGATCCGAACAATGCAGGTCCATCAGGAGAGGCTGTACCAGGATCAGGTTCCGATAAAAAGGATGACCTTTTGGACCTTAAGACCCCGAATATGCGGGTAGGCAGCAAAGGCCAAGAACCAGACGTCTCCCCAGGACCGCGCTCGACGGTCACGGAAGCGCCATTGCCGGAGGGTTCCTATAATGCCGACCTCTACTGCCTTAACCAGGTCCACAAATTGATCGATTTCCAATTGGACAAGATATATACTCGGAAGCAGAAGGGAGAGCGAGTTCCTGACGCTGAATTCGAGGCGGTCATCAGATGGCTTCATGAGATGAGGCGGATGGAAGTGAAGTGAGATGGGCGTTGGTGTCTCGGCGGCCTCTGCAATAATGTTCACGACTTTCATACTCATATTCTCGACCGTATTCGTTGCGGTCGATGACCTCCAGGACACGATGATAGAGACCCAGATGGAGCATTACGAGGATGAGCGATATCTTGACCGTCTGTCGATCTCGATCGTCTCGGTGGACGTCATAGGGAGGAGGGTCGATATGATCAACGATGGCGGGGTCTGCATCGATGTCCGGGATGTGGATGTGCTTCTGAACGGAGTATACCTCAATGACCTGGAGCTTACGATCGATGTCCAAGGTGTAATCAATTCGACCATATGGGGGCCAGGTGAGATCGCGACCATCAGTTTCAAGCAGGATATAGACGGGGCAAGGATCAAGGTCTCAGTACTAGGCCAGACCCCCGCATATTACGTCCCTTGAGGTGATAAGTTGGCATCTGAGTCCGTGTCCCACCTCATATTCTTCATCGCCGCCATAGTCGTCGCGAGCTCGATGGCCGCGATCTTCGTGGGCACTGGATACCAGATGGCAGAGAGCATCGGTCAGGAATCGGCCGACATGCAGAAAAGGCTGGAATCGAGGATAACGATAATCAACGATCCCGTCATGATGCCATACCGAGATCATGTTCTCACCATATACGTGGAGAATATAGGTGATGGCGTTATCCCCACGTCCTCTCTTACCGTGCTCCTTGATGGAACCTACATGGGCAATGTCGTGTTCACCGTGATCGGAGGGGGAGGGATATGGGGACCTTCGACCGTATTGCAGGTGGACATCGAAGAACCTCTCGCGGAGGGAGATCACTCTGTCAGGATCACGACCTCTGAGGGGGCCTCAGCAGAACTAAGGTTCAGGATCTGATCGGACATGTGGGGGTGGGGACATGGCTGGAATGGAGAACAACGGCAAGGGGAGAGGGGTGTTCCCCATCAACCTCAGGTCCGACGAGCTTCACCTGAAATTGGGAGGGGGCGTGCCAAAAGGCTCCGTTGTCTTCATCGAGGGCATGGAGGGTTCTGGAAGAAGCGTGATATCACAGAGGCTGGCCTATGGATTCCTCAACAATGGTGCGTCCGTGACGTTCATCTCGACAGAGATGACGATAAAGGAGTTCATAGACCAGATGTACTCGCTTGAATACAAGATAGGGCCGTACCTTTTGAAGGAGAAACTGCGTTACGTGCCCGTCTATCCCCTTCTGTCGGATAGCAGGCCAAGAGAGGATTTCCTTCAGAAATTGGTCAGCTCAAGCTCGTTGTGGGAGACGGATGTCCTCATAGTTGATTCCTTCTCCTCGTTGGTCAAGAAAGAGCTTGAGCCCAAGCAGACGGTCGAGCTTTTATCGTTCCTGAAAAAGGTGGTGAAAATGGACAAATCCGTGATACTGACCGCTGAATCTGGTATACCAGGACTCGAACCTTTGCGCCTGGCCTCTGACATCTACCTCTACCTTAACATGAAGAGCAGCGGGGGCAGCCTGGTCAGGGAGATCCATGTGAAAAGGTTCCTGAGGGCGCGAGGGCAGGTTGACGATATCATGAAGTACAGGGTGGAGCCGCGCTCCGGGCTCGTCATAGAGATCACGGATGTCGCCGGTTGATATCCAGCAGGAAAAAGATAGGTATTTGGTCCGGATTTGAAGACAATAAGAACCGTTGACTGATAGAATGGACGATGAACTGAGGAAGCAGGCAAGCAAGAACGAATATCTCAGGAAATATCTCGACCACCTGAGCAAGACCACCGCAAGGCTTCCTCGTTACTACGAGACGTTGTCGGTCAAGGACCTTGCGGACCTGAGGAGGGAGTCGGTAAAGGACCCCAAATCATGCAATTTCATCTACAAGGTCGCCTCAGGCTACATCCACATCAATGCACACAAGAACGCATATGTGGCCATTGAGAAGCAGCTCACGGACCTCGAGAAGGACAAGCTACGCCAGATAAAGGAGGCTATCCTTGACAAGGCCTCCAACGAGGAATCGTCGGAGACGAGGGAGGACCTGGAGAGGATCCTTGATAAATTATATGACCAGGTGGTCGAGGTCCAGGGCAATGGGAATGGGAACAACATTTTGATGAAAATGCCTGTCACCAAGTTCCTCCTCGGAGGAGAGAGGATAAAACTTACAAAAACGGAGTATGAGCTCTACAAGACCTTCATCCACAGGGACATCGTAGGTTTCGGGCCCATCGAGCCCCTGATCGTTGACCAGTACATCGAGGACATACACCTGATAGGCACCTCGAAGATAAGGGTGTCCCACAAGGCGTTCCAATATGCGTTGGAGACGAACATCAGGTTCGAAGACGAGATCTCCCTGAACGAGTTCTTCGTCTCGCTCTCTGAGAGGATGGGTAGACCTGTGTCCGCGTCGAAGCCTATCGTCGATGGTACGCTCCCGGACGGTAGCCGTATCAACATCATCTACACGAACGAGATATCTGCCAGGGGGAGCTCCTGTACCATCCGTAAGTTCTCATCAGAGCCCCTGTCCCCGGTTCAATTGATGAAGTTCGGGACGTTCTCGCCTGAGATGGCCGCATATATCTGGCTTTGCCTTGAGAACAAGATCAACATAATGATATGCGGAGAGACGGCCTCAGGTAAGACATCGACGCTGAACAGCATCCTCACCTTCATCGACCACCGTGGAAAGATATATTCTGTCGAGGACACGCCAGAGGTGAAACCTTGCCAGAGGTCATGGCAGAGGTGCGTCACCCGTGAGTCAGGTCCTGATGAGGCGCGGGTCACCATGTTCGACCTTCTCAGGGCCGCGCTGAGGTCCCGACCGGATTACATCATCATCGGCGAGATCAGAGGCGAGGAGGCGAGGGTGGCCTTCCAGTGCATGCAGACCGGCATCCCTGTCATCGCCACGTTCCACGCCTCCACCTCTTCGAAGTTCATCCAGAGGATGACAGGCCAGCCGGTGAACATCCCCCTCTCTTTCATCGACAACGTGAACGTCATCATCTTCCAGTCAGCGGTCAATGTCAATGGACGTTTCCTGAGGCGCGTGACACACGTCGAGGAGATAGTGGGATTCAACCGCGAGGTCGGGGGGATCATGACCAGGGTCGTCTTCAAATGGGACCCGGCGCGGGACGTGCATTTCTTCCGTGGGATGAACAACTCCCATATCCTGGAGAACAAGGTGGCCGCAGAACACGGTTACGCGGAGAAAAAGGACATCTACAAGGAGCTGAAAAAAAGGGAGCAGATCTTCAAGAAAATGTTAGAGCTCAACATCACTGGATACCAAGAGGTCGTCAAGATCTTCAATGATTATTACGAAAAAGGGCCCGAGTCCCTTCCGTTCAGGTGAGCCGGATGAAGTACAAGGATGCGCTGTCAACAATGGACATGGCCCCGAAGAAGTTCATGCTCATCTTGTTCTTTACTGTCATAGCATTTGGCATCGCTCTCCCTATGGTCTTATGGTTGTATCTCTCCCCACTTCTACAGGTCGGCACCATGGCGGTCGCGCTCGCCCTGCCGATGTTCTTGGTCCTCGTGGTCTTTATCTGGCCGCTCCTGATGGCATCCCAGAGGAGGATAAAGACCGACAGGCAGCTGCCTGCGTTCGTCACCGAGCTCGCAGCGCTTTCCACCTCTGATATGAGCTTTGACAAGATATTCTATATCCTCTCCCAGAAGAGCGAATATGGGCCGTTATCGGGCGACGCGAAGAAGATCTATCGCCTCATCAAGCACTATAATGTGTCAGCGGCCGAGGCCTGCAGGTTCGTCTCGGCAAAGACCCCCAGCAAGATGGCGAAGGATTTCTATTCCAGACTTGCGCACTCTATCGAGGTCGGAGAACCTCTTGACAGGTTCATGAGGAACGAGCACGACATCATGATGGACGAGTTCATGCTCAAGTGCGAGACCGCATTGAAGGACGTCGACTTCATGAAGGAGATATTCACCGGCATAATCACATCTCTGATATTCGTATGCGTCTTCGTCGCGATAACCCCGATCCTAGGTTCCACAGCGGTCGAGGTCATGATCTACGGCGTGATCATCGCGTTCCTCTTCATGGAAGGATTGTTCGTATATCTCATCATCTCCAAGATGCCGAAGGATGATATCTGGTACTCCATTCTTCTAAAGATAAAGAACAGAAAGATAGGGGACAAGGACCGGATATTGATCGTCTCGATATTCGTCGCGATATTCGGGATGGTCGCCCTGACCTCCTTGCTCCTGCCCCTTCATCTGCCTTGGATGCTATTGGTGTCGAGCGTCTGCCTTCCCTCTTTGATCCCGGGCATCCTGATTTTCAGGGAAGAGAAAGGAATCGAGAAAAGGGATGCGGTCTTCGGCGCCCTCATCCGTTCGTTGGGGCGTTCCGCAAGCGTCAGCGGCCAAACGATGGCCGACTCCGTCAAAAAGATAGCGATACATAAGTTCGGTCCTCTCACCAAGCCCGTCAGAAACCTGTCAAGGCGCCTGGCCATGTATATAGACCCAAGGGAGTCCTGGGCACATTTTGCGGCTGAGACGGGAAGCAACTCCATCAGGAGGTTCAGCAACATTTACATGGAGTGCATCCTTGCAGGATCTAAACCTGATGAGACAAGCCTGTTCATCAGCAACAACATATTCAAGATACTGGCGATAAGGAAGAAGAGGATCACTCTCAGCGGCAACTTCCTTGGGATGTTGTACGGGGTGGCCGTCGCCCTGGCCGTGACCCTTTGGGTGACGGTGGCGATAACCGAGTATATGGCGGACGTCATCGCCAACATCAACCTGTCCCATACTGGCTCTTTCGATATCGGGTTCATAAGCTCGATATTCAACGCCAACTTCAACTCCGACCTGCTCACGATCATGGTCGTTTCCGTAGTGGTCATCCATTCTTTTTTTTCGGCCCTTATGATACCGCTGATCAAGGGGGGGCATATCGCCAGCGCGGCCGTTCATTTTGTTGTTTTGGTCTGGATAGGTGCTTTTTGTGATTTTATCGTGGGAATAGTAATGAAGGGTGTCCTATCTTGAGAGAAGGACATGTCACTATCCGGCCTACGACAGCACCTTCCATTGATATGGTCCAGGTGGATATCAGAATTGAGACCCGGACATCAGAAGTTATAAATTCGATCCACGTTTCAGAGATAAAGCGGGGAGATGATGAGGTCGGCCCTTTATATTGATGACGATCCGTCCATGTTAGATGTCGTCAAGACATACCTGGAATTCGTCGACGACCTCAAGGTGGACACAGTGGCATGTCCAAGAAGGGCGCTGGAGATCGTTGAGAATTATCGATATGATACGATAATCTGCGACTATAGCATGCCTGGTATGAACGGGGTCGAATTCCTCAAAGAATTCAGGGAGCGGGACAGGGAGACGCCCTTCATCCTTTTCACCGCGTTGGACTATGATCGGCTGGAGGGTTGGCCTTTCCCTGCCTGCTTCTTTGTTCAGAAGGGTGCGGACATCTCGCGCGTCTTCGAGGACCTCGCATTGACCATCGACCAAGTGATGAAGGATGGGCTCTGACCAGATGGTGTGTCAGATATGATCTTACCCTAGACCTTCTGCCAAAGGTCCATCTTGACCATATATGTGTCCTCGACCAGCTTCGTCTCCACCTTGAACCCTGTACGATAGAATATGTCGAGCATCTTGACGTTCTGCGCCAAGGTCTCGGCGGTGAACGCTTTGATAGAGCGGTCCCTGCCCGCCTTGATCATCTGCTCCATCAACTTGGTGCCGATGCCCTTCCCCTGCATCCTGTCAGCGACGATGAAAGACACCTCCGCGGTGTTCGTCGTCCTGTCCAGGTCGAATGTTGAGACCCCGACCGCCTTCCAGCTTCCTTTCTCCTTGATGAGGGCGATAAAGGTCATCCTATCGACATAATCGATATCGACTATGCTCGACAGCTCGGTATGGGAGAATCGCTTGCGCGGCGCCATATACCTAGAGTAGACGGTGGTGTCGCTGAAGGAATAGAAAAGGTCTCTGAGCATTGCCTCATCAGATGCCTTGGCAGGTCTTATGTAGACGTCCAGGTCCGCCAATCTGGCAACCATCTCATATTGCTCCGGGTATACCGACTTGATCGACGCCCCGATCTGGTCAGGATACACCAGATGAAGGGTCTTGGCATGGGCCAAGAGCTCATCCCTGAATTTGGGATGCGCTATCTCTATCAATGCGAGGGCGCGTTGCATGATGCTCTTTCCGTGCAGCTCCGCCACACCATACTCGGTAACGACATAATGAACGTCCCCCCTCGGTGTGGTCACGCTGTCCCCTTCCTCAAGATGAGGGACGATCCTTGAGACCGACCCGTCCTTGGCCGTCGATGGCAATGCGATTATGGGTCTTCCGTTCCTTGAACGGGCAGCGCCACGTAGGAAATCAACCTGACCCCCAAGGCCGGAGAAGAACTTGTGACCTATCTGGTCAGCGCAGACCTGGCCGGTCAGGTCCACCGACAATGCCGTGTTGATGGCGACCATGTCATCGTTGCGGGAGATCACGAAGGGGTCGTTGGTATAAGATGAGGGGTGCATCTCTATCATGTCGTTGTCATTGGCCCATTCATAGAGCCCTTTGGTCCCCATCAGGAACGATGCCACTATCTTCCCCTGATGGATGGTCTTTTTCCTACCGGTGACGACGCCTGACAGGACCAGTTGCATCAGGCCGTCCGAGAAGACCTCGGTGTGGACACCCAGGTCCCTTTTGCACCTCAGATATCTGAGCACGGCGTTCGGTGTCGTCCCATATCCGATCTGTATCGTCGAGCCGTCGTTTACCAGCTCTGATAGGTGCTTGCCTATCTTTGCGAGCACCTCTGGGTCCTCCTCCCTCTCCTGATGCCACTCGAGGAGCGGCTCGGTGAGATCGACCAGGTGATCGATCTCATCGACATGTATGAACGAGTCGCCCCTGGTCCTTGGCATGTTCTCGTTGACCTGCGCTATCACCACGTCCGCATGCTCTGCGGCGCTCTTCGTGATGTCGACGCTCACCCCCAGCGAGCAATTGCCATCATCGTCAGGAGGGGAGACCTGTATCAGGGCCACCTCTATCGTTATCGCCCCTCTTTCGAAGAGCCCTTCGATCTCCGACAGGTAGATGGGCGTATAATCGGCCCTGCCGGTATTGACCGCCTGTCTAGTGCCAGGCCCTATGAAGAGGGCGTTGAGTCGGAACTGGTCTGAGTACTTCTCGTCGGCATATGGGGTGGCCCCCAGGGAGAGCGTCTGGATGATCTCATTGTCCGCCATCGAATCGGCCTCGGCCACCATCGCCCTCACCAGGGCCTGGGGCTCCCCACATGCCGTACCGATGAAGACAGTGTCACCCCTCTTGATATGCTGGACGGCCTCCTGGGCAGTACATATCTTTGATCTGTACCTCTGTCTCCAATCATTCAGTGCCATGGGCCGACACCGTGATATGGTCCAGGGGGTTCATTAATCTCACTCTTTCGGACTTGGTTTTATGACGTCAGATGTTTGTCTGAGAACTGTCTGTGAACGAGCGGACGGTAGCGCTCGGCCCGATAGTATAGGGCGTTAAATTTCATTTGAGCAAAAATATTAAAACCATAAAAAATCTATCTCATCGGAGGGATGCTATGGCTATCGAACTAGCTACCACTGATATGAAGTCCGTCATAACGAAGGATATGGACGAAACGTAGGTCAGATGACAGGATGCGATATGAACACATCGACCTGGAAGGTCGACGAGCTGTTCGTTACCGTACCAAAGGCCACAGCGAAGGAGATGAAGATAAAGACCGGTCTTTTCAAGCGATCGGTCACCATCAAGGTGAAGACGGACCAGGTAGGGGTTGTGGGCGACGTCATTCAACTGAACATCGATTTCGCCACGCTACAGAAGCATCTGACGTCTTAATCATCCATAGGGGCATCTCAGATGCCTCTGGGCCTGCCGCATTTCCAACACTTTTCATTCTTTGATACGTTCATCACGCCACATTCGCACTGCCACATGCCCTTCATATTATAAGAGTCGCAGATCTGGCACTTCGACTCTTTCTTGACCTCTACCATATGATGACCTATTGATCGACGTAGCAGCCGATATTTTAATCTCGTCCTGTCATTTAAGCTTCTTGACCAACCATGCAAAGTTCTTTCCGAGCGTTCTCATGGTCTTGACGCCCTCTTCGTCCTTCTCAATATCGCCTGGATCGAGAGCGGTGATCACGTTCCAATAGCTGCTTCCAGGCACCACCATCTGACTTATCAGGAACAGGTTGTTGATGTCCTGGAAAGTTACCAACGCCCCCGCGCGTCTGTTGACGGCCACAGCTGCCCCTACCTTTCTGGCGAACTTGTTGCCATTGGCCCTGGAGACATAACCGGTCCTGTCGATGAACGCCTTGGTGTGGGCGGACATGTTGCCAAAATAGGTCGGGGAACCGATCAAGAACCCGTCAGCGGCGTACATCTTTTCCAACCATCCGTTCAAAGGATCATCGTCGATGATGCACCGCCCGTCCTTGTTCCGTCCACATGCGCCACATGCCCTGCAGGGGGCCAAGGGCCCGTCCGCTATATCGATTAGCTCCGTCTCGATCCCTTCTTTTGATATTTCCTCAAGAACGATCTCCAACGCTCTCCTCGTGTTCCCATTTTTTCTTGGGCTTCCGTTGAACGCTAGCACTTTCATCTCAACACCATGGCCTGGAAGGCGGCTCCGCATTATTACTGTTTATGTCAATCGAGTTAATGAACTAAAATATACAATAATGATTAAATATAATCATTGATGTTCACTTCTTCACATGACAACCTCTCATAAATTGAGCATAGAACCGCTATCGACGGGCCTCGCACCTCTCGAGCTTTATTCCTACATCTCTTCCAGGTCAAGGAACTCGTTCCTGTTGGAGAGCGCCGTTGGTACCGACCGTGTCATCTCCTATTCTTTCCTTGGCTGCAGCCCTAAGTTCGTGCTGAGATGCGAGGACGGAGATGTTACCGGCTGTCCGGAGATATCAGGCCTGGACCCGGTCACGGCCATAAGGAAGGTCATTGATGACAATCGCGTAGATGAGAACCCATTCCCATATGTTGGTGGACTTGTCGGCTATTTCTCCTTCGAGTTCGCGAGATATCTAGAAAAAAAGGTGCCGTTCATGAAGGACAGGGATTTCCCTGACTTCGAGCTCGGGATGTACAAAGAGGGCGTTGTCTACGACCATTCGAGGTTCAGGACCTATTACTTCTCTGTCGATGGGGCGGACTCTCTGAGAAAGATCCTTCCGAAGGCAGACCTGAAGGCAGGTGGGCAAAAGCTCATTTTCGGCGAAGCGAGGGAGATGTCACCGAGACATGACTTCGAGGACAGTGTAGCAAAAGCGGTGGGCAAGATCGGAGAGGGCGAGGCTTTCCAGATCGTTCTCTCGAGAGGTGTGGAGCGTAATATCTACGGCGACCCTTTCCCTCTGTATGTTGCCCTCCGGGAGGTAAACCCCTCGCCCTACATGTTCTACCTCGATTTCGGGGAAAGAAAGGTCCTGGGTTCCAGCCCAGAGACCTTGGTCACTGTGAGGTCCAGGGAGGTGTTCACACATCCGATAGCAGGGACGAGACCGCTCGGCAGTGATACGCTCGAGAGGCGGAGATACAGGGAAGAGATGCTGTCCGACGAGAAGGAAAGGGCGGAGCATGCGATGCTCGTCGACCTTGCGAGGAATGACCTGGGCAAGGTGTGCAGGCCAGGATCGGTCTATGTCCCTGAGTTCATGAAGGTCGAGGAGTTCAGCCATGTCCAGCATATCGTCTCAAAGGTACAGGGCACCCTCGAGGAGGGAAAAGACGCCATAGATGCCTTCTGTGCCGTCTTCCCTGCCGGGACGGTGTCTGGAGCGCCTAAGCCCAGGGCCATGGAGATCATTACGGAGGAAGAGCGCTCTCCAAGGGGGCCTTATGCGGGGGCCGTCGGCTACCTTTCCCTGAACGGGAACCTGGATTCGGCCATCACCATACGTTCGGCATTTGTAAGGGGCGACAAGGTCCGGTTCCAGGCAGGGGCCGGGATAGTCTATGACTCGGTGCCAAAGAATGAGTACCGGGAGACCGAGGGCAAGCTCAGGGCGATGGTGGCAGCCCTGGAGGCCACAGCAGCGAGGGGGGCAAGAGAATGAAGGTCCTGATGATAGACAACTACGACTCCTTCGTCTACAACCTGAAGCAGGCGTTCGAGGAAAGGGGGGCGAGATGCATCGTTAAAAGGAACGATGAGATCGATGCCAAGGGGATGGCCCGCATCGGTCCAGACGCCTTGGTCATATCTCCAGGACCCGGACATCCTATGAACAAGAGGGACTTCGGGGCCTGTGGCGAGCTGATAAAGGACGTCTCCCTCTCGGTCCCGACGCTGGGGGTGTGCCTGGGACATCAGGGGATAGCCGCCGTTCATGGCTCACGGGTCGTCAGGGCAAGGATGCCGGTGCATGGCAAGACCTCGATGATATATCATGACGGGAGAGGTCTCTTCGAAGGCCTGGAGAGCCCGATGCTTGTAGGAAGATACCACTCTCTCGTAGTTGAGACAAGGCCTGATGAGATGGAGGTGACCGCAAGGACGGCCGAGGGTGAGATAATGGCCATCGAGCATCGTAAGAGACCTATCTATGGGGTCCAGTTCCATCCCGAATCCGTGCTCACACCGAAAGGGGGGGACCTGATATCGAATTTCATTAAGATGGCAAGGTGAGAACGTGTCAGATGGACCTAGTGGGATCATCACGCTTTCGGATATAGCGAGGGGCATGAGCATGGGCCTGGTCGAAGAGAGATTGGTCAAGGCCACGCTGATGGGGCTCACGGCGAGCGGTGAGACGGCCGATGATGTGCTGTCGTTCGCGAGACCGTTCCTGGAGGTCTCCGTTCGCGTCCCGACCAGACATCCCGTCGTACTAGACATGTGCGGGACCGGAGGTGCCCCTTTCAGGACGTTCAATGTTTCAACCTTGGCCTCGATCGTCGTCTCGTCATGTGGTGTCCCGGTCGCAAAGCACGGCAACCGTTCGAACGGCGGAAAGTGTGGAAGTGCGGACCTGATGGAGGCCCTTGGCTATGACATCATGATGGGCCCAGACCGGTCCCGTGAGATGTTAGACGAGGTGGGCTTCGCATTCCTCTTCGCTCCGAACTACCATCCTTCAATGCGGCATGTCGTGCCGATGAGGAGGGAGATAGGCAAAAGGACGGTCTTCAACCTGCTCGGACCGCTGTTGAACCCAGTGATGGCAAGGAAACAGCAATTGGTCGGTGTAGCGGACCCTGATCTGATGGATGTCATCGCAGATTCCTTATCGATGCTCGGCATCGAGAGGGCCCTGGTCGTCCATGGATATCCGGGGATGGACGAGGTCTCGGCCCTCGGACCTACTATGTGCATCGAGGTCTGTGATGGAAGGAAGAACAAATTTGAAATTTCACCAAAGATGTTAGAGAAAAGAATGCCCGTCGCAGGAGACCTTGGGGAGATGGCGCCGAAGGAGGCCGCATCCCTCGCCTATGACATTCTTGACCACAAGGTAGAGGGCAGGTCCGAGATGGTGTCATTGAACGCGGCCTGCGGCCTTTATGTCTTTGGGAAGGCAAGGTCGTTCCGCGAAGGTCTTGAGATGTCCAACAGCGCAATGTTCTCTGGAAAGGCATCCGCACAGCTGGGTAGGATATTGTCCCTAGGAGGGGTCAATTGAACGAAGAGGATGACTTCCTAAGGATGCAGATCAGAAAAGTGAAGGAACTGGTCGCAAATGGATATTATCATGCCAGGCCCAGACTTGCGGTCCCCGAGAGACCTGAGCTCTCATATGGCATCAAGATGTCCAACGATTTCCCGATAATCGCCGAGGTCAAGATATCCTCTCCTTCGTCGGGTATGATATCGACCATGGGGGCCAGGCAGCTCATCGATGATTACATTACTGGCGGAGCCGCTGCTCTTTCGATAATCACCGAGCCGATCAGCTTTGAAGGCAGCCTAGGGATACTTGAGTGCGTGAGGGACCCTGATGTCCCAGTCCTGATGAAGGATTTCATCGTCTCGGTCCAACAGGTCGAGGCTGCCAAACATTTCGGTGCCAGCGCCATATTGCTGATACAGGGTATATTCGACATCGATGGCGGTAATATGATGCGTGACGAGCTGATCGCCAAAGCCCATGAGATAGGTCTCGAGGTCGTTATCGAGGGGCATGACCAGTTCGAGCTCCAGCGCGCCATGGAAAGCGATGCTGACATATTGGCGATCAATCAGAGGAACCTCCACACCCTCGAGGTTTTCCCGGGCCATGCATTGAGGCTCCTCCCCTATATCGGACGGGACGAAAGGCCGATAATCGTGATGAGCGGGATCCGTTCCCAGAGGGACATCATCGATATCAGGGACGCCTGGGGAGATGCCGTCCTCATAGGTACAGACCTCGTGTCGAGCGGAAGCCCCAAGGCAAGGCTCTTACAGCTGGCGGTCTCCAGATGACCGAGGTGAAGGTCTGTGGGATGATGAGGCGTCAGGACGTGGACGCCGGGTCCTGTGCGGATTACCTTGGATTCGTCGTTAGCTCAAGTTCGCGACGATGCCTTTCATCGTCACTGGCTAAGAAGCTCATGTCCATGGCCGTCCCCAAAAAGGTCATGGTGACGAACTGCCCGGACGTCCATGAGGTCGTACGGTTGGCGGACGAGCTGAGGCCAGATGTGGTCCAGGCGCATCGGGTTTATCCGGAGGGGGAGCTGGACCTGCTCCGGTCGTGCATCCCTTGCGAGCTCTGGCTCCTCATGCCGGTCTCTGACAGTTCGTGCAATGGCCTGGTGGAAAGGCTGCGCAGGAGCGCTGATAAGGTCGTGCTCGACACGCCCTCGGCCCAGGGAGGAGGTTCCGGACAGGTCCATGACTGGCGGCTGAGCTCTGCATTGAAGAGGTCCCTGAGGCCGGTCGGTACCGTGCTCGCAGGGGGACTGTGCCCCTCCAATGTCAGGGAGGCGATAAGGATGGTCCGACCAGATGTTGTGGACGTGTCCACCGGGGTCGAGGAGGGCGGGAGGAAATCCCCTAGGCTCATAGCCGAGTTCATAAGCAATGTGAGAGGAGGAGATTAAGGAGGGCCCTGAGATGAGGAGGAAAGGACGGTTCGGGGAGTTCGGCGGACAATATGTGCCTGAAGTGCTCATGCATGCGCTAATGGAGCTAGAGGATGCATATCTGAGGTGCAAGGGCGACGCGTCATTCAGGGAAGAGCTCCGTTGGTACCAACATAACTATGGAGGAAGAGAGACCCCCTTGTATTTTGCCAGGAGGCTGACCGAACATTGCGGCGGGGCCAAGATCTATCTCAAGAGGGAGGACCTGTGCCACGGGGGGGCGCACAAGTTCAACAATGTCATGGGGCAGGCGCTCCTCGCCAAACGCATGGGCAAGAAGAGGCTCATTGCGGAGACAGGCGCCGGCCAACATGGTACCGCCGTGGCGATGGCCGCGGCCGTCCTTGGCCTGGAAGCGGAGATCTATATGGGCTCCGAGGATGTCGCGAGGCAGAAGATGAACGTCTTCAGGATGAGACTGATGGGGGCAAAGGTCAACGAGGTGACGGCCGGCTCCCGTACGCTGAAGGATGCCATAAATGAGGCCCTCAGGGATTGGGCGAGGACCGTGGACCATACTCATTATCTGCTGGGGACGGCCGCAGGACCTCATCCCTACCCCCGCATGGTAAGGGATTTCCAGAGCGTCATCGGCAAGGAGATAAGGTCGCAATTGAGGGCAAAAGAGGGCAGGGCACCAGACCTCCTTGTGGCCTGTGTTGGTGGAGGCTCGAACGCCATAGGGACCTTTCACCCTTTCGTCAAGGACAGGGGCGTAAGGTTGCTGGGCGCCGAGGCTGCAGGCCACGGCATCTCGACAGGCAAGCATTCCTCAACGCTGACCGCCGGCAGCAAGGGGGTCCTGCAAGGCTGCTATTCATATCTCCTTCAGGACCGCGACGGGATGATATCGGAGGCGCATAGCATAGCGCCGGGCCTGGACTACCCTGGCGTGGGTCCGGAGCATTCCTACCTGAAGGACATCAGGAGGGCCGAGTATGTGGGCGTCACGGACGATGAGGCGCTCGATGCTTTCGTCAGGCTCTCCCGGCTTGAGGGGATCATACCCGCCCTTGAGTCCGCGCATGCTGTCCATGCTGCGATGTCAGAAGCTAAGCTGATGAAAAAGGACCAGATCGTGGTCATTACTATATCTGGGCGAGGCGACAAGGACCTCGATACCGTGCATGGGATGGGGCTGATACGGTGACCTCCATCAGCGACGCCTTCAGGAGGGCGGAGGAGGAGAGAAGGGCCGCTCTTATCGTCTATCTGACGGCAGGATATCCTGACCTGCAAAGTTCGGTCGATCATATGTTGGCATGTGTCGATGCGGGCGCGGACATGCTCGAGATCGGCATCCCCTTCTCTGACCCGGTCGCCGATGGGCCCGTGATCCAAGCGGCCTCCGATGCCGCCCTGAGGGCCGGTATGAGGCCACGGAATGTCGTTGAGCTGATAAGGAAGCTCCGAAAGAGCACCGATGTGCCCCTCATCCCAATGGGTTACTACAACCCCATCCTCCAGTTCGGAGAGGAGGAGTTCATCGAAGAGATCGCGGCCGCCGGTGCCAACGGCCTCATCGTTGCTGACCTGCCCCTGGAGGAATCGGTCTCGCTCTCCCGCCTTTGCCGGAAAAAAAGGGTGGACCTCATCCAATTGGCGGCCCCGACGTCAGGGAAAGAGAGGATAGGAAGGATCGCCAAGGCCTCACGAGGCTATCTATATCTCGTCAGCAGGCTTGGGACAACAGGGAGGTCCGAATGGTCTGAAGAAGGCATCGGACCATTGATCAGGGACGCCAAATCTGTCTCAGGAGGTCTTCCAGTGGCGGTGGGATTTGGGATATCGTCGGGTTCGCAGGTCTTGAGGCTGGTCGGTCTGGGAGCGGACGGCGTCATCGTAGGAAGTTCGATTATAGAACGGATATCCAATGGAGAGGGCCCTGAGATGGTGTCCAGGTTCGTGAAGGACCTGAGAAGGGCATGCGAATGGAGATGATGGTCATCAGTAACACTTTTTTTTAATTCGTAATAACATCTAAATACTCTGCAAAAAGATGCCCTATCCTAGGTTCATTCAACTATCGGAGGAGGAAAGATTGCACATACCTGATGGGCTCATGGACCCGGTCGTCCTGTTGGCTGGCTGGGCCATATCTGTTCCTGTGATCGCCTATGCGGTCTCAAAGGTGAACAAGACTGTGGATGAGAAGAAGATGCCGTTCATGGCGATACTCGCTGCCGGAATCTTCGTTGCCCAGATGTTGAACTTTCCTGTGGGGGGAGGGACTACCGGACACCTCATAGGGGCGACCTTGGCGACGATCTTGCTCGGGGTGTATGGTTCGGTCGTGGTCATGACGGTCATATTGGTGATACAGTGCCTCGTGTTCGGGGATGGGGGGCTGACGGCCCTTGGGCTGAACCTGCTCAATATGGCGGTGATAGCGCCGTTCGTAGCACATTTCATCTTGAAGATAGCTGATGGAAAGAACAGGCCTGTCGCGACCTTTACGGCGTCCTGGGCCTCGGTGTTCATAGCGGCCACGGCCTGTGCTGTCCAGCTGGCCGTGAGCTTTGCGGTATCAGATGGGTCGTACGGGATCGATGGCATCGTGTCAATCCCTGCCATGATGGGCTGGCATGCCCTGATAGGGATCGGCGAGGCGATCATCACCGTGGGCGTGGTGAGCTTCCTGGCCAAGATCGCCCCAGAGATGCTAAAGATGAGACTAGGAGAGGCACGGGATGATGGTATGGAGGTGACCGCGTGAACAAGAGATATGTCAAGGCGGTTATGGCGATACTTGTCGTCTTCGCCATAGGGCTTGTCGGTTACTACACCTTCTCTGCGGCCTACGGGGATGGGCTTGAGAAGACAATGGAGGATAATGGTGTCAGCGAGGGAGAGCCCGTCTGGCAGGCCCCCCTTGACTACGGCGAGGACTATGTCGCCTCCCTTCTTATGGGGATCTTGGGCTTCGTTATCGTGCTCGCGGTCGTCCTGGCCTATCTCATGTTGGTCAAGGCAAGAAAGAGAAGGACCGATTGAATTTCTTTCCTGACGGGCAAAGTGACCCCGTCACGATAATACTTTTTTCTTAAAAGTAACAAGAGATATATACTGGCGTATCGGTTCACAGCTTGCTCGATGCGCCCACCGCTATCGGAAGTGGTCTTTTACCGTTGGCTGAGGAGGTAAGAAATGAGCCTGGATCATGATGAGGTCGACCGCTATGCAAAAAATTCACGTTTCTTTAAGTTCGACCCTCGAGTCAAGCTCGCCTCTGCCATCCTCTTCATATCTGCCGTGGCTTTGCTGAAGGACCTGACGGCATTATATCTGGCATTGATCTTCGCTATCATCATGGTCGAGCTGTCCGGGGTCCCGATGAGGCATATAGCGGAGGTCTATCTTCTGGCATTTCCGTTCGTCCTTTTTGCATTCATTACAATGTTGTTGACCTCTGGTATAGAGAACGCCCTTGCCATGGCAATGAGGGTGTCCGCATCGGTCCTTGCCCTATTACTGGTGATATCTTCGACGCCGTTCTTCGGGACCTTGAGGGCATTAAGATGGTTCAAGGTGCCTCCGGTCATATGCAACCTTGTCCTTTTCACATACAGGTTCATATTCCTTCTGACGGACGAGCTATCAAGGATGAGGATGGCACGGAGGTCCCGAGGATTTCAGGGAGGAAGGAGCCTTCTCGACAAGGGTGCGTTCAAGACCATCTCATATACTATCGGCATGGTCTTTGTCAGGTCGAACTCCAGGGCCACCAGGATATATGATGCCCTCCTTTCAAGAGGCTATACAGGCGAGATAAGGACGATAGAGGACCTCAAGGTGGGGGCCAGGGATATCGCCCTAGCGGCCGTGTTCATATCCATCACGGTCATTTTGTTGGCGATCCAGATGGGGGCATTCAAATGGACGCTGTGAGGCTTCAGAACGTCTGGTACAGATATCCTGAGAGCCCGTATGCTCTCGAGGATATCAGCTTCACGTTGAGAGAGGGTGAGAGGGTGGCCCTCGTCGGCCCAAACGGGGCGGGAAAGAGCACCCTGCTGCACCTCATGGCAGGGCTCTATCTTCCAAGCAAAGGAACGGTGGAGATAGGCGGGACAAAGCTCACAAAACATGATGCGGTGAAGGCGAGACGGAAGGTCGGGTTCCTTTTCCAAGACCCTGACGACCAGATATTCATGCCCACTGTCTGGGAGGACGTCGCTTTTGGCCCTATCAACATGGGGCTTGCAGAAGAGGAGGTCAAGGACCGTGTCGCGAGGGCGATGGAACAGGCGGGCATATCAGGGTTCTCGGACAGGGTGCCTCATAGGCTCTCTATCGGAGAGAAGAAACGTGTGGCGATCGCCGGCGTGCTGGCAATGTCACCCCCTATCTTATTGCTCGACGAACCGACGGCCAACCTCGACCCCCAAGGAAGAAGGGACCTTGTGAACATATTGCATTCCATACCTCAAGGTTTCGTGTTGGCGACGCATGACCTGGGCGTGGCCTTCGAGCTAACCGAGCGGGTCGTGGTGCTCAAGAAAAAGGTGATCTACGACGGTGATTTCCGCGGTCTTGTCGAGAACGATGAGGTGCTCAGGGAGGCGAACCTTGAGCTCCCGTCGTTCTCAAGGCTCATGATGAGATGGCGTGATGCGACAAAAAAGAACTTCAGACCCCCGATGACCGTCGAGGAATCGTTGGAGCTGTTGCTCAAGGACGACTGGGCCTGAGGTCGGGGATGACATCTGCCCTCATTCCCTTTGCCGGATATGGTCCATCAGGGCCTTTAGGAGCCCCTCGAAGGTCGCATCCTTCGGCATGACGTCGACGTCTATGCCCATCGATTCCAGCGTCCTCTTCGTTGGCTCCCCTATCGCACCTATGATGGCGGCGTTCAGCGATGTCCCGAACTCCCTGACGCCATATTTCCGCTCGCCCTCCTCGATGAACGCCTTTGCGGACATGGAGCTTGTGAAGGCAAAGGCATCAATGCCTCCATGCACAGTGAAATAGTACATGTCCAGCAGCGCACGGTCCGGTTCGGACCTCCTCAACGCATACACAGGTACCTCCTCGACCTTCGCCCCCATCGCCTCCAGCCCTTTCCTTATGACATCGGAGCCTTGGTCCGACCTGATGACCCAGACCGTCTCGTCCTTCGAGACCTTTCCCTCAAGCAGTCTCACCAGGCCATCGGAGGTGAACTTCTCCGGCACGGCCTCGACCTTGAGCCATTTGGCCTTGGCGGCATCTGCCGTGACGGGCCCGATGGCTATCACACCTCTTCTGTTCAACAAGGTGAAGACGGACGTGGCCTTCCCCCTTTTCTCCAAGAGCTTGAACATGTACTTCACTGCGGTAGAGCTTGTGACCATGACCCTGCCCACCCTCCCCGCCTCGAGCTCTTCTACGAACCGCCAGAAGGCAGGTGTGTCAAGCTCCTCCAGCTCCAGGGGAGATGCGAACATCACCTCGAAGCCCATCTCCCTAGCCATCGCGACCGATTCCTCGGCCTTGTCCTTGGTCCTCATTATAGCAAGCTTCATGAAAGGTCCCCCAAGGTCTTCCACAGCGATGCGACCCCCCCGACCACCACTACCGCGGGGGCACCGACCCCGAGGCTCTTACATCTCTGTGCTATGGTGGCGACATCGGCGGACACCATCCTCTGTTCCGGTGTGCTCCCTTTCTCGATCACAGACACTGGCGTTGTAGGGTCCATCCCTCCCTCGATGAGGCGGGACATGTTCTTTTCCAGATTTGACATGCCCATCATGATGACTATCGTACCGCCGAGCCTTGCGAGCAAAGAATAATCGATGACCTCCTCATCCTTGTGCAGGCCCTCGTGCCCGGTCATTATCGTCACCATCGACGCATGGTCCCTGTGAGTGAGGGGTATCCCCGCCAGCCCAGGCACGGCGATGGAGGAAGTGACGCCAGGGACCAGATGAACCCTGATCCCATGCCTGACCAGCTCCTCGGCCTCCTCACCTCCCCTGCCGAATAGGAATGGATCACCTCCCTTGAGACGGACCACCATTTTTCCTTCCAAGGCCTTCTCGATCAGCAACCTGTTGATATCTGGCTGTTCGGCCTTGTGATGGGCGCCCCTCTTTCCAACGTCGATGACCTCGGCGTCCTCCCTCGCAGCTTCCAGTAGCTCCATCCCTATGAGCGAATCGTGCACTATCACGTCCGCCTTTGTTATGAGCTCCCGGCCCCTGACCGTGATCAGGCCGGGGTCGCCTGGGCCCGCGCCCACCAGGTAGACCTCTCCTGTCCTTTCGCAAGATCTCATCTGATGTCCTCCCAACCCATCATCATCTCCTTCACAAACCTGTCTAGCCCGACCTTCAGGTTCTCCACGTCCAGGTGCCTGTCGAGCCTGAACGCCCTTGAACCGTCCTCAGCGAGCACGATGCCCCTCATGCGCAGAGCGTCGAGCTCCTTCACGGCCCATATCCCGATGGGGACCGAGCATCCGCCGCCCATTCCGGACAGCACATATCTTTCCGCCTCCACGCAGAGCCTTGTCTCAGTGTCATTGAGCGCTGACAGGGTCTCAAAATGCTTCGAGCCGTTTGCACAACTTATAGCGATGGCGCCCTGTCCCACTGCCGGTATGAAGATCGTGGGGTCCAGGACAAAGGCCTCACAATCGACCTCCAATCGTTCGAGCCCGGCCTTGGCCAGGACTATCGCGTCAAATTTTCCCTCTCTCAACCTGGACAGCCTGGTCGTGACATTGCCGCGGAGGTCTTTGATGACGAGGTCCGGCCTGACGTTGAGCAACATCGCCCTTCTCCTCACGCTAGAGGTACCGACGACGGCCCCTCTGGGAAGCTCTTCCAATGGGCGTTTTGAGATGATGACGTCCTCCACCGGCCCCCTAGGGAGCACTGCGGCGATCCTTGTTCCCTCGGTACAGACCACCGGCATGTCCTTGAGCGAATTGACGCTGGCATCGATCTCGCCTGACAGGATCCTGTCATCCAGCTCTTTTACGAAGGCCCCGAACCCTCCCAGCGACCTCAATGGTCTGTCCCGCACCCTGTCGCCCGTGGTCGATATGAGCCTTACCTCGATCTGCAGGTCTGGAAATTTTTTTCCGAGCTTCGAGGTGACGATCTCTGTCTGAGAGACCGCCAACCTGGACCCCCTCGTCCCGATGATCATCGGAATACCTCGCTGAGCGCCTCTGCGAAGCCATCAAGGGTACGGTCGATGACCTCCGCCGTGTGCGCTGTGGAAAGGAAGTTCGTCTCGTATTGCGACGGCGGAAGGTAGATGCCCTTTTCCAGAAGGTGGTCGAACATCTTCTTGAACAACGACGGGTCACACCTTTTCGCATCGGCATAATCATTGACCTCCTGTTCCGTGAAGAAGATCTGGAACATCGAACCGATGCCGACGACCTGGAAACCGAGATGAAGCTCGTCCAGGATGGACCTCAGGCCATTTCTCATCCTCTCTCCCTGATGGGACAGTCCATCGTGTCCTTCCTTTTCCAGGACCGATATTGTCTCGATGCCGGCAGTAAGGCTGAGAGGGTTGCCTGAGAAGGTGCCTGCCTGATAGACCTTGCCCAATGGCGAGACGCTCGACATGATCTCGGACGATGCCCCGAAGGCCCCGAAGGGAAGCCCCCCACCTGCGATCTTGCCTAGGACCGTGATGTCCGGTCTTACGTTGAAGTACTGCTGCGCCCCACCCATCGCAAGGCGGAAACCTGTGATCACCTCGTCGAATATCAGAAGGACGTCATGCTGCGATGTCAGCTCCCTCAGCTCCTGAAGATACCCATCTTTCGGAAGGATCGGGCCGGCATTCCCGATCACGGGCTCCAATATCATTGCCGCGACCTCGCCCTTGTTCTCGAGGAGAGTCCTTCTCACAGCCCTGATGTCATTGTAGGGGACCAGCAATGTGTTCCTCGTCACCTCATCAGGGATCCCTAGCGAGTCAGGGGCGCAGTGCGTGGTGGCGCCTGACCCCGCTCTCACGAGCACGGGGTCGTGGGCGCCATGAAAGGCCCCCTCGACCTTAATCAACTTTTTTCTGCCAGTGTGACCCCTTGCCAGGCGTATCGCGTGCATGGTGGCCTCGGTACCGGAGCTGACGAACCGCATCATCTCCATGGATGGGTAGTGACGATGCAGCAACCTTGCCATATGAAGCTCCTTCTCTACCGGTGCGCCGTAGAGCGTCCCGAGGTCCAGCTGGGCCCTGAGGGCATCGACGACCTCCTTTCTGGCATGACCTAGTATGAGGGGGCCGAAGCCCATGCAATAATCTATGTACTCATTCCCATCCACATCGTAGATCATTGGGCCTTTACCGGCCTTTATGTACAGGGGATAGGGGCCATAAGCCCTCACGGGGCTGGAAACCCCGCCTGGTAGGTATCTCTTGGCCTCGGAATATAACGCAGCCGACCCTTCCGACCTCATCCTTCGCCCTCCAGGAGCCACCTGGCCGCATCTTTGGCATGGTAGGTTATGATCATATCTGCTCCAGCCCTCCTTATCGAGGTCAACGTCTCCATGACGACCCTTTTCTCATCGATCCAGCCTTTGGCGGAAGCGGCTTTTACCATCGAGTATTCCCCGCTCACGTTGTAGGCCGCGATCGGGACGTCGAACCTATTCCTCGCCATAGCTATGATATCCAGATATGCAAGGGCCGGCTTGACCATCAATATGTCCGCCCCCTCGGACAGGTCGAGCTCCATCTCTCTCATGGCCTCGCGTGCGTTGCCTGGGTCCATCTGATGGGTCCGCCTGTCCCCGAACTTAGGGGCGCTCTCCGCGGCATCTCTGAAGGGGCCATAATAGGCAGAGGCGTACTTGGCAGAATAGGCCATTATCGGCACCATATCGAGGCCGGCCTCGTCCAGGCCCTCCCTGATCGCCTTAACCTGCCCGTCCATCATACCGGACGGGGCGACCATGTCAGCGCCGGCCTCCGCCTGGGAGATCGCCGTCAGGGCATATAGGTCATTGGTGGCGTCGTTGTCCACATTTCCGGACCTCAGCACCCCGCAATGGCCATGGGAGGTGTACTCACATAAGCAAAGATCGGTGATGACGATGAGGCCGGGGACCTCCGCCTTGATCTCTCTCACCGCCCTTTGCACTACGCCCTGCTCGTCAAAGGCCGCGCTCCCCCTCTCGTCCTTTACCTTTGGGATCCCGAAAAGGAGGACGGCAGGTATCCCGAGGTCGTGAGCCGACCTGGCCTCCCCTGCTATGAGCGATAGGGGGTGCGCCATCACCCCTGGCATCGAGGTGATCGCCCTAGGCTTTTTTACATTCTCGTCGACGAACAGCGGATAGATGAGGTCGTCTGCGGCTAGGGCCGTCTCTGAGACCATCCTTCTCAGTCCTTGCTGTCCCCTAAGCCTTCTCATCCTGCTCTGCGGGTACATCTCCTTCCTCCTCCTTGAGCTCGAACATCTGTCTGGCTGCTTCGAAGAAACGGTCGTCCCCGTTCCTGGCCGCGGCCTTGAGGGACTCGGTCGGGCAGGCCAGGAACCTCCCCATCAGCGCGGTCCCGAATTCCTCCATCACCTTCTCGATCGGGTCCTGACCGCATTTGGCCCTTGCTATCGCCTTACGGACCTCCTTGTCCTTGATGGACGAATACTTGCCGAACATCATCTTCACTATCCTTGAGGCCTCCATCTCGTCCAGCTTCCTGTCAAGAAGTGCCAGCTCCTCGATGATGATCCGCTCGGCCTTCTTCATCTCCTCCCTGCGCCTGAGGATGTTCGCCTCGGAGACGCCCCGGAGGCCGTCAATATCATACAGTTCAACGCCTTCCAGATCGCGGACGTCCAAGGAAACGTTCCTAGGGAAGGAGACGTCGATTATCAGCATCCTCTTGTCGGCCCGGGCCTCCATGGCCTTCTTTATATGCCGGCTCTCAAGGATCATATGCGTCGCGGACGTCGCGCAAAGGACGACGTCCGCCTGGGCAAGGAACTCGTGCAGGAAGTCAAACTTGACCGCCTTACCGTTCAACACCCAGGCCAGCTCGACCGCCCTGGCATAGGTCCTGTTCGATACGAAGACCGCCTCCGGCGATTTGCCCACCAGGTGCTTGGCTATCAATGTGGCCATCTCGCCCGCCCCTATCACAAGGACCTTCTTTCCGGACAGGGTGCCCAGCTTCTCCTCCGCCAGCTCGACCGCCGCGGAGCCTATGGAGACGCATCCTTTGTTGACCTTCGTCTCGGTCCTTACCTTCTTCCCAACGCTGATGGCCTTCCTGAACACCACCGAAAGGACCGGACCTATGTGGCCGGCCCTCTCCGCATGCTCGAACGCCTCTTTCACCTGGGACTGGATCTGGTCCTCACCTATTATCATCGACTCCAGCCCTGACGACACCCTGAGGAGGTGGCGGACGGAGTCCGACCCTGTGAGGAACTGCACCAGGTTCTGGTCTGAATCGAAGGGGATGAAGGAGGAGACCATCGCCTCCATGGCCTTCCTCGTCTTCTCCCAATCTTTCGTCGCCACATACATCTCGACGCGGTTGCAGGTCTTGAGCACAACGCATTCAGTGACCCCATCCAGCTTGCTCAATGTCAAAAGAAGGTGGTCAACATTCTGCGACCCGATCAGTTCAAGCTTACCTATGTCGACCTGCTTGTGGGTGATGTGCACGCTAAGGATCTTGTCCATCCCCTTTCACCATCCTCCTTCTTGCGGCCGTCATGGCCTTCTTCATCTCCCCCTCCCTCACGAGCTGCCATATCCTCTCGTCCTTCAGGACATCCCATAGCAGCTGTTCTCTCCTCTTCTGGTCGGGGATGAGCCGTTTGGCCTCCTCCCTCAGTGTCTCCTGCAGGAGGACCATCCTGCCATGCTCAGGTCCAAGCTCCTCATCCAGGAGGGTCCGGAGATATTTGGCCATCGCCGGGCTCCTTCCAAAGGTCGATATGGCGACCGTATAACCGTCCCTCTCGACGACCGAGGGGATCAAGAAGTTCGACCTGCCGTCTGAACAATTATACAGTTTCCCGGTTGCGACGGCCTGGTTCACGATCGCGCTGTTCACCGCATCGTCATCTGTGCACGCGATGACGACATCGGCCCAGCCGACCCATTCCACAAGTCGTTCGAGGGCGTCCTCTTCCACGATCTGGACCTCAGAGGTATCGAACCCTTCGCAAAAATGACGGCTCACCACCACGACGTCGGCCTCTTTTGCAAAGAACCTCGCCTTCCTGAGGCCTACCTGACCTCCCCCGAAGACGACTACCTTTCGTAATCTCATATCTATGAAGAGCGGCAACATGCTATGAACGCCCCTAGGCGATGGCCTTCTCACTATGTGAAATATGCGGGATAGATAGGAGGCGGTATCATCCATGTTAGTATTTAATTTAGTTGGATTATACATCCAATAGATATAAATAAAAAATTGGATTATACATCCAACTAGTTCGTATGAAAGTGAGCGGGGGACCTACTCAGGATGAAGTAATGGCCGTTTCCCTCTTCAAGCTGGGGCTGAAGAAGGGGGACAGGATCGTCGATGTCGGCTGCGGTACGGGAAAGGTCTCGGTCCATGCTGCGAGGACCTGTGAAAAGGTGTTCGCCGTCGACAACCGCGATGAGGCCATAACGGCCACCAGAGCAAATGTCATAGAGAGCGGATCGGACAACGTCGAGGTGATCAAGGGTCATGCGAAAGACGTGATCCCCTCCCTTGGTGCACTTGACGGGGCATTTGTAGGAGGGTCGAAGGACCTTGAGCTTGTCCTTGAGGCATTGGTCCGCAATGTCAAAGGGAGGGTCGTCATGAACGCTGTGATGGTGAGCACGCTCAGCAGGGCGATCGATGCGATGAAGGAGCTCGAAATCTTTGAAGAGGTGGTCCAGGTCAGCGTTGCGAGGTCCCATGAGATCGGCGGGTCGGTGATGTTCAGGCCGATAGACCCTGTTTTTGTGATAGTCGGAAAGGTGAGATGATGCTGGTGGCGTTGGGGCTTGGGCCCGGGGACAGCGAGCTGATAACGGTCAGGGGCGCTAGATTGTTGAGAACGGCCGACAAGGTGTTCGTCCCTGGTGAGATTGCCAGAAGGATAGTGCTCCCCTATGTCGACCCTGAGCTTTTGGACTTCCCGATGACCAATGATGAGGATGCGATAACCAAGGCCATGGAGCGCAACTCCGACAGGATAGCAAAGTACGCCCTTAACGGGACGGCCGTGCTCGGGATCCTTGGCGACCCGAGCTTCTTTTCCACATATGGCAGGCTCTATACCATTTTGAAGCAAAGGTATCCCTCCATCGAGTGCACGGTCGAACCTGGAATAAGCTCGATAACGGCCTTTGCAGCGAAGATGGGCGTGGCCGTAAACTCTGGGCTGGAGGTGTCAGATGGCTCGGAGAAGGCGTGCAGGGTGCTGTTGAAGGTGAGAAGACCGAGGGAGACGGTCGAAAAGCTCAGGAAGGAGGGTTTCAAGGAATTCGTCCTCGCCGAGAGGATGTATATGGATGGTGAAAAGATCTACGGTGAGTCCGATATGCCAGAGGTATGTGATTATATGTCGGTCCTATTTGCGAGGCGGTGACCGTGCCAAGGGTCCATTTCGTCGGAGCTGGCCCGGGCGATCCCGACCTCATTACACTGAAAGGCAACGACCTGCTCGTCAACGCAGATGTTCTGGTCTATGCCGGCTCCCTGGTCAATCCTGAGCTTGTAAGAAGGTCAAGGGCATCGGTCAAATTGGACAGCTGGGGGATGTCGATCGAGGAGATGGTGCCACTCATGGCCAATGCCGCCAAGGAAGGAAAGCTGGTCGTAAGGCTCCATTCTGGCGACCCATCTATCTATGGTTCGATAGTCGAGCAGATCGCGGAGCTTCAGAAGCTCGGGGTCGATGTGGAGGTCGTGCCAGGCGTCAGCTCGATGTTCGCGGCGGCGGCCGCGCTGAAGACGCAGTACACCCTGAAGGGCGTCTCGGAGTCGTTGATAGTCACCAGACCGGCCGGTGACACCCTGGACAAGGACGACATAGCCGCATTTTCGAAGATGGGGGCGTCCATGGTCATCTTCCTGGGGACGGACAAGCTCCCTGAGATCGTAGAAAAGCTGGAATGTCCTAGGGAGACGCCAGCGGCGGTCATCTATCATGCCTCATGGCCAGACCAGGTCATCGTCAAAGGATGTGTCGGCGATATAGCGGAGAAGGCGATGAGGGCGGGCATAACCCGGTCCGCGCTCATTTTGATCGGAGGCATAGTCGACCCGATGGAAAGGTACGAGAGGTCGGTGCTGTACTCATGAGAACGGCCGTCGTCCATATCAAAAGGCCTGAGGAGGCTGCCAAGGTCGCAAAGGTATTGGACGCCGATGTGCTGGATTATTCTGAGGACGTTTTTGAGGAGATGTTCGATGAGCGCAAGGTGATCGTTGCCATCATGGCCTGCGGCATCGTGGTCCGCAAGATCTCCCCCTTGATGAAGGACAAATGGTCCGACCCCGCCGTGGTCGTGGTATCTCCAGACCTGCGCTTTGCCATCCCGATCGCAGGTGGCCATCACGGAGGGAACGAGACCGCCAAGAAGCTAGCATCCATAGGAGTAGAGCCAGTAATCACGACGGCGACGGATGCGCTCGGAAAGGACTCGGTGGAGGATATAGCGAGAAGGCATGGTGGCTCGGTGGTGAACACGTCCTCCACGGTCAAGGTCAACGCCTCTTTTCTGCAGGGCGATGTGCCCGTTTACAGGATCGCTGGACCGTCGGTCGTCCTTATCGACGGTGGGGTCTCGGTCATCGCCGGTCATGGCGACCATGTCGTCGGCATAGGTTGTAACAGAGGTACAGATGCCGACGAGATTGTCCAGGCGGTGGACGCATCCCTTTTATCGAAAGGACTTGGCAGGTCAGACGTGCTGGCGTATGCCACGACGGTAAAAAAGTACGACGAGAAGGGAATTACCGATGCGGCGAGGACCTTGGGGGGGCCCTTGTTCTTCATCGATGACGATACCATCAACAGGCAGGATGTAGCGTCAAGGTCCAAGGCGGCCGCGATAGGCCTTATCGGTGTCGCCGAACCGGCAGCTCTGGCCCTTGCGAAAAGGAAGGAACTGATCTTGGAGAGGAGAGCTTATGGAAATGTCACGGTCGCGATCGCAAGATGAGGGCGCGTCATTGTATATAGTCAGCACCGGCCCAGGAGACATGGCGAACCTTACGCCCATGGCCAGGGAGGCCATAGAGTCGGCAGAGGTCATCATAGGGAACAGGATGTACCTGGACCAGATGTCCTCCCTTCTCAATGATAAGGTGGTCATAAGCTCTGCCATGGGAAAAGAGGTCGAAAGGGCAAAACAGGCCGTCCGTCTGGCAAAGGAGAAAAAGGTCGCGATGCTCAGCGGCGGGGACGCCGGCGTGTACGGGATGGCGAGCATAATCCTTGAGGTTGCCGAGAGCGAGTGCCCCGGTCTCAAGGTAAAGGTCGTCCCGGGCGTGACCGCGGCGACCGCGGCGGCATCCCTCATGGGGTCGCCGCTGTCAGGGGACTTCGTCGTGATCTCGCTCTCTGACCTGCTGACCCCCCATGACGTGATGATGAGGCGGGCCGACCTCGCATTCCAGATGGGAGTGCCTGTGGCCATCTATAACCCAAAGAGCAGGAACCGGCCAGATAATCTTCGGGAGGCGTTGACGCTCGCAATACGTCATGCAGGGCCAGACCGTCCTGTGGGCATAGTCAGGAATGCTTACAGAGAGGGACAAAGCGTCACCTATACCACGCTCGGTCGTCTATTGGAGGACGATAGCGCCGTCGACATGCATTCGATCGTCATCGTGGGCGGGGAGGGGACGAGGATGATCAAGGAGGGAGACCATGTCAAAGGATTCATCACGCCAAGGGGCTACCACAGAAAGTACGTATATTGATCTGGGTGCGGACACGGCAGAAGGCTACAGCATTTCGAGCAGGAGCAGGGCCTTGGCGAGAAGGACCATTGGGGATTCGACGCCTGAGGACAGGATCAGGCAGAGGTGCTCGGTCGCGGTTGGGGATTTTTCAATGGCCGAACTTCTGAGGTTCGAGAACGGTCCGGTCTCAGCGGGCATCGACGCCCTTGAGCGCGGAGCGGTAATATATGCCGACATCCGCATGGTACAGGTAGGGATCCAGAAAAAAGGTCATTCCTCCAGGGTGGATTGCCTGTTGGACCATGGAGGGGAGATCTCCTTAAGAACAGGGATGACGAGGACGAGCGCAGGCATGCTTGCTTTGAGGGACAAGCTGGATGGTTCCATAATCGTGGTTGGCAACGCCCCTTCCTGCCTGTTGAGCCTGTGCGAGATCATCGATTCGGGGACGGTCCCCGGCCTGGTGGTCGGTTGTCCTGTCGGGTTCGTTAACGCGGCGGAATCGAAAGAGGAGCTGAGAAGGAGGAAGGTCCCATCGATCTCCACCTTTGGGACTAGGGGCGGGACCCCGGTCGCCGTCGCGGCGATGAACGAGATCATCACGATGTACGCAGAGCGGAGAATGACATGAAGGACCCGGTATCAGGATTCGAATATCCAGAGGAATGGGTGTCGAGATGCAAGGACGATGAGGCCCTGGCAGATGTGAAAAGAGGGCTTGCGGTCCTTCTCTCCGATGGCTCGGTCAAGCTGCGAGGGTTCACCACAGGAACGACCGCGGCGGCGGCGTGCAAGGCCGCTGTCCTGTCGACGACGAAGGATGTTGACATGGTAGATGTGAAGCTCGCCTGTTCTTTGAGGTTCGAGGTCCCGGCCATAGGCTGGAAAGGGACGGGTATTTGCGCAAAGTTCCCCGGAGATTATCCTGAAGACGCAACGGCCAATCTGTTGTTCAGGGCGAGGTTCGAAGGGCCTTCAAATGAGGTGATGCTAGAGACAGGGACCGGCATCGGACGGTGGGACCGGGACACCCCTCGCTTCAAGAAAGGGGAACCAGCTATAAGTCATTCGGCGAGGACCTGCATCATCAACGCCATCTCAGAGGCCTGCGAGGCCATCGGAATGCGAGGGGCAAAGGTCCACCTCGAGGTGCCGGAGGGAGAGGTCAGGGCCGAAAGGACCCTGAACCCTAGGATGGGCATCATCGGTGGGATATCGGTGCTCGGCTCGACCGGCCTGGTCGAGCCTTGGGACGACCACCTTGGCCAGGATGCCATGGCAAGGGTCGCTCAAGGGGGGGACGTCGTGATCACCACAGGACGGGTCGGTCTCAGGTTCGCGAGGATGGCCTTTCCAGGTTCAGAGGTGGTGCTGGTGGGGGCCAACATCTCCGAGGCGTTCGCCGCCGCATCGGGTCGCCTGACCTTGTACGGCCTCCCCGCGCTCATCATGAAGTTCATAGAACCAGATGTCCTTGAGGGCACGGGTTTTATGACCGTTGAGGAGCTGGTCTGCTCCGAGAGGGGGCATGTGGCCATCCGCAAGGCGCTTGCAAGGTTCAAGGAGGTGCATCCAGGCCACAGGGTGGTCATCATCGACAGGGATGGAAGGGTTATGGGGGACAGCGGATGATCGTCGTAGGTGTTGGTTGTGGTCCTGGTATGATGACCGAGGAGGCGGTCGCTAGGATAAAGGCCGCGAAAAATGTCTACGGCTCCCGAAGGGCGATAGAGATCGCATCCACATACATCCCTTCAGACTGTGAGGTGCACCCTGTGACGGACTTCTCCGACCTTTCAGGTCTCCCGGAGGATTCGGTGGTCCTTTCCACCGGAGATCCGATGCTGGCAGGTCTTGGCCACCTAGGCCTCGAGGTCGTGCCAGGGATTTCCTCATTACAGTTGGCATTCTCGAGGCTGAAGCTCCCCTTGACAAGGGCGGTCGTGATCGATGCCCATGGCGATAAGGACATGGACGTCTCGGATGAAGTGATGAAGGAGATGAGCAAGGGGAGGATCGCCTTCATCCTGACCTCTCCTGATTTCAAGGTGGACAAGCTCGCATCTGACCTGATGCTCTTTGGAGCGGACTGCGAGATCGCGATATGCGAGGACCTCGGTTATCCTAGCGAGTGCATCTCTGTCGGTACCCCTTCCCGTCCGCCCGTCCCCGGTTCGGGCCTCTTCTCGGTCGTAGTGGTAAAGGTGTGAGCAATGAGGCCAAGGGTGATGATCGCAGGGGAAAGGAGCGGGGTCGGGAAGACGACCGTGACCCTCGGTCTCCTCGCGGCGCTCAAGGCCAGAGGTCTCGAAGTGCAGCCATTCAAGGTCGGCCCCGACTTCCTAGACCCGATGCACCATGACATGGTGTGCTCTCGAAGGTCGAGGAACCTCGATACCTGGATGTTCCCTTCTTATGTCATGAGCTCTTTCCTACGGGCCTCAAAAGGCGCGGACATCTCGGTCATCGAGGGGGTGATGGGGTTCTATGATGGATACGATGGCATCTCGGAGGAGGGCAGCAGCGCACACCTGTCAAAGCTCCTCTCCTGCCCTGTGGTGCTGGTGCTCAACGCCTCATCATCGGCCAGGAGCCTTGGTGCCGTGGCGATGGGCTTCAAAGAGTATGACAAGGATGTCGAGATCGCCGGGGTCGTCTTCAACAATGTGGGCGGCCGTAGACATCTTTCGATGTTGGAATCTTCATTGAGGGGGGTCGAGTGCCTTGGAGGACTTCCTAAGGCCAAGGACATCGGGCTGGAGAGCAGGCACCTGGGCCTCATACCTGCCAGGGAGGGGGACAATTCTCCTGCCTACGAGGGCATGAGAGCATTGGTCGAGGAGCATCTGGATGTCAAAAGGATCATTGAGATAGCGAGGTCCGCAAAGAACATCGAAGATGTGGTAGATGACATGCCGTCAGGACTGAAGAGATGCAGGATCGGCGTAGCGTTGGATGCAGCGTTCAACTTCTATTACGTGGATAATTTTGAGATACTTCGGTCGTTGGGGGCGGAGATCATCGAGTTCTCACCTTTGGCGGATGAGCTTCCGGATGTGGACGGCCTTTATTTCGGGGGAGGATATCCCGAGGTCTTCGCTCAGGGTCTTTCCTCCAACCTTAGGATGATGGCCGGAGTGAGGAGGGCCGCTGATGATGGGATGCCGATATATGCCGAATGCGGTGGCCTTATGTACATGTGCTCATCCCTGAGGGACCTGCATGGACGTACCTACAAGATGACGGGCATCTTTGATGCCGAGGTGGAGATGACAGAAAGGCTCCAGGCGCTCGGATACGTGAGGGCTAGGACATTGAGGCCCAACCTGCTCTCAGACCCGGGTGAAGAGCTCAGGGGGCATGTGTTCCACTACTCCAGGGTGACCAGGGTGGAGGGCGAGATGAGCTACGAGCTGGACAAGGACAAGGGGATCGTCGGGGGGCTCGACGGGCTGTGCCATGAGAACATCCTTGCTTCATACCTTCACCTCCATTTTGGTTCGGCGCCCAAGGCTGCGAGAAGGTTCGTTGAAAGATGCGTTGAGCACTCAAGACGATGAGCCTTGAAAAATGTGCCAGATGGGGGTTGCGATCGGAGCTGTTCTCGTCCATGATGGACACTGAGACCGTCGTAAATGGGATCTGTTAACATCCATCGTGATCAGAACAGGCCCTGGTTATAATTTTATTACGAATTTTCAAAAAGTAATACTCTAATAATTTGAAATGCCTATGCATGGCGGAAAGGTCGGTTCATTTGGATGCCTGGCAAAGGGAATGGATGGAAAAGGGGGAATTGTTGCCCGACCATCTGTTGGGCCGGACACCGATGGATATTGCTTCATTCTGGGATGGGGAAGCGGACCATTACGTATCTGGCCCCGGCTCGCTAAGTGAGGTGGACAAGGCCATCCTGACCTTGCTCGCACAGAACGGCGATCTCAAGGAGGAAGACCTCGTCCTCGACATCGGATGTGGTCCTGGCCAATATTCGAATTTTTTCGCTGGACTTGTGCGAGGCGTTGTGGCTTTGGATATCTCTAGCAAGATGATAGGGCATGCTATGGACCTATGCAGGAAAAACGGTCGGAACAACGTCGAATTCATGAACATGCCATGGGAGGACTTCAGCTCAGAGAGGTCTTTTGACCTTGTGTTCGCATCATTCTGCCCTGCGATATGCAACCTTGACGCATTGATAAAAATGGAATCGCTGTCAAGAAGGAGCTGTTGCATCGTTACAAGAGGAGGTCCGTGCCATGTGGACGAACATCTTCAGGCATTGGGCCTGTTACTCGGCATGAGGTTCTCCGACGAGGCGTATATGGCCCCCCTCATCATCGAAGCACTGGAAGGACTGGGAAGAAGACCACGTTTGCATCATTTCAAGATCGATCGCCCTAAGGCCATTGACCGGAAGCTCTCCATGTCGATCCAGCGTTTCATCGCGGCTTACTCAAGGGGGATCGGGGAGGGCGATAAGGAGCTTTTTCATAGGATACTTTCCTCGATAAAATGCCCTCAGAGCATCGTCATGACCGTGATAATTTGGTCCCCGCGCTTGTGATCCGAGGGTTCTCAGGGCTCATATTGCTCGATCTCTCATTTTTGAAAAATCTTTTATTTACTGAGGTCTTACCGTTCTGATTTTCACCGATAGGTGGTCTAAATGACAAAAGGAGTGCTAGTGGTAGGGCATGGGAGCAAGCTGCAGTTCAACAGGGACCTGGTTGTGCACATGGCCGACGTCCTGGACCGTAGGAAGGAGTTCGGACCGGTGACAGCCGCCTTCATGCAGCTGAACGAGCCGACGATCAAGCAGGGCATAGAGAAGCTCGTAAGGATGGGGGTGGACGAGATCTACGTGCAACCGTGCTTCCTGGCATCAGGGATACATCTCACTGAGGACATCCCTGGGGAACTAGGGTTCAAGAAAGGGGATACAGCGGGTTCGATGGTGGTCGAAGGGAAGACCATCCAACTGAAGTATTGCGGACCGATCGGCGCAGATGACAGGATAGCAGATATCCTGGCCGACCGTATCAGAGAAAGGGTCAAGAAGGGTTGAACTTGAAAGTGTTGGTCCTCGACCAGACCCACGGCGGAGACAGGATCGGCCGGGAGCACAGGAGGCTCGGCCATGATGTCACTCTGGTGGACGTATACGGCACGATGAGCGCCGAGGAGAGGCGGGCGCTCAGGGACGAGGGGATCAGATGCGAGGTCAGGGCACCTCCAGAAAAGTTCGACCTGGCCATAGTACCCGTGCATTGTCCTGATAGGTTCCTGGCCGATGCCAGGTACGATGAGAGGATAACCCATCATGAGGCGGTAGGACGCCTGGTCAGGTTCAAGATGCCGGTCATCGAGGTGACGGGGGTCAGCGGCAAGACCTCGGCATGCCACATCATTGCGCATATGCTTTCCATGACAGGAAGGACCGTGCTGCTGCACACATCCCGCGGGGATCTACGCCTAAAAGGAGACAAGATAGAGGTAATAAAAGAGAAGACGAGCATCGCCCCCGCCTCGCTCATCGAACTTGCGGGTCTGGAAGGGTTCGATGTCGCAGTGCTGGAGGAAAGTCTAGGCGGTTGCGGCATCGGCGATGTATGTTGCATAACGAACCTGAACGATGACTATGGCATCGCGGGCGGCACGAGGAAGGCCCTCGACGGCAAGGTCCAAATGGTCCGACTTGCGAAGAAGAAGGTCGTTTTCCCCGAGAGGGAGAGGGACCTTTGGTCCCCATATCTTCCAGAAGGGGTCGAGGACACCACCTTTGGGAGCGAGGGGGATGTCCATGTCGAGTTCGGCAGGGAACTTCAGCTGGGAGTGCCGCTGGAGTTGAGGGTCTTCGATGGTGGCTCAGTATACTCTGTCAGCCTTTCCAGCATGTTCTTGGCACCTGCATATACGAATGCTTTCGAGACATCTCTGGCCGCCATGAAGGCCTTGGGGATCGACATGGAGGCCACCGTCAGGTCCCTCAGCTCGTTCAAGGGCGTACCTGGGAGGGGGGAGATAGAGCGAGAAGGCATGTGGTACATGGTCCGCGAGAGGAATCCGGGGGTCGGGGCCAGGAGCATCGGCTGGAACATCTCGATACTTGAGGACCTGTACGGGATCTCGGACATAGGGCTCGTCATCGACCCGGTCAATGCAAAGGTATGCGAGAAATTGGACATGCATGCGGTCCTGCGTGTTGTGGCCGAGAAACATTCGGTAAAGAAGGTCTATCTCTTCGAGAGAAGGTGTGGTGAGGGCAGACGATGGCCGGACCTAGAGAGGATCAAGAACGCCTATGAGGTCTGGGGGAAGCACAAGGTGGTTCTATGGTGCACCAAGGAGGGGTTCCTTTGAACGACATCCTGCACCCAAGGCCGAACCCGATAATAGCGGCGATGTACACCCTCCGTGACCTTGATGTGGACGTCATAATCATGCATGGCCCTGCTGGCTGCGGCTTCATGGCCTCCAGGAGACTTGAGGAGGCGGGCGTGAGGGTCATCACGACCGGCATGCAGGAGAACGATCTGATCTTCGGGGCGGAGGACAAGCTCGCGAGGATACTCAAGAAGGTCGAGGAGGACTTCAGGCCCAAGCTCGTCGGTATCGTCGGCACCTGTGCCAGCATGATAATCGGAGAGAACCTCGACGGCGCGATAAAAAAGGCAGGGCTCAGAGCGAAGGTCATCCCCGTCGATACGCATGGATGTTCCGGACCTAATACCAGCGGGGCGATAAGGACGCTCGAGGTCGCGGCCGAGAGAGGCATCATCTCCAATGAGGAGTTCCTCAGACAGAAGGAGATGTTGGTCAGGGCCACCCTCATCGAAAAGGACAGGGGGATCACCTCCAAACAATACCTTGAACCTCATCCAGGCGTGACAAAGCTGACGGTCGCCCTCAGGATCGTCGATGCGCTGAGGCAGGGCAAGCGGGTCGCGGTGGTGCTCAACGCAAAGAAGGAGACCGCCTATGGCTTCGCTGACATCATGAGGGCCATGGAGGAGGCAAGGTCGAAGTTAGGTGGGGAGGTCGTCCACATAGGAAACCTTGATCCGGATGTCGGACTGCCAAGGATCAGACGTTACGCCAGGAACATACTGAGGGACCTGGAGGCCGCCAATGTCAAGGTCGTGGAGCTGACCGGAGGCCTGGACGAGTACCCCGTGGCGGCCGAAAAGGCCTCGATGCTCCTACAGCAGGGCGGATATGACCTGAGGATAATCGCTGGCCTTCCTCACCATCTTACTGGTCTCCGGAAGGACGATGTGCTCGTGACCGACCAGCCCAGAGAGCTCAGGAACTACATACAGAACGGTTTCGAGCTGTCGGTCGGCGAGGTCACCACGCATGCGGACGTGATGAGGACGGACAAGGTCATCAGGAACGAGCTGGGGAACACCATCAGGGAGGTAGCGGAGAAGGGATACCGATGAGACAGATCGCAATATACGGAAAGGGAGGGATCGGGAAGAGCACGATATCTGCGAACCTCGCGGCCTGCTTCGCCGAGATGGGCAAACGGACGTGGTATATTGGATGCGACCCAAAGGCCGACGGCTCGATGACGCTGCTGGGAGGAAGGAAGGTGCCTACGTTCCTCGAACAGATGAAGGACGGCCTTCGGCCAAAGGACTACGAGGTCTCAGTGGGCTATAAGGGCGTCAGATGCATAGAGGTCGGCGGACCAATGGCTGGGGTAGGGTGCGCTGGAAGGGGGATAATCGTTGCAGTGCAGGCCCTTTCGAGGGACCACTTCAATGAGGAGATCGATGTCATCATCTACGATGTTCCTGGGGATGTCGTGTGCGGGGGCTTTGCCGTACCTCTCAGAGAGAAGTACGCCAATGAGGTCTACATCGTCACCTCGGGAGAGTACTTGGCCATGTATGCGGCCAATAACATCGCAAGGGGCCTTAACAACCTTGGCGTCAACCTTGGCGGGCTGATCTGCAATTCAAGAGAGGTCTTGAAGGAAAGGGAGGCGGTAGAGGCCTTCGCGTCACATATTGGTTCAAGGATGATCGGTTTCATCCCCAGGGACCCTATGGTCAGGGTCTGCGAGAACAAGGGAAGGACGGTCATTGAGTGCGAGCCCTACAGTGCCCAGGCCGAAGAGTATCGCAGACTGTCCAGGGCGGTCTGGGAAAATGACAGGTTCTCTGTCCCGAGCCCGATGGACCCGGAATCCCTCAGGCAGCTCCTCAGGGAGGTCTCAGGATGACATCGAGAAGGATCGTGATCGCTGGGGCGGGAAGCGGTGTCGGGAAGACGACGATAGCCACGGGCATAATGTCATTGCTCTCGAAGAGGATGAAGGTCCAGGCGTTCAAGGTCGGCCCGGACTTCATCGATCCCATGTTCCATTCCGCGGCCACAGGCAGACCGTCGAGGAATTTGGACTCGTTCTTCATGGATGAGAAGACCTTGAAGAACCTTTATGGATGGGCCACAAGGGACGCGGACATGGCAGTGATAGAGGGCGTGAGAGGATTGTATGATGGCCTCACCTCAACCGGTGACATTGGGAGCACGGCCGAGATCGCGAAGCTGCTCAGGGCGCCTGTCGTGCTCGTCGTCAACGCAAGGAGTCTTGCGAAGAGCGCCGCGGCACATGTGCTCGGCTTCAAGATGCTGGACCCTGAGGTCCGGATCGACGGTGTCATCCTGAACCATGTTGCCGGGGCGCGTCATCGCGAGAAGGCCAAGGAGGCCGTCGAAAGGCTGACGGGAACAAAGGTCATCGGATGCATAGAAAGAAGGAGGGAGAGGCTGCCAGAGCGGCATCTTGGACTTGTCACGGTCCCAGAGAAGGAGGATGTCGGGGCGACGATGAGGCAGGTCGAGGAGCTTGCCATGGAGGTCGATATGGACTCTCTCCTGGCCATCGCTGAAGGTGCCCCTGACATACAGCTTGACGAGAGATGTCCCTACCCAAAGGCATCGAGGGCCGGCGTCAAGGTCGCGGTCCCCAGGGACAGGGCATTCTCTTTCTACTATCACGAGAACATAGAATCGATACAGATGGCCGGTGGGGAGGTCGTGTTCTTCCGGCCGACGGAGGGCGATAGGCTGCCAGATGCTGATGCCTATTACATCGGCGGTGGCTACCCTGAGATCTACGCGGGACAGATATCCAGGAACAAGGATTTCAGGGATGGGCTCCTTGCGGCCTCAGAAGAGGGGAAACTGATATATGGAGAGTGCGGAGGCCTGATGACCCTTTGCAAGAGGATCATCGACGGGCCATCTGGCGCCCCGATGGCCGGGGTCTTCGATGTCGATGCCGAGCTGACCGTCGACAGGCAAGGACTGGCATATGTCAGGGCGAAGGCCACCGAGAAGAACTTCCTGTTCCCAGGCATGGACATAAGGGGGCACGAGTTCCATTACTCGAGGTTGGTGCCCCTGCCGACTGGGCCCTATGCGTTCGATGTGCAGAGGGGCACGGGCATCGACGGGTCGCACGATGGCCTCATCAAGAGGAGGACGATAGGGACCTATATGCACCAGCATGCCCTGGCGAACAAGGCGTGGGGCGGAGCGTTCGTGCGAGAGGCCGCTTTGTGATGATCATCGCGGTCTTCTCATTGTGACCTCATAAAGGTACTTATCGAAAGGGTACGAGCCTTCGACCGATTGACGGATGGAAAGTATCTCCCATCCCTTCGACAGCCTCTTGATCTTCTCTTCAGTAAAGAAGTGCACGATGAATCCCATCTGGTTCTGATACATGTCCTCTCCACAGTGCTTTCCCTTGCCATAGTGCGGGTCCTTGTCGCTACGGACGGAATATATGTTATAACCACCTGGCCTGAGCACCCTTTTCACCTCATCCATGATCCTTCCCATCTCCTCCTCGGTGAACTCCATCGTGAAGAACATGTGACTGTATACAGCATCAAATGAGGAATCCGGGAATGGAAGGCCGGCCTTGGCGTCTATCCTGCACAATCTCAGGTTCTTGATCAATCCATTGCAGGATGTGCACTCCTGAAGTTGGTCCAATCCCGTCTGGCAATAATCTATGGCAGTGACCTCAAAGCCATTCTTCAGGAACATGACCGTGTCCCTGCCCTGCCCACATCCCAGTTCCAGCAGTTTTTTGAGATTGTGCCTCTTAAGGACCTCCGCGGAGCGTATGCCGAACTCGCTCGGCTCGTTCCCAAAGAAGTCCCTCTTCGAGGAGTAGCTCTTCTCCCATATCATCTCCTGCGTCGGCCCCTTGTCCTCGACCATTTCATCACCATATCCTCCAGGGGGTTCTCCCTGATTTATTGTTGACGGTATTTATCCTTCACAGCCCTACCACTTTCAATCCGAGAGACGACTCTAAGGTCCTGGCGAGCTTGACCAGGTCCTCCTCGTTCCTGCGATGGACCACCTGGACCTTCTTGTTCTTCAAAAAGATAGCTACGGCCTTTCCCTTCCCCCTTCCCTCATGAGCTACCAGCTCTATCCTGTCGATCTCGTCCTTAGGGATGAGGCCTGGCAGTCCCATTTTCGCTCCTAGCCACGTCGACCTGAACTCTATCCCTTCCGGGAAAACCATGATGGGGTATGCGAAAGGCGTCGATATGGCCATTGAAAAAATGTATGCGAATATCGCCATTGGCACTAGGAGGGCCAAGAGGAAAAGCATCTCGAGCGGGACCTGCCCATCATAGATTTGGTAAAATACGAATGCGGTGGCGCATATGGCGATCGAGGACGCAAATGGATAGGCCAGCTTCATGATCTTATGTATCTTCACATCCATCCCATCGGGCCGTATCTCCACCAGCAGATCTCTTTTCCTCGCCCCTCCGCCGACCATGAAGTGCTGATGGACGAGGGAGGATATCAACGATGTCCCGTCCTACCGTTGGTGGAGAAAAGGGCATCACCTGGAAACAATATTATATGGTCCCCGTGCGTTCAAAGGTTCATGCCGATAGGCGACCCCATGGGCGGTGAATCGTATGACCTCGGCAGAGGTAAGCTCAAGAGGGTGTGGATGGTAAAGGTCCCGGTGAACGACCTTAAAAGGGCCGTGGATTGGTACACAGGGGCCCTTGGTCTAGGTCTTGTCCATGACCGTTCCGCCGATAATTGGGTAGAGGTGGGCCTTGTCGATGAGAATGTGAGGATAGTGCTCTTCGTCCCAGACCCAAGGGAAGATAAGAGGCCAGGGACCGATACGGGCATCATCTTCGCCACTGATAGCATCTTTGAGGTCCACAGAAGGCTGGTCGATGAGGGGGTCGATTTCATCATTAAACCTGAGAGGCAGGCGTGGGGGGGCCTCATGGCCGTGTTCCTCGACCCGTTCGGGAACAAGCTCGGCATCCTGGAGGAATCTGAAAGGCCGAGCTAGGTCTCCTTGGCCATGATCGGTTCGAAGGGACGGCCTTTGACCTCATTCAAAAGACCATGATGCCAAGGTGAGCGAATTTACTTTCCAAGATATCTCCTGACGTCGGCCGCGCTGCATCTGGCATGAGAGATCGTGTCCCTTATGTCCTTGGGCGCCTCCATCGATCCGGCCAGGAAGATACCATCGGCCCTAGATGTTGATATGGCCATGATCTCATCAGACGTCAAGGGGAGACCGTCCCTGTCCATCCCGACACCACAGGAGGAAAAGAGCGTCCGCTCCTCCTTGGATGTCCTGAGGCCCACGCTCAGGACCACGAGGTCGGCCTCGATCTCATATAGTTCTTTCAACAATGTGTTCTCCCCGCACACCGATAAAGAGCTGTCCTTTTGGAGGACCATTGAAGGCTGCCCCCTGATGAAAACGACGCCTTTCCTCCTCGCTTCCTTGTACGCATCCTCATAGCCCTTGCCATGTGTCCTTATGTCGATGTAAAGCACGAAGCACCTCGTTCCAGGGTGCATCTCCCTGATCAAAGACGAGTTCTTGATGGCGTTCATGCAACAGATGTTGCTACAATATCTGACGCCTCTTCTCTCCACCCTCGACCCCACACATTGCACAAAGACCACCGTCCTTGGTATCGAACCATCCGATGGTCTCTTCACCTTACCAGAGGAGAGCATCATCTCGAGGTCCAAGGAGGTGATGACATCAGCGAACCTTCCGAGCCCGAACTCGCGGATAATGCTGGCGTCTATCGGCTCCAGACCAGTCGCCAGCACCACAGCCTTTGAGCGGACGGTAAGCTCGTTTTCGCCTGAGTTCACTTCGGCCAGGAACGCAACGTCATCTCTTGAGATGCGGACGACGGTCGATGAGGTCAGGATATCGACCATATCCCTGTCGATCTTAGAGGATAATTCAGCTATTATCTGATGTCCAGATACCTTTGAGGGGAAGACGTGCGAGATGAGAGATGTCCTTCCGCCCGGCCTGTCTCCCTTTTCGACGATCACCGACCTTATCCCATCCCGGGCGAGCTCCTTCGCAACGGTCAGGCCCGCGACTCCTCCCCCCACGATCAATACATCGGTCACCCTCATCCTAGCCCGCTCTATGACCGTATCTTTTCCTGAATAATTGAATCTTGCATCCTCGGATGGCCGGCGTGACTGGGCCGATACTCTTAAATGGTTTCCTTTGGAATCGAGGAATGGTGTTCCAATGTTAGAGATAGAGGATCTGTCCGTCGAGGTCGGTGGGAGAGAGGTGCTTCATGACGTGAACCTCTCTGTCATGGCCGGTTATACCAATGTCCTGTTCGGACCAAACGGCTCGGGGAAGTCGACCTTGTTGATGACAATAATGGGTTTCAGCGGTTACAAGGTGACCAAGGGGAGGATAATATTCAATGATGAGGACATCACGCACAAATCAGTGTCGGACAGGGCCAAGGCAGGCATTGGCCTCATGATGCAAAGGCCGCCGAACCTTGTGGGCGTCCAGCTCGGGAACCTTCTCAAGATCATGAGCAAAGGGAGGGTCAGGCCAGAGGCCCTAGCGGCGGACCTAAATATGACCAATTTCCTGACCAGAGATGTCAATGTCGGGTTCAGCGGAGGGGAGATCAAGAGGTCGGAGCTCCTGCAGCTGGAGGCGCAGAACCCGTGCTTCATCATGCTTGATGAGCCGGAAAGCGGCGTCGATATCGTCTCGATAGAAAGGGTGGGAAAAAAGATCCATGACCTGTTGCAAGGAACCTCCTGCGCAGGTAAGAGGGAATCCACTGGAAAGGGGGCGCTTGTGATCACCCATACTGGACAGATCCTTGATTATGTGAACGCTGACAGAGGGTATGTGATGTGCAAAGGGACGGTGGCCTGCACTGGAAACCCTAGAGAGCTGCTGCATGAGATCAGAACGAAGGGATATGATGAGTGCATCAGTTGCAACATCAGAAAGAGGAACGTCAGGCACATCGAGGTAGAGGGGGCCGAGTGATGGCGGACGACCAAGATGTGAGAAAAAAGGCCGAGATGGCAAAGGAGAAGAAGGCCGCCTTTGGTCAGGACATAGAGCTAGAGAAGTTCTCATCCGCAAGGAAGGACCTGGCAAAGGCCAGCAACCTGACCGAGCTAAGTGATGAGGACAAAAGGACCCTTCTGAATGTCGGCGTCCTTCCCAACGAGGAGGGGCGCTCCGGCTCGTTCGTGCTCATGGACAACACCGTTGTCCATGAGAGGCAGATGGGGACCGGGGTGGAGGTGATGTCCCTCCAGAAGGCACTAGGTGTACATGACTGGCTCAAGGAATATAGCTGGAAGGCGGTCCAGCCAGATGCTGATAAGTACACCTCAAGGACCTTTCTTGAGGAGGCGGACGGTTATTTCATCCATGCTCTTCCAGGTCAGAAGGTCAGGATGCCCGTCCAGACCTGCCTCATGTTGAAGTCGAAGGACTCTGCGCAGACGGTCCATAATGTCATAGTCGTCGAGGAAGGGGCCGAGCTAGAGGTGGTCACTGGGTGCAGCACGAGCAAACATGTAGACCGAGCGTTGCATCTGGGCATATCCGAGTTCTACCTTAAGAGGAACGCCAAGCTCACCTTCACTATGATACACAACTGGGCGGAGAATATCGGTGTCCGCCCAAGGACCGTTATCGAGATGGACGAGGGCGCCATCTTCATCAACAACTATGTTGCACTTAAGCCTGTCAGGTCTATCCAAACGTACCCCACGTGCAGGATGAACGGCCCGAACGGGGTCTGTGTGTTCAACTCGGTCGCGGTAGCTCATCCTGGAAGCGAGATGGACATGGGTTCCAGGGTCATCATGAACGCGCCGGGGTGCAAGGCGGAGATAACCTCGAGGACGATCACCACAGGTGGGGTCATGATAGCGAGGGGGCAGATGGTCGGGGCCGCTCCGAACGTGAAGGGACATCTCGAATGCAAGGGCCTGATCCTATCGGACAAGGGGACGCAGATCGCCATACCGGAGCTGGAGGCCAGGGTGCCAGATGTCGAGATGACGCATGAGGCGGCGGTCGGGAAGATAGCTCAGGACCAGGTGGAATACCTGATGTCGCGCGGGCTGACGGAGGAGGAGGCGGTCGGGATAATAGTCAAGGGATTCCTTGATGTGGGCATCAGGGGCCTTCCCCCACAGCTCAAGGCGGAGATCGATGCCACATTGGAACAGGTGGACCTTTCCAACATGTGAACGAGGAGGGCCATCGGGGCGGTGGTACACTCGGTCCTTTTGATCCACTATCGCAGTAAAGGTCAGACCGAAATACAGGAAGAATTTAAGGTCGGTACCTGCCCTTTCAAATCAAACTCCGATGATAGATGAACGATCACATCTCAAGATATCTATGTCAATAGTTAATTGGACGATGTGGGCTTCGAATCAGTGCCCATGGTCATAGGTGTATGTGACAGCAGAGGGCGGATAAATGACGGTCCGTTATTTTTATTAAAATATTATATAATTATATAACATATTTTATAGACCTCGGTCCTTTTTATGTTAATGTATTAAGTCTTGGGTCTGCAATTCCCGGCGCATGACCGTTAGACTCGGACTTGGCATTGACAATGGTGGTACTTTCACTGATGCGGTCATCGTCGATCTGGACACGAAGAAGATAATATCGAAGGCAAAGAGCCCCACAACCTACGACGACCTATCGGTCGGTATACTTGGGGCAGTGGACGGCGCCTTATCGGGATGCGATGTGGACAGGTCTTTGATCAAGCTTGTAGGTATATCCACGACCCTTGCCACAAATTCCATCCTCCAAGGAAAGGGGGGTCATGTCGGCCTGATAGGCATCGGCTGGAGACCTGACCCAGAATGGGACCTTGGCGCCAGTAAGATGCGTTTCATCAAAGGTGGGTGCGACTCGGTCGGTCGGGTGCTCCAGAGCATAGATGAGAGCGAGCTGGATGATGCCATAGAAGAGGTCACGAAAGAGGTCGATGCCGTTGTGGTGTCCGGCATGTTCAGCGTCTGTAACGGTCATCAGGAGATACGTGTGAGGGACGCGGTCAGGAAAAAGGCGGGGCTACCGGTCCTGATGGGGCAGTCCTTCACTTCTGAGCTTGGCATCTATGAGCGCACGGTAACGGCCGTACTGAACGGCAAGTTGCTTCCGATAATCAATGACTTCTTTGACGGTATTGAGAGCTCCATGAGGGCAAGGGAGATCACTGGTAGGATCTTCGTCTTCAAAGGAGATGGGGGCATGATGAGCATATCCCATGCAAGAGAGGTGCCTATCGAGATGGTGTTATCCGGCCCAGCGGCTAGCCTCATGGGAGGAAAGGTCCTATCAGGACTGGACGAGTGCTGGGTCATCGATATGGGCGGGACATCCACCGACATCGCCTGCCTTGATGGAGGGTTCCCCCGCCTCAATATGGAAGGGGCGATGGTGGGCAATTGGAGGACGAGGGTCAAAGGCATCGATATCTGGACCTGCGGTCTCGGTGGGGATTCGATCATAAGATTGGACAAGGACCGAGGTCTGGTCGTTGGGCCTGAAAAGGTGATGCCTTTGGCAATCGCATCCGTGAGATATCCCGGCTTCAAGGCCAAATTGGAAGCGAGCAAGGACCTTGAACATTACACGCCAGTCAAGGCGGACATAAGCCGCCTGACAGAAAAGGAGAGGACGGTCTATGACTTCGTCAAAGGACATGCCCCCTGTTCCTGGTTCGACATGATAATGGGCCTCGAGGGAAAAGCGATGGTCACATCCACCCTTTTGGAAAGCATGAGGCTTAGAGGTCTGCTTATGAGGACTGGACTGACGCCGACAGATGCTCTTCACTTCCTAGGGAAATTCAGGTCTGGGGACGTCGAAGCGTCCCGGGTGGGGATGTCCTTGATGTCCGAGAGGATGAGCGAGGACGCGGAAACACTTGCGAAGATGATCCTGAAACTGATGGTCACCAGGGTGGGGGAGGAACTTTTAAAGAAGGCCTTGGTGGACTCGGGCTCGAAATTGGATGGGGGAGGCGCATTCCATAAGCTCTTGAGAGGAGCGACAGGCCATGAGAGCGTCGGAGGGTACAATATCAAGATGTCCCCTGGGCGCCCCATAGTTGGGATAGGGGCCCCGGCCAAGGAATTTATCCTTCCGCTCAGAGAGCGGATCGACGGGGATGTCGTGGTACCGGAGGGCCATGATGTGGGAAACGCCCTGGGCGCCGTATGCAGCGAGGTCTCAGAGATGTTCTCCGCACAGGTCTATGCCAGGGACGACAAATATCTGGTGTTCAGCCCTATGTCGTCACCATCACAGTATTCCAGATTAGAGGAGGCGATATCATCGGCAAGGGCTTACACTTCCAGCGTGGTCAGGGACAGGATCGCCAAGCAGGACGTGGAGGACGTCCGCATACGTGTTGATGTGATCGAAAAGAAGTTCCCTGATGGGTTTGGAAGGGAGATGAAGTTCGTCAATTGGGTGGATGTAAGGGCTTTGGCTCTCGCAAGACCGAGGCTTAGATGATGTCTCATTGATGAACAACAATGTACATATTGAAGCAATTACAGTCGCTTGAATCGGCCGGTTTTAACAGTATATAGAAAGTTTTATGGTCAATCCCATGATTCATATATGGGAATTCAAGGTGGGCATTTACGAAGGAGAAGGAAGAACAACCGAGCTTGCGGTGCTGGACGCTATCGAAAAATTGAACAAGCAGGACAGGAAGGAGATCGCGCATATCGTGATCGATCCTGTTGCGATGTTCATCCTGAGCATCACCTCACGCAGGTGCATGACGGTGAGCGACATCTCGCCAGCAGTGAACCTTCCTATAGCTACATGCTACAAGATCGCCCCACAGACGACCATTGACATTACAAAGGTCGACGAGGTCAACGAGCTAGAACCTGATGCGTCCTTGTTCGGGAAGAGGGCCAAGGTCTTTTGAACCACGGACAATGATTATCCGTCCTCAAGGCATTGATGACCATTGATCATATTATGATAGTCGTAAAACGGTCGGGAGAGAGGGAGCGTTATGACCCTTCAAAGACCAAGGCCTCCCTGCTCAGGGCTGGTGTTTCCGCCGCAGAGGCGGACCGAATAGTTGAAAGGTTGCGGCCAGAACTATATGATGGCATCACGACCGAGGAAATATATCGCAAGGTCAATATGATGCTCGATTCGGAGCGAAAGGCCAAGTTCGGGCTGAAGAAGGCGATCATGAACCTAGGTCCAGACGGCTATGCCTTCGAGACATTCATCGCCAAGCTTTTCGAGGCCATGGGATATGAGACCAAGTTACGTCAGGTCCTGCAAGGACAGTGCATCCAACACGAGGTCGATGTGATCCTTCTGAAAGACCGCGCCAGCGAGATAGTGGAATGCAAGTTCCACAACTCACAGGGTATCAAATGCTCGGTCCAGACGGCCCTATATACCTATGGGAGGTTCCTGGACCTTCAGTCCATAGATGGTCATCAGGCGATCTGGCTCGTCACCAACACCAGATTCTCGAGCGATGTGGTGAGATACGCTGAGTGCATGGGCATGAAATTATTAGGCTGGAGATACCCAGATGGAAGAGGCCTGGAAGAGCTTGTCGAAGAGCACAGGCTTTATCCCATGACCGTAATGGATATCAGGAGGGCCGATATGAGGGCGCTCCTTGAACATGATTTCGTCCTGGCCAAAGACCTGCTCGATAGAAAGGAGGAAATACGCAGGACGCTTCCATGGGTCGACATCCGGAGTGCGTCCAAGAGCGCTGAGGCGTTGTTACATTGAGGTTTTCAAATGAAGATATGCTTGGTGCTGGGCACAAGACCTGAGATCATAAAAATGGCGCCCGTCGTCCGTGAGCTGAAGACGAGGGGGCTGGACCATTATGTGGTGCATACTGGTCAGCACTACTCTTATGAGATGGACAGGGTCTTCTTCAAAGACCTTGAACTGCAGGATGCGAAGTACAATCTCAACGTCGGCTCAGGGACGCATGGTAAACAGACAGCGGCCATCCTTGCCGGGGTGGAGAAGGTCCTCATGCAGGAGAGGCCGGATGTCGTTCTGGTCCAAGGTGATACCAATACAGTGCTGGCAGGGGCCCTGGCCGCCGCAAAGATGGGCATAGACATAGGACATGTCGAGGCCGGTCTGCGCTCTTATGACCGTCGGATGCCAGAGGAGATAAACAGGGTCATGGCAGACCATATATCAGACATCCTGTACCCCCCGACCGAGAGGTCGAGGTCAAATCTTTTGGCCGAGGGCATATCATCAGAAAAGATGGTTGTTACAGGAAATACGGTCGTTGATGCGGTGATCCAGAACCTTGAGATTTCCCGGAGGAGGTCCAAGATCTTGGAGGCCCTCGAACTCCGTTCGGACGCATATATCCTGGCGACGGCACATAGACAGGAGAACGTCGATGACAAGAGAAGGATGTGGGCCATCGTGGAGGGCCTGAAGAACGCCTCGAACGAATCCGGCCTTCCAGTGATCTTCCCCATCCATCCTAGGACAAGGAAGAATATTGAGAGCTTCGGGATCGTTCTTCCTGAGGAGATCAGGCCAGTAGAACCATTAGGATATCTGGACTTCCTACAGCTCGAGGCCAACGCCAGACTTCTCATGACAGATTCTGGTGGTGTTCAAGAGGAGGGGTGCATACTTCACGTCCCATGTGTGACCATGAGGGGCTCGACCGAGAGGCCTGAGACGGTCGAGGTCGGCGCGAACACCCTCGCGGGCATCGACGCGGTCGCGATGGCTGAGGCCGCCGGGCAAATGTTAATGAAGAAACGGGATTGGCCTAACCCTCTTGGGGATGGGATGGCCGCGAAGAGGATCGTGGAAGACCTGATGCAAAGGTACTTCTGATAGACGGTCCACGGATTGCAAGGGAATTAGCCATCTCTTTTATAGAGAATAATGTTCTTAAGCGACAAGCTCAGATGGCTTATTGGCCGATAGGATGTGACAAGATGGAGCAGGCAGACGAGATCGATGTTCAGACCGTCAAAGGGGAGGATGTCAAACTGTTGAAGAAGCTTGGAAAGATAAAGCACAAGATCATCGTGATGAGCGGGAAGGGAGGGGTTGGAAAAAGCACGGTGGCAACCAATCTTGCCATGTGCATATCGATGCGAGGGCTGAACACGGGCATCATGGATGCCGATATACATGGCCCTAATATCCCAAAGATGCTGGGCGTGGAGGATGCGCCCTTGATGGCGGACGGGGAGGGGATATTTCCGGTCGATGTCACACCGCACCTCAGAACGATATCCATGGCATTCCTTCTGTCCGATAAGGACTCCCCGGTCGTCTGGAGGGGACCGGCCAAGATGGGTGCGATAAGGCAGTTCCTCTCGGATGTTAACTGGGGGGACCTCGACTATCTCGTGGTCGACCTGCCACCGGGCACTGGTGATGAACCGCTCAGCGTCGCCCAGCTCATCCCTGAGGCGGACGGCGCGATCATCGTGACCACGCCACAGGACGTGGCCCTCCTCGATTCCAGGAAGTCCGTCATGTTCGCCAAGAAGTTAGGGCTGCCAGTACTAGGGATCGTTGAGAACATGTCGGGGTTCAAGTGCCCTCATTGCGGTGAACAGATCGACCTGTTCAAGGTAGGGGGAGGGGAGAGGGCCGCCAAGGACCTTGCGGTGCCTTTCCTGGGAAGGGTCCCTATAGACCAGGCGATGGTCATATCTGGAGATGAGGGTAGGCCCATCGTCCTGAGCGCCCCTGATTCCCCTGGGGCAAAGGCATTCGAGGAGATCGCAGAGAAGGTCATTAGCACGATCGAGTCGCAGTCGCCAAGGAGACCGACCAAGAGGATGTGAGCATGAGGGTCTGCGTGACAGCAGAGGGCACCGACTGGGACGCCTTGGTGGCCGAGGAGTTCGGTCATGCGCCGTACCTTTTGATCATCGAGACGGACACCATGTCCTTGGACGTGTTCGACAACGTCCTCGTCGACACGGATATAGGATACGGTATCCAGACCGCAGAGAATATCGTGAAGCTAAGGCCTGACGTCGTCATCACCGGGTTCATCGGGCCCCATGGTGTCAAGAAGCTTGAATCGAAAGGTATCAAGATCGTGACCGATGAGGAAGGGACAGTCTCGCAAGCGATCGCCTCCTTCAGACGGAGACAGGCGCGAGGATGATCTATGATCTTTCTGCGCCTCCACATATATTTTGCCTTTCGCACGATGAACAGAATTGATTGTTCATCGACGAATTATCGTCGTTTATCGTTGTGGACCGACGGCATATGTTAATTTATTATCTAATTCTCAAAGAATAATTTCGATAATCGTTAAAATCAATGGTTAATTCGTCAAATATCGTAGAGTAAATAACATAGTTTTAAGTACCCTTCCGCGAGTAGCTGCCTCCCATGCAGGATGCATTCGACCATCCAGGCAGGAAAAGGAGGAAACGCTCCCCCACCGGGGCCCCTCCGCCACTCTGTGGTAAGATCTCGAGGTGGAAGGTCATACCCCGGACCTATACAATGACCAGGACGTGGAACGACCTTGGTGCGCCCAGCATGACGAACGATGGAAAAGGAGGATGGGGCTGATGGAGAAAAAGGTCCTTTTGCCCACGGACAGTTCCCTCCCGGCCCTGGTGGCGACTATCGAGGCGGTCAAGATGGCAAAGGAGAGGAATGCCAAATTGATCATCCTCAACGTCGTGGAGATGACCCCGGTCACCGGTGTCGAGGAGCAGGCGGAGAATGTTGCTCTGAAGAGATGCTCTGACATTGATGGGATGGCCTTTGCGAAGGCGCTCGCGATGAGAGACGGAGTACCTTATGAGGAGGTCATCAGAGAAGGGCCGGTCTCTGGCGAGATAGTCAACGTCGCGAACACGATGGGAGCTGAGGTCATTGTCATGGGGAGCTCGGCCCCCAGCGGCCTCAGGGGATTATATCTCGGCGATGTCGCGAGGGCGGTGGCCAAGCATGCCAAGTGCGAGGTGGTCACCATCAACCCGACGAAGGAGCAGGGCATGAGCGCACTTGAGCTCGCAAGGTCCCTTGATGGTCGTAGGAAGCCCGTGACGGTCAAGCATCTGACCTCGACAAAACAGTTCAAGGTGGGGCTTGCGCTCTTCGGGATATATGTGGCGTTCTATGCGGCCCTCATGATCATGGGAAGTTTCGAACGGGACCTGATGTCTGAGAGGTTCCTCGGACTCAATGTCGGTCTCGTGATGGGGATACTGGCTATCTTCATAGCGATAATAATGGCGATCTTGTTCAATTGGTATGCGGTAAAGATGGAGAAGGCCCAGGAGGGCTGAGCATGACCGAGGCGTTGACCAACGACTTTAAACCTTTAGCCTTCGGGCTGTTCGTGGTGATCGTGATAGCGACCCTCGCGATCTCGATCTATTTCTCTAGGAGGGTGCGTACGGCAGGCCACTACTACACTGCTGGCGGTGGCGTTAAATGGTTCGTGAACGGGGTTGCCTTCGCAGGCGACTACCTCAGCGCGGCATCCTTCCTCGGCATAGCCGGCATCATAGCCTTCAGCGGGTTCGATGGCTTCATCTACGGCATCGGATTCCTGGCCGGATGGATCGTGGCGCTCTTCCTCATAGCGGAGCCGCTCAGGGTGATGGGCAAGTTCACGTTCGCGGACGCCCTGGTGTCGAAGTTCAAGAGCAAATATGTCAGACTGGCGGCGGCCATCAGCACCCTTGTGGTGAGCATATTCTATCTCATACCGCAGATGGTAGGGGCCGGTACGATCATCCAACCATTGATCGGGTTCCCTTATGAATGGGGGGTGCTGATCGTCGGGGGCATCGTGATACTGATAGTGGCCACCGCAGGGATGGTCAGCACCACGTGGGTGCAGTTCATCAAGGCCCTTCTGCTGGTGATAGCTGTCATCACATTGACCGTCGGTGTACTGGCCGTTTCTGGGTTTGGGCCTATTGAGTTCATCCAGGAATTCCTGGACAACGGGGCCGTCAATCCATCGACAGGTAACTTCGCGCATACCGGTGACGCGTTCATGTCACCAGGTCTGAAGTTCAAGGACCCGTGGGACTTTGCGTCACTATGCCTGGCATTGCTGCTCGGGACGGCCGCGCTGCCGCACATCCTGATCAGGTACTATACTGTACCGAAGCCATCGGATGCCAGAAAATCCACCGTGGTAGCGATCATGATGATGGGGCTGTTCTATGTCCTGATACTCTACCTAGGACTGGGTGCCAACTATTTCGCGGGCCAGGGAGAGTTCGTAGTGAAGGACTCGAACCTTGCCGCTCCTACGCTGGCCAACTTCATTGGGGGCGAGGTGTTCTTCGCGATAATATCCTCAATAGCGTTCGCTACCATCCTTGGTACTGTTTCAGGGCTGATCATGGCATCGGCAGGAGCTATCGCTCACGATATATACACCGAGATCCTTGGTAAAAAAAGGTCTGACAAGGCCGCGCTGAGGGTCTCCAAGCTGACGGCGGTAGGGGTCGGTCTGCTGGCGATCATGCTTGGCATACTCATGAAGGGCGAGAACGTCGCATTCCTTGTGGGCTTGGCCTTTGCCATAGCGGCCTCGGCGAACATACCTGCATTGATAGGGACGCTTTTCTGGAAGAGGGCGACGGACAAGGGCATCATCGCCGGGATCATCGTCGGTCTGGTGAGCGCGCTTGTGCTGATCTGGTTCAGCCCCACCTATCAGGACGACCCGTTGTTCCCACTGACCAACCCTGGGATTGTGAGCGTACCATTAGGGTTTGTATCGATGATAGGCGTCTCGCTATTGACAGGAAAGAAGGGCGATTGAACGGCCAGTTAAAACCTTTTTTTCATATTTTTAATTCTTTGATACTTTTTTTAATGATTATCAAAATCTACCGCCAATATGGAGCGTTTTTATATCCTGAGATAAATCATCTCCTTCCGTGGATGAGCTTATCCTCCTTGGGCTCGCGGCGCTTGCCATGACGGTGACCGCGGTTGTCCTATCCTATCTCAGCCTGAGCGGGAGCAAGCAGGACCTCAAGATCGTTTTCATCGCCCTGATGTTCTTCGAGGTCTTGATAGGATGGTCATATTATCTTGACACTGCATCATCGACCATTGAGGAGAAGCTTTTCTGGAACAACCTGGAATATGCTGGGTATCTGGGAGCCACGGTCACTTTTCTCCTTTTCGCATTATTCTTCACCGGCAATAAGTATGCTGGCAAAAAGGTCGCGATGCTTTTGGTGGTCCTAGCCATCATTTTCCAGGCCATTGTGGTGAGCAACGATCTTCATGGTCTCTTCTATGGTGATGTGAGCTTACCAGAGGATGTCTATACCACATTCGATGCGGAATATGGGCCTTTGTTCTATGCGTTCGCATCGTTCGACATGCTGGTAATCATAATTGGGAATGCCGTTTTGATCAAACATTATATAAGCTCGACCAAGGCGCACAGGCGGGGCGCTGGTCTGGTGATGGTCGCTGGCGCCATCTCCCTTCTGGCCGTCATATTGAACTTTTCTCTGTTGGGCCACGCCCCAGGCGGATTTATCGTCATGATAGGGCTCATCTTTGCAAGCATACCTCTCTTCATCGGTGCGTTCAGCTTTGAGCTCTTCGATATGCTGCCTTTCGCAATGGACCGTGTCATGGACACCATGCAGGACAGCGTGCTTGTCCTGGATGAGAAGAGCAGAGTGATGTTCATGAACCGTTCTGCAGAGAGGCTCAGCGGTCTGATCTCCAAGGATGCTTATGGTCTGCCCATAGAACGCGTCCTTGCGAGGTTCCCGACCAATGCCTTCGATGTTCCCGATGATATTGAAGAGGGTCGGTCATCAAGACCGGTGTTCGAGGTGGGTGATGAGCATTTTGAGGTCGAGGTCAGCCCGATCCTCGATCAAAGGAATTCTCTAGTGGGGAGGATGGTCTTGATCAGGGACATCACCCTCCGAAAGGTCTTCGAAAAGGATGCAAAGATGACGCATGAGAAGCTGGACCTCCTGAACAGCATAACAAGACATGATATCAAGAACCAGCTTGTCATCCTCGATGGCAGGATAAATCTGGCCAGGTCCAAGGTCTCAGACCCAGAGGTCCTGAGGCATCTCGATGAGGGCCTGCGGGCCATAGGGAACATCGAGAAGCAGACCTCCTTCGCAAAAGATTATCAAGAATTGGGAAAAAGGGCCCCGACATGGCAGTCGCTTGAAAGTATCTTCAGAAACATCGTCCAGGTCCAGGACATGAGAGGTGTAAAGGTATCGATGGACACGGATGGTGTCGAGGTATTCGCCGACCCCCTTTTGACCAAGGTCTTTTACAACCTTGTCAACAACTCTCTTTCGCACGGGGGGGAGCTGAGCAATATCACCGTCGATGCCAAGGAGACCGATGGGCACCTCGAGATCATCTATAGGGATGATGGGGTGGGCATTCCTATCGATGAAAAGAAGGCCATCTTTGAAAAGGGAAGAGGTCGCCACTCAGGTTATGGGCTGTTCCTGTCGAATGAGATCCTCCACATAGGTGGGATGGAGATGATCGAGGATGGTGAGCCTGGGTCCGGTGCAAGGTTCAGGATCACCATCCCAAAGGGCTCATATCGTTTCGTCGGGTAAGGAGGACCTTATAATTTCAGGTAAGGTAGCTCTACCCTTACTGGGTCCACTATGGTGGTGGGCTCGATCGGGTTCGGCCCCAGCTCCCTGATGGTCTGCACATATTCGTTTATCGTCCTCGCATAGATGTCAGGTTGCTCAGAATCGACGAACTTGATCTGGAACCTGTTCTCGTCGAACCCATATTCTTTAAAGACCATCTTTAGGAGGGTCATTCTCTTACGTGTCCTCATGTTGCCGATGTCATAATGGCACCTGCCAGGTTTCCCAGCTAGCACAAGGACGCCGTCGGCGCCCAGGGACATCGCCTTGATGATCCATTCAGGGTCCACCCTTGCAGAGCACATGACCCTTATTGTTCTGAATCCGGTATCGATAGGCATCCTCATGAGACCTGCCTGGTCAGCGGATGAATATGAGCACCAGTTACAAGTGAAGACAATGATGTTGGGGAACGACCCCTTTTCATCTTTGTGGGAGAGCAGGTCCTCGATCTGGGCGACCATCTGCCTGTTGGAGAAATAGGTCTGGTCCAAGGCCGAGGTAGGGCAGGCCGAGACGCAAGCCCCACAACCCACGCAGGCCTTGGGGTTCACGGTCGCCCTGCGTTTCCCTTCATGATCCTTATCTGGAAGCACGTGGACAGCGTTCACGTTGCAGACCGATTCGCACACCCCACAGCCCGTACAGCGCTTCTTATTGACAAAGGCCACGTTCCCGAGGTCGCTCGGCTGCTGAAGGGCCACCTTAGCAACGGCCATGGAGATCATGTCCCCCGCCTTTCTCGTCGCCCCCTCCCTGTCCTCGAAGTGCACCCAGGCGACCTGTTCCCTTATATTCGCCATCTCTATCATCATGCGGTTTAGACCCGCACTTTGGACCGTATCCTGGAACTCGTTAAGATATAGCCTCGGCGTGCAGGCCGCCACCACCACCCTGTCCAAACTTTCTTTCTTGATGATGTCGACCATTTCTTTCCTTGACCTCTCATGGCACAGATAATCGACCAATTTGACCGTGACGACATCCGACGATCCTTCGATCCTTGAGACGATCTTGTCCATGTCCAAACTAAGGTCTTGCTGGCCACCGCATCTGCAAACGAATACGCCGATCCTTGAACCGTTGTCCTCTGTCATCAAGATCTACCGTTCCCATTTCTTATTCCGAGCGCACGACCGGGAAAAAAACGAACCGCCGCGTATTTATTGCATTCGCTGGGGTCCTCCATGTGGACGAAGAAAATGTATATCAAGCAGTTCTTCGGGCCCTCATATCCTTGACCCCGTCCCTGAAACACATCATCTCCATGTCCAGCTCCGCCCTTACTTTTTCGATATTGAGGCAGGAGCTCCCTGGTCTTCTGGCGATCAATCCTGCCTCCTGCATTGTGATAGGTTCGATCAAGGACGGGTCCAAGGAAAATACCTCGGCCACGATCAAAGCCATTTCATAACGGTTCATGCAATCAGGTCCGGATGTATGATATGTTCCCTTTTTACCTGACCTCATCAGTCTGCTCATCACAGAGGCGCAATGTGGCGCATAGGTCGGGGACACATACTGGTCTCTGAAGACCCTTACCCTATTCCCCTTCCCGAGCTCTCCGACCAGCCAAGTGACGAAGTCCGGTTTCAGAGGACGGTCGGGACCATACAGGACCGAGACCCGGCAGACAAGGTTGTCCCTGCCTGCATCCAATGTACATCTCTCACCCTCAAGCTTGGTCATGCCGTAGATGTTTATCGGATCTGGGTCATCGAACTCATAATATCTTGAGCCCTTCATCCCATTGAAGACATAATCGGTGCTGATGTAAAGGAGCTTCGCACCGGTCTTGGAACATGCCTTGGCCACATTCATCGTCCCGACGGCGTTCACCTCCCAAGCGGTCGTCGGCGACCTTTCGCACTGGTCAACGTTCGTCATGGCGGCTGAGAGATAGACATGGTCTGGACGAAGGGATGAAATGACCGTTTCGACCGCATCGTTGATCCTGATGTCAAGATGCAATCCTCCTTCTTCATCGCTCCCCTTCGAGGAGCTGTATGTCCAATGGACCTCGTCCCCTTCTGCCCTGAGCTGTCGCACAAGAGAGCGCCCCAACAGCCCGCTGCCGCCGATCACAAGCGCGATGGACATGGAGATGTGAGATGAGTGAAGCGACTAATAAAATATCTATAAAAAATTGTCAAGACTTAAATATGGTCTCGATTTTGAGAGCCTTCCATCGCTTGCTGCGAGGATGGAACTATGTCGAACCTAGGTCCTAAAAAGGAAGGTCTGAACATAAAGGGAAATGGGATCATCCTTTTACTGCTGGCCTCCATGGCCATGATGGTCATGTTCATAGAGATCATGCTGGTGCCTGCGCTCCCAGGGATAGCGATGGAGTATCCTCAGGACGCGGAATGGGTATCATGGATAATGTCGGCATATCTGCTCGTTGGAGCGGTGGCGACCCCCCTCCTTGGGCGTTTGGGGGATATGTACGGAAAGAAGAAGGTCATGATACTGTCGATGATCGCGTACGTCGCGGGATTGATGGGATGCGCCTTCTCATGGTCGATACCCTCACTGATAATGTTCAGGGCCATCCAAGGGATAGGCATGGGCATATTCCCGCTCGCGTTCGGTATCGTTCGGGACACCTTCCCCCGTAGAATGGTCCCGATGGCGATAGGAATCATAAGTGCGATGTTCTCCGTCGGTGTGAGCATAGGTCTGCTGGGAGGAGGATGGGTCGTGTCCAATTATGATTGGAGAACGGCCTTCGATATCGTCTGGCCGTTGATGGCCTTCATGACCGTGGTAGTGTATTTGACCATCAAGGAATCGTCCGTGAGGGTGTCCGTGAAGCTCGATTATGCAGGTACCCTCCTTTTGGCGGGGGGTGTTTTTACGCTGCTCTTCGGCCTTACCCAGGGCGAAGAATGGGGATGGGGCAGCTGGCTGTTCATAGGTTCCTTGGTGCTATCTCTGCTCCTTTTGACCTCCTTTGTGGCGCTCGAGAGGAGGATCCCGAACCCGATAGTCTCGATGAGACTGATGTCCTGCAGAGGGATAGCTGGTGCGAACTTTGCCGCCCTGTTCATCGGACTCAGCATGTTCATGATGTTCCAGACCCTGCCGTTCTTCCTTATGGCCCCTGATATCGCGGGAGGTCTGGGCCTCAAGGACACCTTCACGGTCGGTGTTTACATGTTCCCAAGCGCCATCGCGCAGCTGATAGTGGCACCACTTGTCGGCAAGTTCTCGAAGGAGATCGGCGCGGACAGGATCTTGATGGCAGGATTGGCACTGGTCTCGGCCGGCTATGCCATGCTGATCTTCTTCCATGGTTCAGAGCTGGAGATCATGGCCTCGATGTTCGTAAGCGGATCAGGGTTCGGATGTGCGATGGTATCGTTGATCAGTGTCGTCGCCATGGCATCACCGAGAGAGGAGTTCGGTATCGCCTCTGGCATGAACACGCTATTCCGGGTCGTGGGCGGGTCGATCGGGCCGGTCTTTGCATCGGTGATCATGGCCAGCTACACCATCGATGTTGGCCCGATGACCTTGACCGGGGAGGATGGATATATTTGGACCTGGGTCGCAGGGATCATTTTCTCGTTCCTAGGCTTCCTTGTAGTGATGACGATGAGACCTGGAAGGGGGCTGGACTTTGAGAATGAATGCGCCGGGCCTGTGGATTGAGGGGCTGATAAGACCGCCCCAACCCTTATCGGGCCCTCATGCGTTCCTCCTTGATATTGTGAAGAGGGTGACATGATGAAGGTCCTTTTCATCTGCTCAAGCCCCAACAGGAACGGGAACACGGCGAAGATACTTGGAGAGCTGGCACGGAGATGCGAAGAGAAGGGTGCCGAAGTGTCATGGCATTTCATAGCTGAGATGAAGATCGCCGGGTGCAAAGGGTGCAGGTCGTGCAGAGGTACCGGGGTCTGCAGTATCGAAGATGATATGACCCTTGTCAAAGAGAGCATCATGTCATCGGACGTCGTGGTACTTGGTTCACCTATATATATGGGCGCGGAGACCGGTCAGACCAAGTGCTTCATCGATAGACTGTATAGCCTGTTCCAGCCTGATCCCTCAGGAAGGCCGGGGAGTCTTGTCCCCAAGGGGAAGCTGGCCGTCACGATATTGACATGTGGTCTGAAGGATGGAGATAAGATATACAATTACGAGAACACCAAGTTCTTCAAGGTGTTCGTCAACCTTCTGGGATTTGATATGGTGCTATCACATATAATACCGGGCATGACCCGCCCCGAGGACGCGTTGAATAACACATACGCCGTCCGAGCGCTCGATGATGCGATGAGCTTCATGTTCCCTTGAACGTATCAGGGTGAGGGGAAGAGATGGATAACGGTGAGAATAGGGAACAACGCATCAGGGTGTGCCCATATTGTCTTAGCCACGACATAGAGGAGAGGGTCCTGATAGGTGGCCCCATGGCCCAACTGGACAATGACGATGGTACATTCATCTGCCATAAGTGCAGGCGTGTGGCAGTACCGCTGGAGTTCAGCAATTGGGAGGAATACATGGCCTTCACGTGGGAGAAGGATGTCATTCCGTCAAAAAAATTTAGGACCCTCCCTATGATGCCTGTGATCTGGGATGATATCTCGGGGGACGCGCTGGTCACGAGCATCTCTTGGACGGACAGGTTGGTGCAGGGTCCGGACGTTGCCCCGTTCAAAGATTATTGGAACGCCGCTATGAAAGAGGCCTACCAGGCCAAAGAGGCGTTCATCATCGATGTGACGGGGACCGTGACAGGGAACCCCAGGGTGAACGAGCTCCAGAGGTTGATGAAACGTAAAGCGGAGATAAGCCTTGATGTTGGGATAAGGAGTGAACACGATGTCTATGATTGTTTCACCCTCGGGGCCTGGGAAGTGATCGCTTGCTCGTGGGCGATGCCGTCTATAAAGATCTTCGAGCAGGTGGTCGAGATGACGGACCGTTGCATACCCTGTCTCTGCCATTCTAAGAAAATCGTTTGGGGCAAAGAGAAGGACAACCCCCTGAAGATAGAAGAGGCCGTTAGACAACTGAAGGATTATGGATATCGCAAGGTCGCCATCATGGACCTATGGTCACTTGGAAAGAAAAAATATTCCGGAGAGGACATTGTGCTCCGCGCGCTCGGACAGGGTGTCGACGTGATGGCGGGAGGAGGTATCACGGACGAGGCCCTGGACAAGATCAGGGAGATCGGTGCGGTCGGTGCGATCCTAGACCCTTTCTCACCAACTGTAATGTCGCATCTGGTCAAGAGGGTCGGTTGAGGATGAGGCTCTCGGCCGAGATCGGGAGACGGTGGCCATCGACCGTGACGATCTGCGAGGGGGACCTTTGACCTGGTATACCGACCTCCCGGTCATTGTTACGCTGTCGGTGCTCCCACCTCTGCTGTACCTTTGGTGGTTCACCAAGGCGGAGACTTACCAGCCGGTCGAGAGGTCGGACGTGGTGAAGGCATTTTTGACTGGCGCTTCGCTAGGGGTCATCGGCGGGGCCATGCTCACACTAATGATCGTGATCCCATTTGTCATCCTATCAGATGACCCGGACGGTCCGGCCGTGATGCTCATGACGGCGGTGATAGCTGCGCCGATCGCGGAAGAGGCCATGAAGGGCGCTTGCCTGTTGCTTTTCAAGAGCAGGCTCGATAGGCTCGCATCTGGCCTTGTCCTAGGTGTTTCGGTCGGATTGGGCTTCGCCACCGTAGAGAACTTGTTATATGGCATTACTGCAGCCTTTGAGGGGCTGTTCATGGCCATTTTGCTGGTGGGGGTAAGGTCGTTGACCGCGGCGTTTGCGCACGCATCATTCACCGGGATATTGGGCTATGGGGTCGCAAGATCGAAAAGGCAAAGAAACGATGCCATATGGTTGCCATTTTACATCCTTGCTGTGACCTTGCATGCTTTTTTCAATCTTGTCGCCTCTTACTCTGAGATCTTTGATATAAGCACATTCCTGCTCGTGTCCTCGACCATAGTGCTCGGTGCCATGACCTTCATTTTGTTCTTCATCCTTAGGAAGAGGGTGGTTCAATTGAATGACATGGAAAGGGACGAGGAAGAGAAGCTTGCGATAAAAGAGGCCCAAATGATATATCTTGGCGGTTCCAATGGGTAAAAGCATGGCCTTGTCCATGCTCGACATCGTCCTAGTGCTGTTCGCGGCCGTGTCCCCTCCGATATTGTATGCCCTTTGGATAAGGAATGCCGAGACCTGTGACAGGGAGACGCTGCCCTCGGTGATGCGTGCATTTCTGTTGGGGGCCTTCTTCACCTTAGGTCTCGCCATCGTGATAGAGACGGTCGTCCTGACAGTGCTCTATTCAGATGGTGGGATATTCACCAGGCCATTCTGGTCATTGGACCTCAAAGACCCGGACATGCAGCTTTTCATCATAGCCTGCGTGGTGGCGCCCCTGGTCGAGGAGATGACCAAAGGCCTTGGCATCTTTGGCATGAGGGCAAGGATCAGAGAGCTTGAGGATGGCATAGTCTACGGGGCGGCTGTAGGCCTGGGGTTTGCTGCCTTTGAGAACATATTGTACGAGGTGGATGCGCTGTCCGTCGGGTTCAGTGTCTTTGTGGGGACCGCCGTGGCAAGGGCGCTCACCTCAACGGCCCTTCACGCAAGCGCCAGCGCGATCCTGGGATTGGGGTTGTCAAGGGGGCTTCTAGGTAGGCCAGGTAGGTTCCATAGCATCATTCCATACTACCTTCTGGCGGTGCTGCTTCACGGGGTCTTCAATCTCTTGGCAATAACTGGAGAGATCACGGGTTCCACGGTGCTCTATCTTATCGCGGTCATCGCAGGGCTCGTGCTGGTCCAAAGGACCTTCGGTTCGTTGTTGAATAAAGTACGGATGATGGACATGGAATGCAGGGAGGGGCGTTCAATCTGATGCTAGCTCTCTTCCGATGTCAGCTGCCCTTTCCAGAGCTTCCTTCCTTTCATTTATCTCGCCCTTCTTGAACACCGACGGGACCAGAAGCTCGAAATCTGACCTGAACCCAATGGTATTGAGGAAGGATCTGACCTCTGAGACCGTATTCCTGAAGTTCGCCTTAGGGTCAGCTCCCACAGCAAATATGGCCGCCCTCCTTCCTTTTCTTATTGGACCGGACACCCAGATGCATTGACATCTGTCTATTGCCTTCTTAAGTTGACTGGAAGGGCCTGAGAAGAAGATGGGGGTAGCTACGATGAGAGAGTCCGCCTTTTCAATGAGATCGTAGACCATTGCCATGTCATCTTCGATCACGCAGTGGCCTTTTTCACGGCAGCCATCGCATTCGCGGCATCCTTCGATCCTAAGCTTTGCGATGTCCAACCTCATCGTTTCCGCGCCTATCACCCTCGCTGCGCCCAAGGCGGTCTCGATCAATATCTCAGTGTTACCTTTTTCGCGTGGACTGCCATTGAGCGCGACGACCAACATGCACGATGCCCCTGTGGGGAGAAATGATCGTTCGATTTGATTATACCTGTTTCATCTTGTTGTGATGCTCGAGGTTCTCAAGGATCCTATCTTTGAGCTTTTCATAGTATTGGAATGTTTTCGGCACATAATCTGAGGCGCCGCTCTTCAGCACCTGGAAGCTTATGTCGGGGTCATCCATCGCGGTCACGAATATGATCGGTGTGCTCTGATCGAACGACCGTATCTGCTTCAGCAGCTGTGCTCCTGTCGCATCTGGAAGCCTATAGTCCAGGACGATTATGTCATACCTCGAGGCCTTCAATTTCATCAAGGCCTCTTTTCCGCTCTTTGCCGGATCGATATAGAAATCATTGGTCGATAGGTATTCCATACAAAGCTCGATGTGATCGACGTTATCCTCGACCATTAGGACCTTTATCCTATCCGGCAAAGATGACCTCCTATCGTGGATAGAAATGATAGAACATGTTTATGAGCGTTATCGATGGAATCATTCGAGGTATAGATTCTTCAAAGAATAATTCGATGAGCAGGAGGCCAGGCTTCAGAAGGCCGTGTTCGTGAAATACCGATTTTGCACGGATTATTAAATGTGAATAATTGTGTATTATAAGAATCAACACCTTAAATTTATTTATTTTGATTTGATGATAGCCAGTATATATTTTTATTTATTTAATTTATTATAGATATTATTAATACTGATAACTTTTGGAATCACATAGTATAAATATAGGACCAAATATCAGCACTTTTGACAGCACTCGGGACAGGAGCTCATTCCCCCTATTCTCCTCCGAAAAATATGTTCCACCTTGCGCCCCGCCCGAGTTGCTTTCTCATTTTCATTCTGAACTGCCATTGAGCATGTTTTCACTTAAACAAAGATGGTATGTTTTATCGAGGCCAGGCTTTAAGGGCCTCACCAATAACTACATCAATGAAGACCTTCATATGGAGTTGTTCAGGGTGCTTTGATGGAAGAAGGTGACTTCACCAAGGCTCGCTCAATGGTTTTTCCAAGGAACGTCCTTGTCGGTCACGGCGTCATAAGATCGGTGCCCCAGGTCTGCAAGGACTTTGCACTGTCAGGGACCGCTTTGATGGTGGCCGGGCAAAAAACAATAAAGGCGGCGGGAGAGACCATAAAGGATGGCCTTGTGAGGGAAGGGTACGATGTGCATGAGATACTTGTAGGTGAGGCCACCGACGAGAACTTGAAGAAGGTTATCCAGGCGGCGAAGGATGTGAAGCCCGACTTTTTATTAGGAGTGGGGGGTGGAAGCAAGATAGACCTTGCAAAGATGGCCGCCAAGGAAATGAACCTGGAATTTATATCCATACCTACCTCGGCATCTCATGATGGCATCGCCTCAGGAAGAGCGTCAATTAAAAACAATAAGGGACCTATCTCGATGGATGCGAAGGTCCCATTGGGCGTCATAGCGGACACCGAGGTCATAGTCCAATCGCCCTTCCGCCTATTAGCGGCAGGATGTGCGGATGTCATCTCCAACTCGACGGCCCTTATGGATTGGGAGTTCGCCAAGAGATTGAGGAACGAAAGCTTCAGCCGCTCGGCCTATGCTCTTGCAAGCTATACTGCCGAGACGGTGATCGAGAATGCAGACCTGATAAGACCTGGGCTTGAAGAGAGCGTCTGGATAGCCATCAGGCCGATCATCATCTCAGGGATAAGCATGAGCGTTGCGGGGAACTCCAGACCGACCAGCGGTTCTGAGCATATGTTCTCCCATGCATTGGACCTGATCGCGCCAGGGAAGGCCCTGCATGGAGAACAATGCGGGGTCGGTTGTATCATGATGATGTATCTTCATGGTGGGGACTGGAAACGCATCAGGAATGCGCTGATCAAGATCGGCGCTCCAACGACGGCCAGAGAATTAGGGATCACCAAGGAGCAGGTCATTCAGGCATTGGTCACAGCAAACAAGGTGCGGAAGGACAGGTTCACCATACTTGGCATGGGCCTGACCCCAGAGGCCGCAGAGAAGATCGCTACGATCACACAGGTTATCTGAGGGATCGAAATGAGAGAGGTGAGAATAGATGGTCATAATCACATTAATCGGAGAGAGACAGGCGAAGGAGGGTGCGAAGTTCATCTATCGCGGGCCTCTGACAGAATGCAGGGATTGCAAGCTGAAGGCAGTATGCTTCAATCTGGACGTTGGGGGGCTCTACAAGATAAAAGGTAAAAGGGATGTCCATCACGAATGCAAGATCCATGAGGACGGTGTCCGGGTGGTCGAGGTCGAACGCGTCCCGATAAGGGCGGTTATCAGCAAGAAGGCCGCCGTGGATGGCTCCACCATCTCCATTGAGGGGGCCCGATGCAAGAACCTCGGGTGTGAGAAATATCTGCTATGTCATCCTCCTGGCCTAGAAAAGGGCATGAAGGGGAGGATAGTAAAGCTTTGCAATGACATAGATTGCCCTGAAGGCCAGAGATTAGTAGAGGTGATGCTTGACTAAGGTTCTTGGACAATGACGAGGGCCCTATCAGACATCGTTCGGACCTAGGTGAGGGGTTAGCGTCGACGATGACGTGGTCGACAATGAAGACGGGTCTCAGGCCATCAATAATATGACCTGCGACATTGGACCGACCCCATCAGACCAATGATGGTGCCCTTTTGTTGGAACTGATACGTGTCGAATTATCATAGATCGTATAAACCATCAAAACTTACACCGTTCTAGAGCATTCCTTGATATACTGATGCCTGCCCTAATTGGATTTCAGACAATGTCGACCATCGAGCGCTTGGCGCATAAGATCATGCCGGAGATCAGAAAGGATTTCAGGTCCATCTTCCCAGAGGCAGAGACCAAGTTCTTCGTGGACGGCGAAGGACGCGGTGTGATCAAGGTCATCGAGAACGGCTATCTGGTAGGTATGGAGTTCATAGAGACAGAGGTCTCTTGGGCATCGAAGAAACGCATGTGGGAGTACTATGTCGTCCTTGTGAACAAATGTCGGCTGGTCGTCTATGTCCCTAAGGCACATGCGGACAGCGCCAGGATGAGGTTGCTGGAGTTCAACAACTATTGGCTGAACTATTACCTTGTTTACTCCTATGATGAGGGGCTGCGGACCGAGCTCGTCGGGCGGCCGAGGCCTTTGATGACCTCTCCGCTCAGAACGGCAGCATTCCCCTTAGGTGGTTATCTGTGATGGTTCAACGGAACCTCTGTCCGGTCAGCCTCTCATACATATCGATATAGAGTGCGCTGACCTTCTCGACCATCTCTGCGGGCAGCGGGGGGATTTCCGGCTCGTCGGCCCCTGCTTTTCTGGCCCTCATGAGCCTCTCATGATATCCGATATCGCGGTAGTACTGACGGACCATCTCCTTTGACAGCTCCACCATTTTGCCATGGCGGTACATCTCTGCGTCCCACCAGCGGTCCTCGTCCGCGGTCCCGAAGGTGTCCACGACCATGAGCCTCCTCATCCTGTCATACGCGAACTCCTTCTTACCGTCGACATGGATCAGCCCTCTGGAACCCGCCTCTCTTGCAATGATCCCGTCGATGACCTTGATCACTTCGAAGACGTGGTAATATTCATCAGGGGTAAGGCCAGAGATCCTGATCGCCTCCTCGGTCGTGAGGTTCCTGTCAGTCTCCTCTAATTTCGTTGTTGTCTCGAAGAACATCTTTGGAAGCTTCTCCCCATAGGATGGCATGTGACCTTTGGGGAAGCCTAGCTGCTCCGGGGCCACCTCCCCGTTCCTTATCCGGTCGTTCAAGGAACCGGCATTATAATGTCTGCAGATGAACTCCAGGGGGATCAGATAGTTGACAGTGCTATTGTTCAATTTGGAATAATCGGGGATCACTTCCACACGTTCGACCCTCATCCTGTTGCCAGCGACCAATTGCTTGAAGTCGGTCTTTATCCCCGCCTCCTCGCAGAGCTTGAACCAATGGGCCGCGGTCCTGCACAGGGTCTCTCCCTTGAAAGGTATGTCCGTCGGGATGATCTTGTCGAACACTGAGATCCGGTCCGTGAATTCGAACTCCAAAGTATCCTCATCTACAATCCAGACCCTCTTGACCTTGCCCTCGCGGTAGAGCTCCATCATGGCACCTGGCGATAATCAGGATCTGAGATTAATTGTTTTTGCAATTATCATCATAGCATCTCGGCGCCCTCATGCACAACGATGCCGCCATTAGTTATCTGGTAAGGAGTGATCCTTCTGGAGTGCTTGGTCCTCCTCATCTTGATGATGCGGAGCGACAGCTGAAGCTCGTTCTTGTCATGTCTCTCCTCATAACGGAGGGATATGACCCCATCGGATACATACTCCACAAGGCCATCCCTCGACGCCAAGGGATTGTCGTCCTTGACCTCGGCCGTCATCAGACAGGTGGCGCCCGCCTTTTTGATCATTTGGGACAGGTTGAACATGTTAGCCCTTCTTTCGTGCTCGGTGTCGAAGAGCATGTTTAGCAGGGAGATCGAATCGACGACTATCCTGGACGCACCGAAGGACCTGATGAAGTCGGGAAGCTCGCTCTTGATCCGGGAAATGGTGGACTTGGCGTCGTTGGGTTCGAGCTTGACTATGTAAAGTTTCTGCGAGTCGATGTATGGTCTCAGGTCCCATCCATGAGAGGCCGCATCTGACAAGATGGACTCCTGGTCCTCCTCTAATGAGATGTAGATGCCTTTTTCTCCCTGGGAAAGCCCTTGGTTCAAGAACTGGAGACCAAACGTTGTCTTTCCGGTACCGAAAGAGCCCATGACCACGAAGGTCTCGCCCTTCGGCACACCCCCTTCGAGCATGCTGTCCAGCCCCTCCACTCCTGTCCTGACCCTTTCCATAGTATCACGCGATCCTCTCTGTATCGATGACGACCAGCCCGCTCTGGGCTGTCACCGTAGTGGCGAACCTCGCCACGCGTTCCTTGTCCAAGTGCGGTAGGATGCTCATGAATTTCTCCACGTGAATGTACCGCTGCCTCCTTGATGAGGTACCGACCTTGCTCCATTCGAAGACCAATGCCCCGTCGACCGAGTCCATTATCATCCTCTGTTTTTTCTCGTCAACGACGTCCTTCGTCATCAATAGATAGATGACCCCTCCCCACTTCTTCGATATCCTCTGCATGCCCTTGAGCACCGCTATCAGGTCTTGGACCTCGATCTTGGTCGAGAGCAGGAGGTCAGTGAGCGAGTCTATTATCACCATGTTCCCCTTGGCATTCTCGTCGAGATATGTCACGAGCCCTTCCAAGAGATTCTCTTCGCCGTTATTGCTGAACAATGCTGACGCTCCCTCTCCCGTCCATCCCCTTGGTACAAGGGTCTGGCGGAAGTAGCTGTTGGAAAAGTCCTTGAAGATGACGTTCTTGGCGAATGATTCATAGAAATCGGAGTTAAAGGACATCTTTATCTCCTGGAGGATGTCCTCTTTCGACCTTGAGAAAGTGACGTAACATATCTTGTCCGGCATCAATTTCTCTCTCAGCATCGAGCCGAGGTAGAACGTCGCGCTCTCCGGTGATTCTTTCACAATGCTCAGCTTTGCCGCGGAGGTTATGACATATTCGTTCTGACCTGCGCCCAGGTCGCCGAGCAACAGCACGACCGAGCCTGGCGGCATACCCCCCTTGATGATGCTGTCGAAATCCGCTACGCCTGTCGGTATCCGTCCCCGTGGAGCTCCCATCCCACGACCTCGCCAGGACATCCATCGATTTATAATGTAGATAATCCTTTTGAAGGTGGACTGGCGTCCGAGAACGTCAATCCTCTTTTAGGGCCTCCAATGCGAAAGAGATCAAGTGTTCGGCCGCCGCCCTCTTGATGTCCATCCTTCCTCCTGAGAAGGTCTTCTTCTCTGTGATGCAGACCGGGCCGTTGCAATAGGCAAAGCACACCAGGCCAACGGGCTTGCCGAAGGTGGCACCGGTGGGGCCAGCTATGCCCGTGACCGATATTCCGATAGATGCGCCAAATGCCTCTCTCACGCCCTCTGCCATCTCCCTGGCGCATTCCTCGCTCACTGCCCCATAGCATCGAAGGGTGGCTTCCTTTACCTTCAAGAGCTTGATCTTTGATCCGTCGGAATAGGTCGTTATCGCGCCTTCGAAGTACCTCGAAGAACCTGGGACGTTCGTCACTATGTCCCCGACGAGCCCCCCTGTCACGCTCTCTGCGATGGCGATGGTCAGCCTTTTCTCTCTAAGAATCCTCCCCAATTCCTGCTCCGGACTCATCGACCTCCCTCCTTGGCTGCGGTGACAGGTCCCTGAGCCTGCTCACGCCGTCGATCTCCTCGATCACCTCGGCCACCGCCCTCGGCACCAGATGCTTCCAATCTTCCCCAGAGGCGATCCTTCTTCTGATCTCGGTGCCGGAATAAAGGGAGCGGTTGAACATAGGAGACGATGCCACCTCATAACCGTCCTCTTCGAACAGCCTCCTGGTCAACGGATTGTTGGTATAGACCTTCTGGAAGGGTGGGACCATTGAGACGACGTGCGAGGTCCAGATCGCATACCTGTTGATGTCCACTATCGGCACCAGGAAATAATTGCTGTAGCCTTCGTCCCTTAATGCCCTTGATATCATCAGATGCCTTTCGCCTGCTGTGAAGGGGTTATCAAGGGTGTGGGAATACTGTGCGCTGCCGATGCCTATGATCAGGTCATCGCAGTCCCGCAAGATCTCCTTCACGACCTCAAGATGCCCCTTGTGAAATGGCTGGAACCTGCCCAGGAGCAGACAGTCCTTTTTCTTCGGCCTAGATGCCATACTGTCATATCATACGTCAGGTGTGATAAAAATGTGATGGGTGGCGTAAGAGAAAGGAAAATCAGGAAAATTGTTTCTGTCCTAGTTCACGACCGGCGATTTTGTAGGCATCCCCACCAGTTTTTCAGGCAGATCGGCCAGCTTTTTCAGGAGACCCTCCTTCTTCGAGCCTCCTACAAGAGCGTGCTCGAGGACGTCCCTCATCGTCGAGACAGGGATTATCTCGATCTTTCCGACATACTTCTTGTCGAGCACGATGTCATTGAGATTGGCCTTCGGGATGATGACCTTCTTTATGCCTGACTCGGCCGCCGCCTCGATCTTCGCCGTGACGCCCCCGACAGGTAGGACCTGCCCCCTGACGCTCAAAGACCCCGTCATCGCCACGGACTGGTCTATTGGAACGTCCTCCAGGGCCGACACCACGGCCGTTGCGATGGAGATAGACGCGGAGTCGCCCTCCACGCCCTCATAGGTCCCGATGAACTGTATGTGCACGTCGTGGTTGCTTATGTCCTCGCCTGTGTATTTCTTGATCACCGCCGAGACGTTCTGGACGGCCTCCTTGGCTATCTCCCCTAGCTTTCCAGTGGCTATTATTGTGCCGCCGTTCTTTGTCTGCGCCGGGGTTACCTCGGCGACGATAGGGAGCACGATGCCCGAGAGCTCGGACATCGACGATTCCGAGTTCATCGCGGCCAGACCGTTCACGACGCCGACCGCCTCCCCCTCGACCCCGAAGGTCCTGTACTGCTTCCTCGCCTGGATATAACGGTCTACTATCTGTTGCTCCAGGCTCTTGGCGATCGCCTTCGCGGCGATGACGTGTTCCTGGGTGACGATCGGGGCGTTCCTCTCCCGGGCGATGTCTCCCGCCACGCGGACCAGTCCGCCCAGCTCCCTTAACCTTAATGTCAATTGCCCTTTTCTTCCTGCACGCCTCTGGGCCTCCTTTATGACCTCAGCTACCGCGAACTTGTCGAAGTGCGGGATCTTCTTGTCCTTGGAGACCTCCTGCGCCACGAACCTGACGAGCTTCTCCCGGTTCTCGTGGGTGTCGTCCATGGTGGACCTCATGTAGACCTCGTAACCGTAACCTCTTATGCGTGACCTCAGGGCAGGATGCATTCCAGACATCGCATCGAGGTTTCCTGCACAAACAAGGATGAAATCGCATGGCACAGGCTCCGACTTGACCATCGCACCGGATGAGCGTTCGCTCTGACCGGTGATCGGGAATTTGCCCTCCTGGAGCGCTGTGAGCAATGACTGTTGGGACTCCATCCGCAGCATGTTTATCTCATCTATGAACAGGACGCCCTTGTTGGCCTTGTGTATCGCACCTACCTCCAAGCGCTCATGTGCCGGCGTCTCCAGGCCGCCGCTCTGGAAGGGGTCATGCTTCACGTCCCCTAACAGCGCGCCAGCATGGGCCCCGGTGGCATCGACAAAAGGTGCTGGATCGGATGGGTCATGGCCGACCAGCAGTTTTGGGACATTGTAGTTCTCCTGGCGCTGGCCAGTATACCTTGTTGCAAAGAAGATCAACGCCGCCGCTATGATGCCGACGAGCAGTATGTCGATGCTCGCGTAGATGATGAACATCGCGACAGTCAGCATTATGACCATCATTATTATGAACGACACCATCGAGGATCTCTGCCTTTTCCTCGCCGCGGCCTCGGCCTTCTGTGCGTTCACAATCTCCTTCCCCTTCCCGGCAGGGACTATGCGGATCCTTGGTTCGTTCCCATCGTCAGGGTTGTGATACGCGATAATGTCCTGCAGCTCGCTCTTGGGAAGGTATTCGGTCATGGACCTAGCGAGCATTGACTTGCCCGTCCCTGGTTCACCTATCAGCATGACATGGCGCTTCTGCTCGGCCGCTTTCTTGACGACCTCGACCGCTGCGTCCTGCCCGATCACCTGGTCAGCGAGCTTCTCCGGGATCTTGATATCGGCGGTGGACTCAAAGGTCTGCGACTGGATCCAGATATCCACGTCCGGTACCTGCTCCCCCTCCTTCTTCATCTCATCGACCATAGTTCATTCCTGCTTACCTTAAATAGGTACACTAACAACGACTCATACAGGCACCGCTAGATAAGGTTATCCCTAACCATCAGCGGGAAAGATAATTAGCCAGCATGCATTCTGCCGTATCATGCGAAAATCTTTCACAACATGTCCCAGTGAGGCAGCGGCAAGAATATTAGGGTGACAGGCGGTCGGTGAACGGTAAATGAGGTTGGAAGAACTGGGCCTATCACCGGGCGTGATGGGGGTGCTCAAGGAAGATGGCATAACCGAGCTCTATCCACCGCAGGTGACGTCGGTCCCGATCGCGTTGTCCGGGAAGAACCTGGTCGTTGCCGTCCCGACCGCCTCTGGTAAGTCCCTTATAGGTTATCTGGCAGCCACCAAGCATGTCCTTGAGAAAGGAGGGAAGGTGATGTACATCGTCCCCCTGAGGGCCCTGGCGGCAGAGAAATTCGAGGACCTGAAGAAGTTCGAGGCCCTGGGCATAAAGGTGAGCATGTCGGTAGGCGACTATGATGAACCAGATAAACACCTGAGGAATGCCGATATAATAGTGGCGACCTCGGAGAAGGCGGACTCCCTCCTGAGACACCGGGGGGAATGGCTATCGTCGATATCCCTGGTGGTAGCGGACGAGGTGCACCTCATCAACGACCCTGAGAGGGGGCCAACGCTCGAGGTGACATTGGCGAAGCTCATGCGGTTCGGCCCCAAGGTCCAGATAATCGCATTGTCGGCCACGGTCCGCAACTCATTAGAACTTGCGGCCTGGCTCCATGCAGAGCATGTTTCAAGCGGATGGAGACCTGTTAAGCTGAAGGAAGGGGTCTTTACCGATGGGGTCATACGTTTCACGGACAACTCGAAGAAGAAGGTCCCATTGGAGGAGGACCCCGTTTGGAGCCTGGTCAAGGATTCATTGTCGAGCGGGGGACAATGCCTGGTCTTCGTCAACACCAGGAGGTCTACGGAATCGATGGCCTCGAAGTACGCCAAGCTCATGGGGCAGCTGGCCGTGGGGGCCCCAGAGGAGGGAGAACTGAAGGAGATCGAGGGAGAAGGGGAGCGCACATCGATTGCGGCAACATTGAGATCTTGCCTCAAGAAAGGAGTGGCCTTCCATCATGCCGGGCTCACCCACGAGCAGCGCCGATATGTGGAGTCGAATTTCAAGAAAGGGAGGATAAAGATCATCATTGCCACGCCCACCTTGGCCGCCGGCATCAATCTTCCCGCGAGAAGGGTCATAATCCGGGACGTCCAAAGGTTCGAGGAGGGGGGCTATGTGCCGATCCCTGTCATGGAGATAAAGCAGATGTGCGGACGGGCCGGGCGTCCGCGATATGACACCGAGGGCGAGGCGATCGTCATTGCGAAGAACGAGGATGATGCGAGCTTTATCTTTGACAATTACCTTTTGGCAGAGCCAGAGGACGTATTCTCGAAACTTGGACAGGAGACCGTCCTAAGAGGTCATGTTCTCTCGAGCATTGCGACCGAGACGGCGAGGTCGTGGAGCTCTTTGATGGAGTTCCTCTCGTCCACTTTTTTCGCCCATCAATCTGACATATCCGAGATCGAGGATGTCGCCCGCGATATCATCTCCTTCTTACATAAGGAGGGGATGATCGTCGTGGATGGTGATGATTACAGGGCCACCTTCTTCGGCCAGAGGGTCAGCGACCTTTACATCGACCCGTTGACCGCGGTAAAGCTCCGTGATTCACTGAGAAGGTATGAAAGGGGCATGGGCCACTTCGGCTTCCTACATGCGGTCTGCGCGACCCCCGATATGTCGAACATCTACGCGAGGAAGAATGACCTGGAATGGCTCGAGGTGCTCGTGTCAAAGAGGTGCAAGGACCTGCTCTGCGATATCCCCGAGGATGATGAGTACGATTTCTTCCTGTCCGAGTTCAAGACCGCCATGACTCTTGAAGAATGGATCGAGGAGACGGATGAAGAAAAGATACTCGATGTGATGGGGATCGGCCCCGGCGACCTGAGGAACAAGGTGGAGCTGGCAAAATGGCTCTTGTATTCTATGAGAGAGCTAGCTGGCATATTCAACCGGGAGGCCTATCCTGTCCTCACGGACCTCATGAAAAGGATGGAACATGGAATAAGACCTGAGCTTCTGGACCTTGTAAGGTTGAAGGGTATCGGAAGAGTGCGAGCAAGATCGTTGTATAATAAGGGTTTCACAACGGTCGAGGCGATATCAAAAGCGGACGTCAGGGCCCTGGCCAATGTCATCGGCATCGGGGAGACTCTCGCCCGGAACCTTAAGGAACAGGTCGGGGGGCCATTGGAAACATCAAAAGAGGGCCCTATGGATATAAGCCGTGTGAACGATGGCAACGCGGAGGAAGGAGGTCAGAAAAAGGTGCATAAGCAGACCTCCATATCCGATTTTTAGAAGTCCGATATCGCCCTGGTGACAAAAAAGTTCTTGTCCTTGTAATAGAACGAATAGTGGGTGCTGGAATGCTCTGTCTCTCTCATCTTCACGCATCTCAGCCTCCTTTGCACGTCCGTCTCCCCGACCTCGACCATCTTCAAATGCAAGATGCCATCGGCCAGGAAATCCTCGTCCTTACCGCCATAGTATGAGAAGGCCCCGACCGGCATCTCGCAGATGATGAAAGTGGTAAGGTCCATGCTCTTCAACCACTCGAAAAGCCTGAAAATGTTCTCTCTTGGCTCAGGGAACTTTGCGATCAGGTTGAGCGCCCCAAGGGAGTCGATGACCAAGAGCTGGTAGTTCATTCTCTTCTTCGATTCCTCGATGGCGAACTTGAAGGTGTCCAGCCATTCATCGCCCTCTGTCTTGAGGCGCAGCTGGCCCAGGTCCAGGATCTCCACTTTCCCTTTCGTCCCTTCGACGAACCCGAGATTGTGCATCTGTCTCAGGAGGCTCGGCCTGCTCTGCTCCAAGGATACATATAGACCAGGTATGCCCTCGTGGACGGCATTCCTGAAGAGCATATGGTAGGCTATTGACGATTTCATGGTGCCAGCTGAGCCCGCGATGAGAACGACGTTGCCCTCCGGGATGCCTCCGGAGATGTTCTCATCAAACCCATGTATGTAGGTTTTAAAACGTCTCCTCTGTTCCATTTCCTTCCCCGATACTGCCACTTAATGGTTTTGTCGATGTTATAAGGCTTTACAATTTTGGTGGTGCGTGTCCTATGGCCCGGAGGACCGAGGTCATGTCCGCCTTTGCTTGGATGATACCTTCACATGACCTCATCACGGTGTCGGGGTCCTTAAGGACATGGCCTGTGCACACGCAGACCACCCTCTCGTCCCCATCGATCTCGCCCATCTCCCTCAACTTTATCAGACCAGCTATGCTCGCGGCCGAGGCCGGTTCCACACCTATGCCTTCCAGGCGACCGAGCAACTTCTGTGCTGCCAGGATCTCTTCATCGGTGACGTCGATGGCCGTTCCCCCTGTATCATATATCGCCTTCAATGCCTTCTTTCCCGAGGCGGGGTTGCCTATCCTGATCGCGGTCGCCACCGTCTCAGGTCTTTCCTCGGGCACAAAGTCCTTGCTCCCTGCAAGGAATGCCTTGACGATCGGGGCGGAACCGGAGGCCTGGACCCCCGTCATCTTTGGGACCCTGTTGATCCATCCCATCTCGCGCCACTCCATGAACCCCTTGTAGACGGCCCAGATATTGGCCGCGTTCCCCACCGGCAGTATCACCCTGTCCGGGACCTGGAAATCAAGCTGGTCCATGATCTCGAACGCGATGGTCTTCTGTCCCTCGGGCCTATATGGGTTTATCGAGTTGAGGACATAGAGATGACCTGCCGCCCCCATCTCCCTTATGACCTTGAGCGCGTCGTCGAAATTGCCATCGACCATGACGACCTTAGCGCCGTAGAACATGGCCTGGGCGAGCTTACCTGCCGCCACCTTGCCTGAGGGCAGCAGCACGATGCAATCCATCCTCGCCTTGGCCGCATACGCCGCCAGGGATGCCGATGTATTACCGGTTGATGCGCAGCCGACTATCTTGCATCCCAGCTCTGCCGCTCTTGAGACCCCTATCGTCATGCCACGGTCCTTGAAAGAGCCCGTGGGATTGGCACCTTCGAACTTCACCATCACCTCCTTGGTCTTCACGAGCTCGCCAAGCGCCTTGCATCTGTACAAGGGCGTACCGCCCTCCATGAGGCTGACCTTCCTCGATGGGTCGACAGGCAGGAACGGAGCATAGCGCCATACGCCCATAGGATAGGACCTTAGCTCCTTGGGAGAGCTTATTTCGATTGCCCTGAGGTCGATGTCGACCGTAAGACGGCCGCCGCATCTGGGACAGCTGTCGACGAAGGGGTCCTCCACATCCATCCTGCACTCGAAGCAACTGACCCTATGGTTCATCTGGATTCCTTCCTGACCCCTTCGCCCCATGTGGTGATCCAGCACAGGCATTCGACCCCGCGGCTCTCATAGAAGCTCTGGACGGCGTCCCCAATGGCCGTTCCGTCCATCTTTTCAAGGTCGAAGAAGGAACATATGCAGGGCCCAGAACCACCGAGGAAAGATGCCAGTGCCCCCGCCTTCTTTGCTGATTCCTCAGCTTCGCGAAGATGGGGGATGAGCGGCGCCCTTGCAGGTTCGATGATCTTGTCCTTGACGCTCCTCGCCACGAGGTCGAGGTCGCCCGAGGCCATGCCTGCCACGAACGATGACGCCTGCCCTATCTGGAATATGAAGTCCTTCAGCTCCACATGCCTTGGGAGCACCTTCCTCGCCTCCTTGGTGGGCACCGCGAAGCCAGGCAGGGCTGCCACTATCCCAAGGTTCTTTGGAGGGTTCACCCTGACGATCTCCAGAGGGTCATATGAACGTATGATGGTGAAACCGCCATACAATGACGGCCCGCAGTTGTCAGCGTGGAAGCTCCCGGATGAGGCCTCCTCTCCTTTTGCGGCGGCATACAGTAATTTGTCCATGCTCAAAGGCTTTTCAAGGAAGAGGTTGGCCGCATAGGCACCTCCGGCAGCCCCTGCCCCCGAGGAGCCCATCCCGCTGCATGGCCTGATGCCTTTCTTTATCGTGATGGTGAGACCAAAGTCCGCATTTCCCATCTCCAGCACCTTTGCTGCGGCCACGGCGGCCGTGTTCTTCGTGTGCTCGATGGTCACTGCATGCGCCCCTATCCCTTCTATCTTCTCAACGCGGACGCCCTTTTCGCTCGTCCTCCTTGCCTCGATGAGGTCCGTGGGGTCTTTGAGCGCAATACCGAAAACATCGAAGCCTGCGCCTAGGTTGGCTATCGTGGACGGGGCCCTGACGGTTACGCGGTCGGATGACATGTTTGTGACCTTCCTTAGAAATATGATTATTTGCTCTGGATGACCTCAAAACCCCTCCGTGACTTTAAACCTTTGCTAAAAGGGTTCGCTGGCCCGGGGGAAAGGTTAGATAAAAACGGTCATATAATCCTGCCGCTTGTCATCCAATGATGCGAACTTTCTACCTTCGTGGAGGAAGGGGGAGGGCAATAGAACCATCTGTTCTAATCAAGGATGTCCAGAGCAGATTGGGGAATGAGGCCCTATGTCTCGATGCGGACCTTGTCTGTGGGGCAGAGCATATAGGGTCGGCCGTATATCACGCTGAGAGGGCCTTCAATTATGGTACTAATTCCTCTGACTCCTTTGCCATGGAGGTCCTGCTCTATGCCTCTGGGGAGCGTCAGCTCTCGAAGGCCATGTCGAAGATGAGCGTGAAGACCGGGGATGTGAATGTCGCCATACTTACCTTTGATGGGGGGGTCAGTGATGATATGATGAGAGACTGGCGCATCACCCCGGACAGCAGCGTCCTCGGATTTACCATCGCCAAGGCAAAAAGGTTCGGGATCGGACCGTTGGAGGTGTCATCCGTTCCCTTAGGAATGCTCCAGGACCTTGTACTTGAGAGGGTTGCGTTCGTAGATGTTATCAAGCGTTGAGACCCTCAAGCTTTCTGGCAATTGATCCTTGTGAAAGCTGATTAATATTCAGTAGAGAATATCCATCACATAATGGTCATGACCGACCGGGTGGTAGCAAGGTTTGCCTGACGACTTCATCAAGCAACTTCAGCTCTCAAAGCAGATAGAGCAAAAGGCAAAGGAGGCGGCACAGGACCGCAAGGCCTCTGAGAAAAGCCTGGCCGAGGCGGAGGCCGAGCTGGCGAAGATCAAGGCCAAATTAGGCAACGTTGAGGAGGCCGAGAAGCTCTTGGCCATGGCAAGGGAGGCGTTCAAGGATAAAGACTACAAAAGATGCCTGGCGATGTCAGAGGAGAGCATCAAGGCATCGAAGAGCGAGATGGTCAGATGGGTCGAAGAAAGGTTCGGGTCCACCAGACAGCTTTTATCGGTCCTGCAGGAGAGCGGCGTGAATGTGACCGATGTCTCGGCCCTTCTTCAGAAAATATCGGGACCGCTAGGCCGAGGAGATCTGGATGAGGCCGTGGCGGCCTCCTCAGAGGCCTATGACAGAGCTGTCGGTCTGGCCAAGGACGTGGTCTCAAGCCTTGTGTCCGAAGGGAAAAAAGAGTCGGAGGTCCTCAGCGAACGGTCATTGGATATGGCCGAGGAAGTGGCAAAGCTGAACAAGGCGGAGTCTTTGCTCAGCTCTGCCGACTATCTTTCCGCGATACGGGAGGCCCAGAACTCCGTAAATTCGTTGAGGGGGAAGTTCAGGTCATACTATCTGTCGAGGGTCGAAGAAATCAAGAGAAGGATGATGTTATGGCCTGGAAGGGGGCTTGAAAAGGTACAGATGGCCTTGGACAACGCCATCGCGAGGATGGAAGCACATGAGATAGAAGATGCATTGATAGAGCTGGGCGCGGTGGAGGAGAGCGTCAACAGGTCTATCGCCGAAGCAGTGAGGGCGCATCTTGATATCCTTGCCAGCAGGACGGCCACCGTCGGACAGATGGGCATGTTCACGAGAGAGGTCGTCAGGACCATCGAGGAGGCCCGGACCGTCCTTGAGCAGGGAGACCTTGTTCGAGCGATAGAGGTGGTGAAGGTGGCCGACGAGCTGCTCAGGGATCTGGGGTCAGAGCTCGTGGCGAGAGAGCTGCTCAGATCAAAGGTCCAGTTGCAGATAGCCATGACGGTCGGGGCCGACCTTGTCCCAATGGCAAAAGAGATGGAGTCCGCAAGAGGATTTGTATGGCAAGGAGATTTCGCTTCGGCGGTACAGTCCGTCATCAGGGCCAGGGATGCTCTCGAACAGAGCATTTCAGGGTATCAAGACCCGGCGGCCCGTTTGATGGAGCTCAAACTTGCTGTCGCAAAGGCAGAGTCGCTTGGGCTGAACGTTGCCGATGCTATCCGGGCCTCGTCATTGGCCAGGAAAGCTGTCCTGCAAAAAGACTACCACAGGTCCTCAGAGATGCTCAAGGACGCTGCCAGAGAGGTCCATAACAGCATACACGCCTTCTATGGTAAACAAATAATGATGATAGAGATGGGACTGGCGACGGCCTTGAGGATGCAAGGGGACGTTTCCCTTGAGTCGGACAACCTGGACCAGGTGGTCGCAAAGATCAGGGCGAATGAATATACTGTTGTCGAGGAGGAGCTGAAACGTCTTTCAGAGGGCGTCGAGCTCATAATCAGGGACCTGGCCGAGAGGGCCGTGGAAGAATCCAGGAAGATCATCAATGAGTACGAAGGTCCGACGGACAAGGTCGGGCCCACGGCAAAATTGGCAGAAGCGGACATGGCGATCGCTGAGGGAAAATTCCCTGAGGCCTATGACCTGGCGGTCGAGGCCGTCTCATTATTGAGGAGGGAGGAGAGCGAGCTCATCGGGTCGAAGTTCGAACAGGCGGAAAGGCTCCTCACGATCATGGTCGAGCTAGAATGCGAGAGCAAGATGCTCAGGTCGAAATTGGAAAGGGCCAAGGAGCTCAACGCCTCAGGGGATGTCGCTGGAGCTATAAGATTGACCGAAGAGGTAGTCCACTATGCCAAGGACATCATCAAGGACGATGTGCAGAAGGAGATGGTCAAGGTCAAGAAGGCCATCTCCATCTCAAAGAAAAAAGGAGTGGACGTCGCAGAGGCCGAACGGACCATGAAGGAGGCCTTCGACCTACTTGGGCAGGACAGGACCGAAGCGGCATATGAGAGGATGCAGGAGAGCATGGACAAGCTGAAGGAGGTCAATAGACTTCATCACGAGGCCTATGACCTGATAGCGGATGTTAGAGGGCTCATCAACGAAGCTGCCGCGAAAGGTCTTGATGTCAGCAAGATAGAGGACCGTCTTGACGGTGCACGGTCATTGTTCGAATCGGGGCGTTACAAGGAATCGATGGATGTCTCCAGGGTAGCGCTGCTTGATATCGAAAGACGGGCGGCGCCCCATATCCTTCCGAGGATCATCGCCGAGGCGAAGGAGATGTTCGCCCTGGGGCGGAAGATGAAAATCGACACGACGAGGGCGGAGAACGAGCTTGAGAATGCGGAGAGGCTTGTCGGGAAAGGCGACTATGAAAAGGCTATCGCCATGGTCAAGGAGGCCAGAGGCCAGATCGCGGCCTTGATGTCCGATGCGTTGTCCAGGGACATCTCGGCGGCCCGGGCCGCCCTGGAAAAGAGCGAGACCGAGGGAAAGAATGTCGCATCCCTAAGGCTCATGATCGAAAAGGCCGATGGCCAGCTTGAGGACAGGCAGTACAACGAGGCCTGGAGGATAATCGAGCTCGTGAAATCCGAAATAGACCAATCGACCTTCATGGACGCAAAGGCGTCCGACTATGTCCGGCAGGCCGAGATGGGGATCAAGGACCTGAATGAGATAGGCATGGACTCCCCTGCGGCCCAAGAGGTGCTTAGGCAGGCCAGGCTTTTACAGAAACAGGGGAATCTTACTCTGGCCATCGAACTGTCCAAGAAGGCTTTCCTTATCGCCGCTGAAACGGCAGAAAGGATCGTGACCGAAAGCGTGGCCCGTGCAGAGGAGGAGGCAGGGGTGAAGGGACTGTCGAGCACGGAGATGTCTACTGTCATCGACCTCAGGGAGAGGATCAGGAACGCTGTCACATCGCATCGTTTCAAGGAGGCCGTGATCCTACTTCCATCATTCCAACGGGCCCTTGATGATCTGGTAACGAACAGAAAGAGGGCGCTGTCATCACTCTCTGAAGCAGAATCCAAGGTCCCTGACAATAACATTGAAGCTCTCCCTGTCCACCTGAAGGAAATGCTCATGAGGGCGAAGAAGGAGCTTGAGGAAGGGTCGTTCATTGATTCGACCGCGACATCGGAGAGGTTCCTGCAGGAGATGGCATCGATCGAGGCGATGAGGGCGACGAGGAAGAACGAGATCTTATCCATAAGAGAGGACCTGGAGTTCATAAGCGATGACAGAAAGAGGCGGGAAATAGCGGACCTGGTCGATTCCGCTGAGGCGCACCTCTCTAAATTGGAGCTGGAAAGAACCTCTTTGTATCTCAGAAGGGCCCGAGCATCGTTGATGGAGGCGACCGGGAGCGAGGTGGGGAAATGCTTCGAGGACCTTATGCTTCTGCAGAAGATAATCGACCAGCTTGGGTTGCCAAGGCCGGAGCAGGAGGCCCAGAATGGTCAGGCGATCAAGATATCTGACATAAGGCCTAAGGACCTGGAGAAGCTACGCAGAGAGATAGGGGTGTTCATAAACGCTGTCGCCACGGGGTTGAATTCCCGGCTGGAAAAGGTCATTGCCAAGGTCCAGGAAGCAGGGGAGCAAGGAAGACCTATAACTGCGAGCATGGCCCTGATCGAAAAGGCCAGGTCGGCAATATCGGGAGAAAGGTTCCCTGAGGCGATGGAGGCTATCACCGACGCCGAAAGGTTCATAGGTGTTCCAGATGAGGTCATGGAACGTTTCAATTCTGGAAAGGCAGAGCTGATGGAGGTACTTACCAACATGAGGTCTGACGCCATTGAGGTCGATGACCTGGTCAAAAGGTTGGAGGCTCTGGAAAAGTCCCTGCCTGAAGGACCGGAGGATTCTCTCAATGGCCTGATCTCACTAGGTGCCGCCATCAGAGAGCAGATCGAGAACATGAGGCCCTTCATCGATGTTTCTGTGGAATTCATCGATCCCCCGAAGAAGGGGTCCTGGGGGAAGGCATTGGTCAAGGTACGCAACTCAGGGGGGTCGACGGCCATGCATGTCAAGGTCTCGTTCGGTGAGGAGGTCGAGGTCAAAGGGACCTCGCTCATCGACCTGCTACCGCCGAGCGGGACAGAGGTGATGAGGGCCGAGATACTTCCATATTTCTCTGGAAGTAAAAAGGTCCCAGTGATGGCAAGATGCGAGAGCATGATCGACAGGAAAGATATGTCCTTCGAGTCGGGGCTCGAGGTCTATGTAAAATGATATGTCGGTCGTGCAGACGGCCCCCGATCACCATACCAGCGGATGAAAGGGGAGGGTCATGCCGGCGCGAACTTATAGCCATAGTGGATCACACCGCCGGGACCTTCCTCTCCGATCTTACGGAGCTTGGCCCTGACCTTCATCCCTATGGTGACCTCGGAGGGCTCGCAATCGATCAGCTGAGCGGTCAACATCACCCCTTCTGACATCCTGATCATGGCCACGATGTAAGGCTTCTGCATCTCAAAGGCCGATGGCGCCTCGTGCACGACGCTGAAGGAATAGACCTCTCCTTCCCCGGAAAGGTGGAACCTCTGCATCTTGCCGATCGACCTTCTATGGCAGACCGGGCAGACATGCCTCGGCGGAAATGTGACCTTTCCGCAATTGCCGCATCTCGTCGCCACGAGATTGTACCTTGTGGCGTTGTCCCTCCAGAACCTTGCTATGGTCATCATTTCACCCCCAATATATGAACGACGGCCGTGGAACCGGTGCCTCCGACGTTATGCGCCAGCGCACAACTAGCGCCTGAGACCTGCCTCTTCCCGGCCTCGCCCCTCAATTGTTGCACTATCTCGACCAGTTGGGCGATGCCCGTGGCCCCTATCGGGTCACCGCGGGCCTTTAGGCCTCCGGAGGTGTTCACGGCGACCTTTCCCCCGATGCTGGTCTGGCCATCGGCGGTAGCTCTTCCACCTTGGCCTTTCTCGAAGAACCCTAGGTCCTCGATGGCCAATATCTCTGATATCGTGAAGTTGTCATGCACCTCTGCGACCTGGACATCCTTCGGTGAGATGCCGGCCTGGCGATAGGCGCGCTGGGCCGCATACCTTGTCGCCTCAAAGGTGCATATGTCGGCCCGGCTATGGAGGGCCAGCGTATCAGAGGCCTGGGCCGATGCCAATATCCTCACCGGGGAATCCGTGTATTTTTTCGCCCTCTCCATCGAGCACAGCACGAGCGCGGCCGCACCATCGGAGTTGGGGGCGCAATCGAACATCCCCAACGGCTCAGCGACCATTCCGGCCCTCAGGACCGTCTTGATGTCGATCTCCTTTTGGAACTGCGCGAAGGGGTTGAGGGCCCCATGCCTATGGTTCTTCACCGCGACCTCCGCGAGCTGCTCTCTTGTGGTGCCATACTCATGCATGTGCCTCCTGGCGATCATGGCATGGAGCGAAGGGGAGGTCGCGCCGAACACGCTCTCCCACTGCTGGTCCGACGCCGATGACTGTATCTTGTTTGATATGGCGTCCCCCACGTCCGTCATCTTCTCAGCCCCCCCGACCACGACGGCATCGTGCATGCCGGAGGCAATGGCGAGATATGCCTGTCTGAGGGCAAGCCCTCCCGAGGCACCGGCGGCCTCGATCCTTATGGCCGGGATATGGTCCCTTGCCAGACCGGAGTAGTCCGCCATCAGCGCCGCGACATGCTCCTGCTCGATATAACGGCCTGCGGACATGTTGCCGACATACAAAGCGTCGATCTCCTCGGCAGAGATCTTGGCGTCCTGCATGGCCATCAGCCCGGCCTGGATGCCCATCTCCCTGAAGGACATGTCCCAGAGCTCGCCGAACTTCGTCATGCCGATCCCGACGATAGCGACCTCCCTCATTCCCCTGCCTCCTTCAAACGTATCTTGCCCCGATATTTGGCATACGTGGCATAATCGATGAACTTCGTCCTCTCCAACATCTGCTCGACCGTCGGGGCGGCATCCTTCCTGAACGTCCTCATCCCGTCTGTGACGGTGATGTCGAACCCATCACTTCCGGCGCCAGACCCGTAGGCGATAGCGAATATCCTGTCACCTGGCGAGGCATGGTCAAGTATCGATGCAAGTCCCAATGGAACGGCCCCGCTGTAAGTGTTGCCGATCTTAGGGGTCAACAATCCATGTTCGATCTGCCTGTCATCAAAGCCCAGCATCTTTGCGACCCTCGTAGGGAATTTGCCATTCGGCTGGTGGAACACCGCATAGGTATAGTCCGAAGGTCTTGTGCCCATCCGTTCCAACAGTCCCTTCGCACAAGAGGTCACATGTTTGAAGTATGCGGGCTCGCCTGTGAATCTGCCTCCGTGGGAGGGGTAGGGCTGCCCCTCTCTGCGCCAAAAGTCTGGAGTGTCGGTCGTGAACGAATAGGTCCCGTTGAACCTGGCGATGAGATTCTCACGGCCGATGAGGTATGCTGCGCCTCCTGCCGATGCTGAGAACTCCAAAGGGTCTCCGGGGGCCCCTTGGGATGTGTCGGCCCCGATGGCGACCCCGTACCTGATCATGTTCGAGCCAACAAATCCCATGCACATCTGTATGCCCGCCGTTCCTGCCTTACATGCGAACTCGAGGTCGGCGACGGTCATGTGCGGGGAGGCGTCGATGGCCTCGGCAACTATCGTTCCCGATGGCTTGACCGCATATGGGTGTGACTCAGAGCCTACATATAGTGCACCAATGTCCTTTGGACTGACATCACACCGCCTCATCATGCTGCGGGCCGCCTCGACCGCTATGGTGATAACGTCCTCATCGGGCGCTGGCACGGACTTGCTGCTTATCATCAATCCCTTGCCCATCGCCTCGCCGTCTGTACCCCAGACCCTGCCTATCTCTGCAGGAGTTATCCTGAAGCGCGGCACATAGGCGCCGTAGCTTACTATTCCGACATCCATCTCAAAACACTCCCATCTCAGATGCGTTCGAGGCGCTCCACGAGCGCCTGCGTATGAAGGTTGGTCTTCACCAGTGGTAGGTTCTCGAGCGTCGCGAGCCTGATCGCAAGGTCATCGACGTGCTCGGGCCTCTGATAGACGACCAGGGCCGGCTTCAATGGATGTGCCCTTATCGCTATCATCGGGGACCTGCCGAACTTCACCCCTGTGAATATCAATGCGCGCTCGCTGCTCCACCCATATATCTTCAAATAGTCCATGGAACTGAGGGACATTATCGCCTTCATCGAGTCTATGATCGTGAAGCCATGTATGTCCCTTTCCAGGCTCACCCCTTTGGTCAATGGCTCCGCCTCGATGATCTCGACGAACTCTGATGCCTTCATGCTCGAATTGAACTCCTTGATGGAGATGATGCAATCATGTTTCTCACCGAGGTCATATCTTTTAAGGACCTTTCCACCTCTGCTCTCGTCAATGTCGAGCAGACCATCGACGATCCGACGGATGATGAGGATGCCTGGTGACCTCCTTCTTCCTGACTCATAGTCGCTGATCACCGAGGGCGATACTCCAAGATGCTTTGCAAGGTCCTGTTGCGAGACCCCGAACTCCTCTCGCCATTTGCGTATGGTCCTGCCGGCCTCTGCTGACAGGACTATCTCGCCAGCGATCTTCTCCCTCAGCTGTTCGCGCATGTGGCCTGTTAAATAGTGTCTTTATATAAATTTGTCGAAGATGACTATCGACAGATTCCGTAAAGATGAAAATGGAGGGCATGCTTGGCATCATGGCTGTCGTTCATGCTATTTAACAGCTTATCATGAGCCTCAAGATGCAGAATTCAAATCTAACATCATTGATGGCAAACGTCGTAAGAAGATAGTTTTTTAATACAGTTCCCCGTTAAGCCCTCCCTGCTACCATTTGGGACTGTGGGGTAGCTTGGTCCATCCTAGATGGTTCGGGACCATTTGACTCCAGTTCAAATCTGGACAGTCCCACCATGCCTTATCAGTCCTTTGATCAAAATGCTCAGCATCGATTTTACCTGTCAACAAAGGCCGTCCTGGTCCTGGTCAACAGCCATGCCTGGAAGAACAAGGTCCATCCTATCAACGACAGGACCAGGCTCAATGCCCATGCCCCGGCGAACATTGGGTCCATTCCATTGCCTGACACGCATACCGAAAGGAAGAGGGGGAATGCCATCGCCAAGATCCTCCACATGACCCTCCTGTCCTCGACGGCCCATACCATCATCAGTGACACGGGCATGAGGAAGTAAACGAACAGTATCTTGGGGTAGAACAGGAAGAAGGCCACCATCACGAACAGCGCCCCTTCCCATAATGTCAGCCTCCATTTCCAACTGAGATATGTGGAGACAGATATCGCTCCCAGGGTCATCCCAAGCCCGGCCCATCCTGGCAGCTCGATCCCCGCCTGTCTGATGAAATGCCATGGGCTGATGCTTGATCCGCCCGTCGGATAGTCAGGGTTCCCAAGGAGGTAGTACCTTGGGAATCGAAGAAAATCCTCTGGGGCGAGCAAGAGGAACGGGAGAAGGCTGACCACGACAATGAGGATGAAATAAAAAAGTAACCTTGAGCGTTCCTTCCTTGTGTTCGGCCCAATCAACATCCAGGGGAAGACCAGCATGTTAAATAGCTTGGTCAGGGCGCCCAATACTGCGGAGATGGCCGTGGGCAGGACCCTACCGTTCATCATAAATATGATGGGCAACAGGAAAAAAAGGACCGTTATGGCCTCATCCTGCGCCCCCAATGGTATCTCGATCATGCCAAATGGAAGGAAAAGATACAGGAGACCGGTGAGAAAGGCAAGACGGTCATTGAAGCTACGAAGGCCGAGATACACCACGCACACGGTCATGATGCTGAAGGTACAGAAATAGGCCTGATAGACCCAGATGTCACCACCGAGCGCCTGGGGGATCGTGAAGAGGTACATTATCAGCGGAGGCGACTCCGAATGAAAATCCTTGTATGGTATTTTCCCACTGAGGATCCATTCAGCCCTTTCCCGGTAGGTGGCCAGGTCCTCAGGGTAACCTATCACATCGCCAAGATAAGGTCTGAGGACAAGGTTGTCAAGCAGGATCAGTGCTGTGTAAAGCACAAGACCGATCAGCACAAGGATCATCAGCTTTTCAGATGTAGGCCTGGCGATCGTTCTCTCTAGCCATGGCCAGTACCCCGGCCACCTCTTTTTTGCCAGCTCATCCGTCATGATAGGCCCCGCGCCTGGTCCACGATATAATGGACCGAACGGTCATCCAGATATTTGACGGTGATATATAATCTGCCCCAGTAAAGGATTCATAGGCGGTAGGCAATGGTCATCCGAGATAATGCCCGATGCTGATCCGGACAAAAAGATGCCTCAGATAATGAACGCTTTTTCAAAGAGGGCCATCTCCTACGAGGAGGACATAGTGAGGATCGTTCCGAATTATGATGAGATGCTTGACGCCGCGGTAGGTTCGATACCTTTCGATGAAGACCTGGAGCTGACCATCATTGATTTGGGCACGGGCACGGGTTCTTTGGCGGCAAGGTTGAGGAAGAGATTTCCACGGGGCCGCATCACTTGCGTCGATATGACCGCCGAGATGCTCGATGTGGCCAAAGAAAGGTTCAAAGATGACCCTCTTGTCAAGTTCCTTCAAAAGGACTTCTATCATTTGGAGATCCCGGCTGGGAACGATGTCATCGCATCTTCCTTGGCACTGCATCACCTGATCACCGATGACGATAAGAGGGGATTCTATCGCAAGATCTGTGAAGGGCTGAGGGATGGTGGTGTGTTCGTCAATGCCGACGCGGTCCTATCGTCGGATGAAGAGATCGAAGAGCTTTACATGAGACGGTGGAGGGAGTTCATGGGAAAGGGCCTCGGGCCTGAGGAGATAGAGGAGGTCCTAGAAAGGTTCAGAAGGGAGGATTCTCTGCCTTACCTCATTGATGAGCTAAGATGGCTTTCCGAGGTCGGTTTCTCAAAGGTCGATGTCATATGGAAGGACCACATGACGGCAGTGGTCTGGGCCAGACGGTAAGATGGGGCCTTCGCATGATTAATCTATGACATCAAATGTAATGTGAGCGTGCGCGTTGCGATGATTGTCTGTGATACCTGCGCGGTCCTCGAGGTCGCCCTATCCTCTCATGTCATAAGGCAGAGGCATGAGGTCATCACGGTCGGTTTTGAGGACCAGACCTTCACCAGCATGGAAGGTCTGATGCTCAGGCCACATATGTTGCTGGAGGACGTTCATCCAGACACGATACATGCCTTCATCATTCTTTTCCAGGTGGGACGTCCGTGGACGATGACGTTATCGAGGATGGCAACATGATCACTGCCCGGGCGAACGCGTATGTCGATCTGGCGTTGCTCCTTGGAAAAAGGTTGGAGGTGTTCAATGACCAGGTCGATCACGAATTAACGATGCAAGATTTCAAAGAGTTCGAATGAAATGGAGATCTGGAGCGGGGCGACGGGTTAAAATATGGTTACTACATCGACATTTCGACAGAGATGACCGCGGATCGTAGCAGGATCAAGCTCGGACTTGTCCAGATGAAGATGGAGGTTGGCATTGAGAAGAACATCCAGAAGGCTGTCATGCATATAAAAGAGGCGTCGCGTAAAGGCGCGGACATCGTTTGCCTGCCAGAGCTCTTCACGACCAGGTATTTTGCACAATATGAGGGGGGTGGATTATCTGAGGAGGAAAAAGGCGCTTTTCTCGAAAGGATCCCTGGCAGGACCACAGATGCCTTGTGCAAGGTAGCATGCGATGAGGGGGTGGTGGTCGTCGGAGGGTCGATCTATGAAAGGGCGGATGGAAAGTTCTTCAACACGTCCGTGGTCATAGACGCGGATGGGGAGGTCTTGGGGACATACCGCAAGACCCACATACCGCATGACGAGAACTTCTACGAACAGGATTATTTTGCACCTGGAGATACAGGATTTAAGGTCTTCAATACGAGATACGGCAGGGTCTCGGTGCTGATCTGCTATGACCAATGGTTCCCGGAGGCCGCCAGGGTCTGTGCCCTTGAGGGAGCGGAGGTCATCTTCTACCCTACCGCTATCGGGCTTGTCGATGGGATAGAGCAGAGCGAGGGCGATTGGCAGAAGGCCTGGGAGAACGTCATGAGGGGGCATGCCATAGCCAACAACGTGGTGGTGGCCGGTGTCAACAGATGTGGGAGAGAGGACAAGATGGAATTTTGGGGGGGCTCCTTCGTCATCGATGCCTTTGGAAAGACCCTCAAGAGGGCTGGGAAGGGTGAGACCGTGATGGTCCAAGAGGTGGACCTGGAACATGGGGCCGAGATAAGACGTGGCTGGAGGTTCTTCGCGAACCGAAGGCCTGAATGCTACTCCAAGCTTGTTGAGAAGGTGCTCTAGATGCCTAGGAAGGAGATCTGCAACTGTGAGCCCGTCAAGATGATCGCGAGGATGACGCCTAAGGAGGCTGGGTACTTCATGCCTGCAGAATGGGCAAAGCATGATGCCACCTGGATGTCTTGGCCTAAGAACCCCCTGACATTCCCTGGCGAGAAGCTTGAGAGCGTCGAGGACATTTTTGCCAAGATGGTGTCGGCCCTGAGCGGGGGAGAGACCGTCAGGGTCCTGGTCGATAATGACGAGATGGAGGCCAGAGCTGAACGCTGCATTTCGAAGACAGGTGCCGACCTTTCCAATGTCATGTTCATAAAGATAAGGACGGCAGATGTCTGGGTACGGGATTATGGGCCGACATACGTTCTATCGAGGAAGGGGGGGCTCAAGGGTACCGTCAAGTGGAGGTTCAATGCCTGGGGAGGCAAGTATGATGACCTGCTGTACGATGATCTGGCGGGGGAGGAGATCGTCCGATGGGCGGGTCTGCGCTCCTTCAGACCGAACGTGGTCCTGGAAGGGGGGTCCATCGATGTCAATGGGAGCGGGACCGTGATGACCACCGAGCAATGCCTCCTGAACAAGAACAGGAATCCTGAGCTGTCAAAAGGGGAGATCGAGGGGGTCCTTGAGGACTATCTTGATGTCTCAAAGATCATTTGGTTGAAGTCGGGGATAGATGGGGATGACACCGATGGGCACGTAGATGATTTTGCACGGTTCGTGTCCGAAAGGGCGGTCCTGTGCGCCCATTCGACAAGCAATGCGGGAGAGAACCGCTCCGTGCTCGAGACGAACTTGAACATCCTACGGAATGCCACGGACCAGGATGGAAGAGCATTGGAGGTCATAAAGCTCCCGATGCCGTCACCTGTCCAGATCGCAGAGGAAGATAGGTTCCTTCCTGCAAGCTACGCAAACTTCTACATTGGTAACAAGGTCGTGCTGCTACCGGTGTTCGATGATGAGAATGACCGTGAGGCGCTGGAGGTCCTAAGGTCGTGCTTTAACGGTCGAGAGATCGTTCCTATTGAGGCAAGGGACCTGGTATACGGCTATGGAGGGTTCCATTGTGTGACACAGCAGGACCCTTCACCTCTCAACTAGATCATCACCTCACCATCTCGAACTGCGACTTCATCGCCCCGCAAATAGGGCAGACCCAGTCATCTGGTAGGTCCTCAAAGGACGTCCCTGGCGGGACCCCGCTCTCAGGGTCGCCCTTCATAGGGTCGTACACATATCCACAAACAGAGCATTCCCATTTCTCCATGGCCATGTTATCCTTCCTCGATGGGCATCACCATGATTAATCCTTTCTGCGCGAGATCACATCTTCGATGTCCACCTCTCATAGACCCTGCGGTATCTCTCATGTATTAGCATCCTGTCGAACTCATGGAACTCGGCGATCATCGCATCCTTCTCTTCCCTGGAGAACAGCTCCATCGCCCTTATGAAGAACCTTTTGTCCTCCTCTTCGATGTGCCTTGGGTAAAGCGCGCCCATCTCAGCAATGGCATTGACTATCTGTTCCTTTGCTGATGCGTCCCCAAGGACCATTTTGGAACTGCCCTCTTCGATCGACCTGACCAGATCTCTGGCCCTTATGTGGTCTTTGATCAGCTGGTCGAGCGACGCCTCCAATTCCATGGACATATGTTTTTTCCTTAGGTCAAGGAATAGGATGTCCTCCTCCTTGCCGTGATGGCATCTGTCGGCATAGTTCCTCATGAAATCGACCGCATCCAGCAAGAAATCATGGTCCACATGACCCCCTCCCTCGATCCTTTTTCCTTCTTGGACTATCCTTGCCACCATCTTCTCTATTAATCGATGCTCTATCATCAATGGTCCGGTCGGCATCATATGTCATTCCCATAGTTAATTTGACCTACGAGCATGTAATGGTAATCCCCAATGAAATGCCATAGGCCCATAGCATCTGACAATTATTAGTTGATGGAGACCTTGCTATCAGGCATGAACAGATGCGAAGGAGACCATGCTGTTCTTTGTCGCACCGCAATATGGGCAATGCCAATCGTCTGGAATATCCTCGAACGATGTACCTGGGCTGATCCCGCTGTCCGGGTCCCCTTTCTCAGGGTCATAAATATATCCGCAGATAGGGCATACATACTTCTCCATATCGACCATGGATAATCTCCTGTTCCTGGATTGTGAGTATTGTGGTTATGAGGCTTTTGGTGGGATGAACATAGAAAGGGATGGGGGCTTACGACCCAGAAACGAAGGGTCGAGCGGTCTGCCCGAACATGCGTCCTTGGAGCACAAATTATAAATATTGTAAATTAAAGGACCAAAATACTCTTCGGCAACGCTTATTATTCCCTGCCGCTTTCCCTCTCCCAGGGGGCATTGATGATCAAGATCGTCCTTCTCAGGCATGGAGAGAGCGAATGGAACAAGGAGAACAGGTTCACCGGATGGACGGATGTGGACCTCTCTGAGAAGGGCAGATCTGAAGCGGTGAACGCCGCGAAGCTGCTCATAGAGAACGGTTTCACTTTCGACGTGGCCTTCACATCGGTGCTGACAAGGGCGATCAGGACATTATGGATCGTCCTTGACGAGATGGACCTGATGTATATTCCTATCAATAACTCCTGGCGATTGAACGAAAGGCATTATGGCGCCCTCCAGGGGCTCAACAAGGCCGAAATGGCCCAGAAGTTCGGCGAGAAGCAGGTCCTGATTTGGAGGAGGAGCTATGATGTACGGCCACCGCCGTTGACCGTCGATGACGAGAGGTATTCAGGAAGGGACAGGAGGTATAAAGGTCTGAGCATCGAGCAGATCCCCCTCACCGAATGCCTGAAGGACACTGTAGAAAGGGTCGTCCCCTATTGGGAAACAGCAATAGTCCCAGAACTGAAGAAAGGTAGCAGCGTCATCGTCGCTGCCCATGGCAACAGTCTGAGGGCGTTGATGAAGTACCTCGACAATATTCCTGATGACGAGATAGTCGATCTGAACATACCCACAGGCGTGCCCCTTGTCTATGAGCTTGATGACGACCTGAGGCCTGTCAGACATTATTACCTGGGGGACCCCGAAGAGCTGGCGAAGGCCATTGATGCCGTCGCGAGACAGGGAAGGTCGAAGTGAGCGGACCTCTCTCGACCTAGCAGGGGACCTTCTGATTCGAAAATATATTCTACCTCTCAGATAAGATTATATTTCGGAGGGTGTGCGGATGAAAAACCCTGTTCTTGTGACCGGGGCGACCAGCCCAGTTGGCAAGTACCTTGTCAAGTTCTTGGTGGGAAGGGGAACGAGGGTCAAGGCGATGGTGTATGATATGAGAAAGGCAGAAGGCCTTGAGGATGCCGGAGTGGAGATCTTTGTCGGCGACCTCCGCGATGAAGAAGATGTGAGACTGGCCATGAAGGAGGTCGACAAGGTCTATCTCATCACTCCTCTAGTCAAGGACATGGCAGATATCACCAGGACCGTTGTTAAGATCGCGGAGTCAGAAGGTGTAAGGAAGATCGTCAGGCAATCCTTGATCGATTGTGGCGTCGACCTCCTTTATGAGTTCTGGAAGAAGCATCGGGAATGCGATGAGATAGTCAGGAGGTCTATGATGGACCACACCTTTGTTCGTCTCAACCAGCTCATGCAGGGGTTCCTTAAGTTCAATGGGAGGGGGATCAAAGAAGAGGGGGTGATCGCAAAACCATGCGGTGAAGGCAGGACGAGCTTCGTTGATGCCTATGATGTGGCGGAGGCTGCGAGCCTCATCATCGATGGCAATTGGCACGAGGGAAAGACGTACACGTTCACAGGGCCCGAGGCATTGTCGAATAAGGAGGTCGCAGAACGGATGTCCCATGTCCTCGGCAAACCTGTACGATATGAGGACATCGACGAGGCCAAGGCAAGGACGTTCCTCATCGATGAAGGTTATGGCTCCTGGTTCGCCGATGGCTTCATGGAGATGTATGAGGTGGAGAGGAGGGGGCTGGCCTCCACGGTGACGAACGATATTGAGAGACTGATAGGGAGGAGGCCCAGAAGGATCGAGTCGTTCATAAAAGAGAACGTCGAGATACTAAGATGAACCTCTCCATCTCTCGCTATGGACCCTGGAAGGGTCATATCTGTTGTTTGTGGGCTTCTCTTCATTCGGATGTCCCAGTGCCATCAGCGCAAAAGGCACCACGTGCTCAGGAAGTCCCATGTGCTCCCTCATCGGTCTTATCCTGTCCTCCACCGGATATATCCCCAACCATACCGCCCCCAATCCTCTGGAGCATGCTGCCAGCAGCATGTTCTCCATCGCCGCTGAGCAGTCCTGAGGCCAGAACCCCTTGTATTTTTCAAGCTTCTCATCTCCGCATACCAGGATCGCCATGGGGGCCTCCTTCAGCATCTGGGAGTAAGGCTGGAATGACATTATCTTGTCCAACGATGCGCGTTCCTTGATCGTTATGAAGTGCCAGGGCCTCTCATTTCCCGCTGAAGGCGCCGACATCGCCGCCCTCAGGATATAGTGGATGTCATCATCTCCCACGGGCCGGTCCTTGTACCTGCGGATGCTCCTTCTTGAAAATAGGACGTCTATCAGAACCACCGGTGCAACATTGGTCGATGAGCGTACTTAATTCTTGTCGATGAGGTATCGTTGACCGTCGAAGACAAGGTTAATCTTCAACGACATCGAATCTTCATCGGTGATTATATGGAAAAGGTAAAGGTCGCTCTCGGGTTCGATAGATTCCCCCGCAAATATACTGGTGAGGGCGAGAATATCTCTCCGCCCATATCTATCGACGGCGCAAAGGGAAGGAGCATGGCGATCGTCGTTGACGATCCCGATTGTCCCACTGGCACCTGGGTGCACTGGGTGATATGGAACATGCCTGTGGTCCCTCTTGTTCCAGAGGCGATAGAGAAAAGACCTCATATAGAAAGGCCTTTCATGGCCGTCCAAGGGACGAACTCAGGCGATGAGATAGGATATGACGGCCCTCTCCCTCCCAGGGGTCATGGACCGCATCGCTACTACTTCAAGGTCTACGTGCTCGATTCGGAGATCGACCTTGAAGCTGGGGCCACGAAAGAAGACCTCATGAGGGCCATCAGGGGCAGGACCATCCAACAAGGTGAGACGATGGCCACGTACGAAAGGAGATGATCCTTACCGCCCTAGTTGCCTAGGGTCGATCGTGAGAAGCAGCACGACCCCGGCCAATATTATGACCCAGTTCAAGAGGAATATTCCCACGGCGACCATCAGGAGGGCCACCGCCCTGCTGATAAATATTGTGACCTCGGATGCTCTTGCCAGACCGAGGTCGTAACGGAGCAGGTCCCTCAGCACAAGGCCTCCGTCCATGGGCAAGATCGGGAGGGCGTTCATCACCCCGAGGAACAGATTTAGGAGCCCGAACCCGCTGAGGACTATGGCCGCAAACGTCTCGGCCCAGCCGGCCAATCCCCCTCTTACCAGGTAATATATAGAGAGCAGGGCGAGGCCCACGACAATGCTCAGGAGGGCACCAGTGATCGCGACCTCTGCCTCGCCGCGGGGCCAATCTTTTGTATGGTCCATTTCAGAGACGCCCCCAGCAAAGAAAAGTGTCACGCTCGTTACCTGATAGCCCTTATGCTTTGCCGCCCAGACATGTCCCAGCTCGTGCAGGAGTATGGCAAAGAAAAGGAAGATGGCCAAGAATGCCCCCAAGATCATCTTACCATAAAGGTCATAGGTTGACCTTCCCAGGCCGATCGGGAATCCGGATACATCGAAGAACGCGACGCCGAACACCAGGGCGTACAAAGGAAGGGCTAGGATGAGCGAGATGTTGATGAGCAATGGTACGCCCATCACTTTGCCTATGTACATTGAATATCTCATCGTCCCTTCTAATTCATCGGACCGCTTGATATTCCTTGTCATCGGATAGAATAAAAATACAACCTCAAATTATCGAGGTCGGGAACAGTATGGACGCCAAGGACGTGGTCGAGAGGGCCAAGGAACATTTCGGCAAGCTTGTGGAAGACCAGTTGAAACGGGTCGAGAAGATGAAGATGGGGGGTCCTTGGTTAGACCATTCCAAGCTCGACAAGGTGGTCATCGGTGTCGTAGGTGGTGACGGGATAGGTCCATACATATGCAGACATGCCGAGGACATCCTCAGATTCCTTTTGAAAGAGGATATCGCATCTGGCAAGGTGGAGGTCCGGAACATCGAGGGATTGACCATCGAGAACCGCGTAAAGGCCATGAAGGCGATCCCAGACGATGTCCTTGAACAGATCAAGGAATGCCATGTCCTCCTCAAGGGACCTACCACCACCCCTAAGAAAGGCGACCCCTGGCCCAATATCGAGTCCGCGAACGTTGCGATGAGGCGTGAGCTGGACCTCTTCGCGAATGTCAGGCCGGTGAGGGTACCAGAGGAGGGCATCGATTGGATCTTCTTCAGGGAGAACACCGAGGGGTCCTATATCCTGGGGAGCAAAGGTGTGAATGTGACCGAGGACCTGGCATTCGATTTCTGCGTCGCGACGAGCCAAGGCAGCGAGAGGATCATCAGACTGGCCTTTGAGCATGCAAAAAAGAATGGAATAGACAAGGTGAGCGTGGTGACGAAGGCGAACGTCGTCAAGACGACCGATGGTAAGTTCTTGGCCATCGCTGAGAAGGTCGCAAAGGATTACCCGGGGATCAAATGGGACGATTGGTTCATCGATATTATGACCGCCAAGCTCATCGACCCTTACAGGAGAAGGGACTTCAGGGTCATGGTCATGCCTAACCTTTATGGTGATATCCTCACTGACGAGGCCGCACAGGTACAGGGGGGCGTCGGTACGGCTGGAAGCGCTAACATCGGCACAAGATATGCCATGTTCGAGGCGATCCATGGTTCCGCCCCGAGGATGGTCGAGGAGGGGAGGGCCCAATACGCCGACCCAAGCTCGATAATAAAAGCTGCGGCGATGCTCCTCAACCACATCGGGCAGGTCGACAAGGCAGAGAAATTGGAGATGGCCCTGGACATCTGCTGTCAGTTCGAGAGGAAGATAAAGATGACAGGGCGTTCGGACGGCGCGACCGGTGCCGAGTTCGCGAAGTACATAATGGATACGCTTCTAAGGGAAGATCTCGAGACCGTCTGGAGGTCGTATCAGAAGGTATGATCAATAGGGGTCCTTTCCTACCACGGTCGGGTTCTCGGGATAGCTGCTCCATTCCGTGTAAGCGCCCTCGTAGATGTGGACGCTCGGATAATCGAGCAGCCATTTTAGCGCGATGAACTCGCAGGTCGCCTCCCGGCTCGTGCCACAGGAACATATGATGAGCTTATCTGGTGTCGCCCCGACCGACGTAAAGGCCTTGCGCACCTCTTCGATCGGTCTCAACTTCCTTGTGTTGCCTGGCTCCATGATAGAGCGCCATGGAAGGTTTATAGATCCTGGGATGTGCCCCGGCTTGGCCCATGGTCCTTGCCCTTCGTAGACCGGAGGAGGCCGTGCATCTAGCAACACCACATCTCCCCTGTCCTTGAGCTCCTTGACCTCTTCCATATCAACGTAATAGTCCTCGTTCACCTCGGACACAAACTGGGATGTGTCCTTCTTAGGGAACTCCTTGGTGAGCCTTCGTCCCTCGGAACGCCATTTATCGATGCCCCCATCGAGGACGTAGATCTTGTCATGCCCATACCTTGCCAGGCAATAGGCCCAATGGGTCTGTTCGAGGCCATCGCCCCATCTCTTGGCCTGGCCAACACCTGTGGCGACCACGACCGGCCTCCCCTTCTCAATGCCGATACGTCCGAAGATAGCATCTATGGCATCCTCTGGCGCATAGACACCTGGTCGGCCATATTCGCTGACCCTCAGATGTCCCTCCTCAGCGTATACAGCTCCTGGTATATGCTCCAGGATATAATCATGGATCTGAGGCTGGCAATCAAGTATCAAGATATCGTCTTCAATATGGTCTTCGAGCCAGGATGTGGATACCCACCTGACCTTGCCCTCGCCTTTTGGGAATGGATGCTCTGACATAGAACTACCTATAGGCATCTATGGGAGCAGAAGCAATATTAAAAGTTCTATATGCTCAGCATTGCACTTTGCCTATGTCGGATCAAACGTTCTGAGACTGATATTTGGTGTATCGGTCTAAGAGATAGCAGATGTTGTCCGAGAGCTCTTTAGTGACGGTGCCCTCGGTCTGGGCCGCCTTCACGTAATTCTTCGCCTCGATGATGGACTGTCTTGATGCCTTTGCGATTATGCTGGCGATCATGGTCTGTTTGATGGCGGGGTCCATCTCCTTGCCGTTCATCAGTTCCCTGATATCATATTTGAACTCGCCTATACGGCGGAGATTCAACATCGGGACCCTTGTAGATTCCAAATCCCTGCGCTGGAAGTTCGTGTCCCTGCGCTTTCCCTTGTAAGTGTTGGCCAAAATGATTACTCCAGTAGGGTGTGCAAGAACAAGCCCACTATATAAATATTATGCAAATATTGAATATATTGTCGAGGCCAGAGAAGCTGCTGGCCTTTTAGAACACATTGTCATTTCTTAGACCTTTTCGCCTGGCCCTTCTTGGGTCGCTCCTTGGTCTGGTACTTTGCCTGTTCTGCTTCTTCTTCGTCCCATTCCTCGAAGAGCTCCGCGATCCCCCTCTTAGCTGTCGACCATGTCGGTACTCCGCCGGTCAGGACCGCTATGTTGAGGGCCTCGATGATCTCCTCCCTTGTGGCACCATAGTTCTTCGCGACCTTTGCCTGCGGATAAATACAGTCCTCGCACATCCGCACGGCTACGCATGCAAGTGCTATCAACCTCTTTGTCTTCCGGTCCAGGGCCCCGTCCTCCACTATGACCCTGTCCATGTCGTGTATGAGCGACGCAAGCTCTGGGTGATGTTTCTTTATAGCATGCAAAGTGTTCGGTGTAAATCCGCCCATCTCCTTGTGGAGCTTCTCGACGGCCTCGTCCGCCCCCATTCTCGTGCATTTACCCATGTTATCACTCTGGGTGATGATTGGTACAGATGGTTTATATGATTATTGCCGATCGACGGCAGAAGAATCCTTGCTCCATTACATCACGTCATTTCTCGTCCAGCTCGTGCCTTGGTACGAACTCGTCCATTGACCTGCCATTTCCTTTCATCGCTCTCTTCCTTTCCATTGGGTCGAATCTCTCACCGGTCACCATGTACACCACCCTCTCGCCTATGTTGCACGAATGATCGGCGATCCTTTCCAGGTATCTCGCTACCAAGATGTAGTGTATCCCGACCGTTATCTTGTTAGGGTTCTCGAAAAGATAGGTGAGCGTCTCCCTGAAGACGGAGTCGTAGAGGGCGTCCACCTCGTCGTCCCTTTCGAAGAGGGCCCGAGCCTCCTCAGCGTTCCTCGTGGTGAAGCAGTCAATGGCATCGGTCACCATGCCCACCACTAGAGAGGCCATGTGCGGGATGTTCACCATACGCTTGAACTTCTGTCCGTTGAAAACATCGGCCACCTCCGCAATGTCAGAGGCGTAGCGTCCTATCCTGTTGAGGTCCTCTATGATCTTTAGACAGGTAGAGATCGTCCTAAGGTCTCCCGCGACGGGGGTGTGGAGCGCTATAAGGTCAAGACAGTGCTTCTCGATCAGGTTGTCATATTTGTATATCTCCTTGTCAAGCCTCCTGACCTCATCTTCAAGCGCCCTGTCGCCTGTAACGATGAGCTTGACGGCCTTCTCGATGGCCTGTCGCGCGAGCTCGCCCATCTCCTCCACCTCTTTGTTCAATAATTCAAGCTCGTGAGTGAACTGAATCCTTGATGACATGTCATCCCATCCTCCCTGTGATGTATTGCTCCGTGAGCTTCTCCTTGGGGTTCTCGAAGATCTGCTTGGTCTCGCCGAACTCTACCAGCTCACCAAGGTAGAAGTATGCTGTCCTGTCGGCGACCCTGGCCGCCTGCTGCATGTTGTGCGTCACGATCATGACAGTATAGTCCTTCTTTATCTGGATGAGCAGGTCCTCGATCTTCGCCGTGGCGATCGGATCGAGCGCCGAGCATGGTTCGTCGAACAATACGATCTCAGGCTCGATCGCCAATGCCCTTGCGATGCACAACCTCTGCTGCTGACCTCCAGACAGGTTGTATGCTGATCTGTCCAGACGGTCCTTAACTTCATCCCATAGGGCGGCCTTTCTGAGCGAGTTCTCCACTATCGTATCAAGCTCCTTCCGTGTCGGTTTCCTGTTCTTGCTCCCATCTGGTACGCCGTGGAGACGGGGGGCATATGCGATGTTCTCATAGATCGATTTCGGGAATGGATTGGGTTTTTGGAACACCATCCCTATCCTTTTCCTAACATCGACGACGTCGATGTCCTTGTCATAGATGTTCTTGCCATCGACCATCACCTTGCCCTTGACCGTACAGCCAGGAATGAGGTCGTTCATCCTGTTGATGCATCTGATGAATGTCGATTTACCGCATCCAGAGGGGCCTATGATGGCCGTTATCTCATTGGCCTCTATGTTTATGTTCACATTTTTCAGGGCATGGTTCTGTTCAAAGTATACGTTCAGGTCCTGTATCTCGATCTGAGTGGACAACTGGCTCACCACCTGTACTTCTTCCTGTATCTGTTCCGCAACAGGACAGCGAATGCGTTCATGAACACGACCAGGGCAACCAGGACCAGCGCGGCACCCCAGGCGACCGGATAGGACTCCTTTATGTTCGAGGTCTGCGTCACCATGATGTAGATGTGATATGGAAGCGCCTGGAACGGTTCCATCACGCTAGATGGAAGGGCTGCGTTGGCGGCCACCCCCGTCACAAGTATAGGGGCGGTCTCCCCGCCGGCCCTTGAAAGCGAGAGTATCGTCCCGGTGAGTATCCCGCTCGCCGAGTAGGGAAGGACATGATGTCTGATCGTCTGCCATTTGGTACAACCAAGTGCCACAGATGCCTCCCTTAGAGATCTGGGCACGGCATCCAAGGCCTCCCTGGTCGCGACCATGATTATCGGGAGCACCATTATACCAAGGGTGAGACCAGCGGCCAACAAGCTCAGACCAAAGCCCAGGTACCAGACAAATAGCGCAACCCCCAACAGCCCATAGACTATGGACGGGACCCCAGCCAGATTGTGAATGATGACCCAGAGGTACCGTGACCATTTGAGATGTCCCACGTATTCTGTGAGGAACACTGCTCCCAGGATGCCGACAGGAATGCTGAAACCGAGCACCAATAAAAGAAGATAGAAGGTCCCTATGAGAGGTGAGAAAATCCCTCCTCTGGTCATTGAGCCGGTCGGGGATGGCATGGGGTCCTGGGTCAGAAAGTCCCAGCTCATCACGCCCATCCCTTCCACAACGATATACAAAATTATGATACCTAACGAAGCGAGAACGGTGAGCGCGCAGAGGCGGAAGACCATGAAGATCATCTCTTCTTTGTCCTGACGCTTCAATCGTATCCCTCCTTGAACCTGGTCAAGATTATGTCCGCGATCATATTGACCGCAAAGGTGATCATGAACAACAGAAGCCCGACCGCGAAGAGCGCCTGGTAAGGTGTGGAGCCGACCACCGCCTCAGGTATCTCTATCGCCAATGATGCCGGCATCGTCAGAACGGGGAATAATGGATTGGAGGTGACTTGGGCCGCATTGCCCGCTGCCATTGTGACGGCCATGGTCTCTCCGATCGCCCTTCCCAGAGCGAGGACGACCGATGCTATCAGTCCAGAGAGCGATGCGGGGAGCACGACATGCCTGATCGTCTCCCACTTGGTCGCCCCGAGCGCATATGAGGCCTCCCTCAGGCTCCTAGGGACCGAGTTCATGGCCTCCTCGGCGATACTGACCTGTATCGGTATCATCATGACGGCGAGTATCAATCCTGCCAAGAGCGCGTTTAGCTTTGAGAACGGGTCGAATATTCTTTGGACCCAATCCGCTAGGACGATCACGGCGAAAAGACCGAGGACCACCGATGGGATGCCTGCGATGACCTCTATCACTGGCTTCAATATGTTCTTGACCTTGAGCGGTGCGATCTCTGCGATATAGATCGAACAGCCCAACCCTATGGGTATCGCAATGATGCCAGCGATGAGACTGACCAAAAAGGTACCTGTGAGGAGGGGAAGGACCCCATAGGAGGGGTTCTCAGAGAACGGGTTCCAGTAATCCCCGGTCAAGAACTCGCCGGGGGTGACCTTTTCAAAGAAAGGTAATGAATTGGACAACAAAAAATAAAAGACGAGCACCAGTGTGCTCAAGGAGAAGACGGCACAGGCCAAAAGGACAAGCTGGACACCTCCCTCGAAAAGCCTTTTCCCGAGCTTGTCAACAGCCTTGACCTTCATAGCCATGGTCCTGTCCTCCTTTTTTTCACTGGATGTTAATAAAGGATGGGTTTAATCCTCGGCCCTGAGGATCTGTTCGTGGATGGTCTCGGCCATCTCCTCTACAGGTAGGTCAGCTGCCGCGGCCTCTTTCGCATAGCCTATACCGACATATCCTATCCCACCTTTGTTATCCTCCACCTGGACAACTATCTGTGAATTGCCCGAGAACTGCTGCATCGAGGAGGAATACTCTCCCTTAAGGAGGGCCACCTCCTTGAAATAGTCGTAGGTGCCCGAGGCAGAGTTACGACCATACAGGACTATAGGGGCGTTGTCCCCACCGACCTGGTTCCAGTTGGTGTAGGTCCCATTATAGATGCCACGGAGCTGCTCCATGGTCAGGCTCTCGACCTTGTTGTCTGCATTCACGATGACGGCTATCCCATCGATCGCGACCTTGAACTCCACTGGGTTGATCCCGTTCGCGATCGCGGTATCCTTCTCAGACTGCTTCATGGGCCTCGAGGCCTGTGCCACATCGACATTCCCTTGTATGAACTGGGCGATGCCTAGACCGGAGCCGCCGCCTGTTATGGTCACCGATATGCCTGTTTCATTGGCGAAATGTGATGCCCAGAGCTGACAGAGCTCGTGCATCGTGTCAGACCCCATCTGGGTGATGGCATTGTCGGCACCTGCAGCAGAACCGCCGGCCAACTTCTCCCTCATTGCGGCCAGATCAGCATCCGAGAGGGCGTAGAACCCCGCATCGGCCGCCAAGGATTGGCCCTTGCTTGCCGTGAGGATAAAGTCTAACCATTTGTAGATCTCTCCGTTCGGCGTTCCATCCGTATATAGATATAGGTACCTGGCCAGAGGATAGCTCCCATTATAGACCGCAGTAGCGTCCAACGGGGAGTATGCCGGTGAGCTGCTGTCCTTCTTTAGGGTGACGATCTTGAGCGCAGGTGAGTCGTCTTCTCCGCTGCCCATCAGCAGCACGGCACCGATGCCCGCTGCCACCAAGACCAAGACCGCCGTGACCGCCATGATCATCGTCTTCTTTTCCATTTATATCACCTTCAAGGACTTATGGCCAGATTGTTTGGACATGAACATACTGTGGCACGATGAGGAAAGCGAAAGATATCGTGATGCACTTATGGTCCTTACATACCGGCCTAAGCCTTTCTTCACGGGTGGGTCGAGTTTAGAATTATCCCTATATACATTATGTAGGTAGAATATATATTAGAAAATTGAATATGTATCTATATAGAGAATAATTATTGTATATACAATATCATTAATTAATGATCCTACTGAAGAGGGAGGCCGTGAACTTGGAGATAAGGAGAGTTCAAAAAACAGGTTCATCAACGATGACGGTGTCCTTGCCAAAGGACTGGGTGGACCAACAAGGGATCAAGCCTGGAGATCCTGTCTCCATGATCGTGCTTCCAGATGGGACGATAAGTATAGACCCGAAAAGGGAAAGGAAGAAGGACTCAACGAAAAGGACGATCTGGGTTGAAAGCAATGAGGCGTCAGAGCACCTTACTAGGAAGTTGATCGGGGCATATCTTGCCGGGTTCAATCTTATTGAGGTGCGGTCGAAGGACCGCCTGGACCATGAGATCAAGCATGCGGTCAAAGATTTTGCAAGACTGGTGATCGGGCCTGAGGTGATCGAGGAGACGAGCAACTTCCTCCTTTTGCACGACCTCTCTGACCCAGTAGAACTGCCTCAAGAGAAGTGCGTGAGAAGAATGCATCTGATAGTCAGCTCGATGCATAAGGACGCCATGGAGAGCCTGAGTCCGTATGATGTCGACCTGGCCCATGATATATGCGACCGTGATGCAGATGTGGATAGGCTCTATTGGATGGCCGTCAAACAGTACAACCTCATCATCATGGACCGAAGATTGTCAGAGAAGATAGGGGTTGATGTGTTCCAAGGTATGAACCTGATGACGGTGGCCCGAGGCATAGAAAGGATAGGCGATCATGCCGAGAAGATCGCGAAAAATATACTTGCTGCGGAAGAGCAAGGGATCGGGATCGAGAATGTTGAAGACCTGAGAAGGGCGTCAAAGGCAGCGTTGGGGATATTGGACAGCGGGATAGGGTCTTTTTTTCTAAAGGATATAAAAAAGGCCAACAACGCCATCGACCAAGGGAAACAGGTAGTTATTAATTGTGAGTCTTTGTCTGCCTCGACCGGATCGAGGAATACTGCGGCTGCAGTCATCCAAACATCGATACTGGACAGTATTGTAAGGACAACGATGTACGGTATGGACATCGCCGAGATCGCGATCAATGCCGCGATGAGAGAGCCCCAATAGATCATGCATAGGGCCGATGAGCACATGGGCCTATGCCTCTGATATAAATGGGACTGCGATCGAAGATCGGCCGTGGTCTGAAATTACGCCTTTGGACCGCCCCAACGAATTCGGACCGCTGGCTTGAGATCGATGGTCTCTGACCTGAACTGGTCAGTCCAGGTTGAAACCACCGTATCTCTTGAAGTGCTCAGCAAGGCCCCCATCATTCAATATCTTGACCATGACAGGTGGCAATGGCACGGCCTTGATCTCTATGCCCTTGGTCCTGTTAAGCACTATGCCCCTCTCAAGATCGACATCCAGCTCGTCACCTTCATCTATCTGGGAGGTATCACATTCAATGACCGGCAGGCCTACGTTGATGCAATTGCGGAAGAAGATGCGCGCAAAGGACCTGGCAAGCACGGCGCTGATGCCCGCCGCCTGTATTACCAATGGCGCCTGCTCCCTGCTCGACCCCATGCCGAAGTTCTGTCCTCCGACGATGAAGTTCCCTTTCGAGATCTCCTTATGGAAGCCAGGCCTTATATCCTCCATCAGGTGAGTGGCCAGCTCCTTCATGTCGGTGCTTTTGAACTTGTATTTGCCACTTATGATGTAATCTGTGTTTATATTGTCACCGAACCTGTGCGCTCGACCGTTCATCTTCGTCTGCATCATAGCACCTCCCTCGGGTCAGAGATACATCCCTTTAGGGCGGTATATGCAGCGGTTGCAGGGCTGGCTAGGTATATGTCCGCCTTGGTGTTGCCCATTCTTCCCTTGAAGTTCCGGTTCGCGGTGGACAGGACCTTCTCACCGTCGGAGGGTACGCCATTACATGTTCCGACGCAAGGCCCACAGGAAGGTGCCAGGACGGCCGCCCCCGCTTTTATGAGCTTCGCCAGCACACCGGTCTCCATCGCCCTGACGTATATCGATCTTGACGCTGGAGCGACGATGAGCCTGGTGTTCCTATTCACTGTCCTTCCATCCAATATCTTCGCGGCGATCTCGAGGTCCTCATACCTTCCATTCGTACAAGTGCCAATGTATACCTGGTCTATCTCAAGTCCCAATACCTTCTCAATAGGTACCACATTGTCGACGTCGGGGGGGCATGCGATCTGCGGGCCCATCTCGCTGAGGTCCTCCACGATCACCCTTTCATATTTCGCGTCCATCGTGGCATAGGTCGGCCTGTACGGAAGATCGGTCTTGTCGGCCATGTACGCGATCGTCTTATCATCGCATGCCATGAGACCTACCTTCGCCCCGGTCTCGACCGCCAGGTTAGATATGGTCATCCTGGCATCTACACTAAGGGCGTCTATGACATCGCCATACAGCTCGAGCGCCTTATATGTGGCGCCGTTCGCCGTCAATGTGCCGACCATGTGAAGGGCCACGTCCTTGGAATAGACCCCTTTTTGAAGCTTTCCGTTATAAACTATCTTGATCGTCTCTGGCACCTTAAACCACATCTTTCCGCTTATCAGGGCCGCTGCCATGTCCGTCGACCCTACTCCCGTGCTGAAGACGTTCAATGCACCATATGTGGTGGTGTGAGAATCCGCTCCTATGACTATCATGCCAGGAGCTACCTTCCCGGACTCCGGCAGCAGGGTGTGACACACCCCCTCCCCGATGTCATAGATCTTTACACCATGCTTCCTCGCGAACTCCCTCATTATCTTGTGAAGGTTGGAGACCCCTTCTAGCGGCGAGGGCACGTTGTGGTCAATGACAATTGCATACTTTGCGGGGTCAAGCACCTTCTTCCCGCCCATGTCCTCGAACGCCTTTATCGTCAACGGCGTCGTGCCGTCCTGGCTCATCATATAATCGACAGGCGCTACCACTATCTCTCCGGCCCTGACGGCCTTTCCGACATGCGATGACAATATCTCCTCTGCAATCGTTCCCATATTGCTGACCTTCCTTCAATCCTTAAGATGGTGAAGCTTTCCGTTCTTGAAATCCTCGTATAGGTAAACGAGCTCGAGCTCGCTCAATGAGCGCTTCAGGGCGACAGAGCTGGCCCTCACATGCTCCAACAATATACCTGATGTGTTGTCGTCGATCTCGTGTCCATGCTTTGCCAAGACCTGCTTCAATGTGTGCCTTCCAGAGTGCTTTCCTATGATGATCTTGCGGGACAGCCCGACCTCTTCTGGCGAGTATGGTTCATAATTGCTGAGGTACTTTATCACGCCGTCAGTGTGGATGCCGGCCTCGTGGGCGAAGCAGTTCTCCCCGACTATGGGCTTCCAACCAGGGATCGTCCTTCCTGCCGCCCTCGCGACATATTCCGAGACCTCCCTGAACCTCTTGGTGTCGAACTCCACGTCCATCTTCAAGATATGTTTGGCGGCCATGGCGATCTCCTCGAGCGGGCTGTTACCCGTCCTCTCGCCTATGCCCAGGACAGTGGTTGAGGCGAACCGGGCTCCTGCCTGTATACCTGCGATGGCGTTGGCAGTGGCCATGCCAAAGTCGTTGTGCGTATGCATCTCGACCTCGATCTTCGCGTTCTCGATGATGTACTTGATGTCATCATATGTACGTCGAGGGTCTTGCATCCCTATCGTGTCACAATAGCGGAACCTGTTCGCCCCGGCCTCCTTGGCCGTCAATGCGAACTTGATCAGGAAGTCCCTGTCCGCCCTTGACGCGTCCTCTGCATTGCAAGAGATGTAAAGACCGTGGTCCTTGGCATATGAGACCGCTTCCGTTATCTTGTCAAGGACCCACTCCCTGGATTTCATCAATTTGTGCTGTATATGGATGTCAGAGGAGGACATCGATATGGCGACCGAGTCAACATCGCAATCTATGCTATGGTCGATATCTTCCTTGTTCGCCCGGTTCCATCCGAGAATTGATGCGCTCAGTCCTAGACCGGCGATCTTTTTTATCGCCTTCTTCTCGTCCCCGCCCATCGCAGGTATGCCTGCCTCTATCTGCTGTACCCCGATCTCGTCAAGAAGCTTCGCGATGCGTAGCTTCTCAAGGTTGGCGAATACTATCCCTGCGGCCTGTTCCCCATCCCTCAAGGTCGTGTCGCATATTACCAGCGGGCATTTTTTGAATTTTTCCAGGATCACTGAGCTGTCCTTCATCTTATTTCCCTTTCCCAGATGCTACAATGCATTGGCGGACCGTTGACATTCATGGTCATTGGTGGACCGTGCAGAGCGTGTCGATATTTCTTATGACCGTAACGTCGTCGACACTCGACCGCCCGGGGCGTCCCATAACGGACAGCGCGATATGAAGTATGGCACGCTATGTCACGCCGGAATTACTCCATGAAAGGTTCGATACAAAAGCGTTTCGCAATGGATCGTCCTTAGATGGCCCAACGTGATGATTTGGACGGTTCGTTCATGTTAATTTCAGACCCCTATGTTCCGAATATCTTCTCCACATTGGTGTCGTATATCATTATCAGCTCGACAGAGGAATCCCATTTGGTCTCCCTGGCCAATATAAAACCGTTCTTCACCCATAGGTCGACTGTATAGACCGTTTCCCCGTAGCTATAGACGTACTGGTAATGCTGGGCATTGACGGTCCCCCAATCGCCTATCTCTATGGAATCTATCCCGATATACGTTACATCATAGGGCGAGGCCATCATGCTCTCATATGAATAACCAAAACCCGTCACATTTTTTTGGATGTAGCCCTGGGCAGAATAGATCACATATCCCTGGAGCGATGTCGTTGTGTTGATCAACATCTTGTCCGCCATCACTTCTTTTATAGTATAGCGATAAATGTATTGAGGATACAGTGGTTGTTCGCTCAACGGAACGTCGTACGAACCCCATTCCACGAAATCCCCAGGCCTCCATTCGCTCCCATCCCCATCTCCATCGCCGTCATCACCGGCCATTAAAAAATATGCGATACCGGCCACAATACCCACCGCCAGCACAGTTGCGATAGCAATTATTGCTGTCCTGCTCATCGAATACGTCGCCATTAAAAACCCCTCATTACATGAAGACGTTGCCCTAGATGGTTATTAATGATTTCTAAAAATCATTAAAATCTCAAAAGTGATTTATTACAATTATTAATAATAAATAATATATTTTTAATAGTACAATCTGTCATGCATTGACCTTGTATCGGAGCAAGGCCGCGATGCCTCCTATCGAGCCGAGCTTCCTACCACCTTCATGGTGCTCGCTCACCACAACGACCTTTCCTCTGCCCGCCTCGACCGACGACATGAGCTGTTCAAGATGGCTCTCCCTCACCTTGCTGTCAAGCACCAACAATATCTCCACAGCCCCTGAATCGGCCGCCTCTTTCACCTGCTTCGGCCCATATGCCACAGGACCGTCCTTGGCGATCTCCTCAAGCACCTTTTCCACCAGGACCATCTCCTCGGCGACCCTCGAGTCCTTGAGCACCTCGCTGCCGATGCCTTTTTTCATGAGCTCATGTATGCCCTGCATTCCGGCCTGTCCAGTGTGGTACACGAAGGAATGCTTGAACAGCTCAGGCTCTCGCTCCTTCCCAATGGTCTGAAGCGTCTCCTTGGCGAAGCCGGGTCCGAGGAGGACGAGCGCCACTCCAGGAACGGATACCTGCTTCACTTTGGATATTATCTCGCCATAATAGTCCCCTGTTTCCTTCTGCTCATACATCTTCCCGCAGCTAGGGCCGCAGATCTCAGCCACCTTTTTGATACCATACTGTCTGAGCACGGCTATGGTCGCCTCATCATTCTCCAAGGAAACGAAGACGATGACCGGCCTGGAGGCTTCCTCGACCCCCCTCTTTATCCTGTCAAGGTCTGTCTGGTTCCACTCCTTTTTGATTATGCTTATCCAATCTCCAATATCCAGGCTCAATGTATGGTAGGAACCTATGTCCTGTGGACCTTCCTCTATCACCCCAAGGATCCTCAGCCTGTTGTCGTACTCATGGAACTCCACTTTCTCCACCCTTATCCCTAGGGTCATTCTCTTCTTCTCACCTCTTTCGGACCTGACCTTGTCCGTCTTGGTCTCGTCCCTTCGATAGGTCGAAGCGTAGACCAGGTCGCCTGGTCGGACAATGTTGTAAAGATGCCATAGGTCGTCGGCGATCTCTACCTGGAGCTTGATCTCTCCTTTATACCGGTCCTGATGGAGCACCCTCATGACAGTAGGCGAATGGACTGGATGGTATTATAACAGATGCTGTCGTTCAACCCGTTGGGCGAGGCTTGTAGGATAAGAGCGGATATCGCTCACCCTCCGACATCGATGACGGACGTAGGTACAAACGTGAGATATGATGTCCCCATACAGACAAATAAAGCGCGTTCAGATAATGAAGCTTAGAATAGGTTATATATCCCCTAAGTTTACCATCGAATCCTGATGTCAAAGTGTTTCCTTGTGCTCGAGGACGGGACGGTTCTTGAGGGCACGGGTTTTGGTTTTGAGGAAACAACATATGGTGAAGTGGTCTTCAACACTGGGATGACCGGTTATCAGGAAAGCCTTACGGACCCATCATACCTCGGTCAGATCCTGATCATGTCCTACCCCCTGATCGGAAATTACGGAACGAACCGTCAGGACGTGGAATCTGGGAGCGTTCAGGTGCGCGGATTCGTGGTGAGGGAGAACTGCCACGAGCCCACGGACATGTATGGGGGGATGACCCTTGACAAGTACCTCAAAGAAAACAAGGTGCCGGGCATATCGGATATCGACACGCGGTCGGTCATCATAAAGATAAGGGAGAAGGGGACCCCGAGGGGGGCCATCGTTTTCAACGAGGACCCTGAGGAGGTCATCGCCCACATTAAGAACATGCCATATCCCTCAGAGCACAACCTTGTCGGAATGGCGAGCACGAAGAGCGTGGTGCATCATCCATCAACAAAGAAGAATGCCAGGACCGTCGCCCTGTTCGATTGCGGGGCCAAGGCCAACATAATCAGGGAGCTGAAGAAGCGGTTCAATGTTGTCCAGCTTCCCTACGACACGCCGAAGAAGTGGTTCAGGGACAATGAGGTCGATGGTATCATGATCTCAAATGGTCCTGGCGACCCCTCGCATCCCGATCTAAGGGCCACCACGATCAAGACCATTTCTGAGATAAAAGAGGATTACCCGATTATGGGCATATGCATGGGGAATCAGTTGCTAGCCCTCGCGTTCAAAGGTCGCACTTATAAGCTCCCCTTCGGCCATCGCGGGGCGAACCAGCCCGTGAAACATAAGGACCGAGTATACATCACGTCACAGAACCATGGCTATGCTGTGGACCCTCTGTCGATAGAAGGGAGCGGGCTCGAGGTCACCCATGTCAATGCTAATGACGGCACTGTAGAGGGAATGACCCATAAGGAGCTCCCGATATTCTCTGTGCAATACCATCCTGAGGCAAGACCTGGACCTATGGACACCACCTTCCTCTTCGATGATTTCGCGAAGATGCTGGAGGGGTCGGATTGAGCAAAAAGAAGGGCAAGCTCATGGTCATAGGCTCCGGCCCGATAGTCATCGGCCAGGCCGCAGAGTTCGATTTCTCAGGTTCCCAGGCATGCAGGTCCCTCCGAGAGGAAGGTTATGAGACCGTGCTCGTCAACAGTAACCCTGCCACCATCCAGACGGACCTTGAGATGGCCGATATCGTGTATATAGAACCTCTGAACGTCGAAACGATCGCCCGCATAATAGAAAAGGAGAAGGTGGAAGGGGTGCTGTCCGGGATGGGCGGTCAGACGGCTTTGAACATATGTTCCGAGCTGGCTGAGAAAGGCTATCTTGAAAGGCTGAACTGTCGCCTTTTCGGGACGCAGCCCAAGGCCATCGCCCTCAGCGAAGATAGGGAGCTCTTCAAGCAGACCATGCTGGACATCGGTGAGCCTGTACCAAGGTCAAGGACAGTGCATTCCATCGAGGAGGCGAAGGAGGCGGTCAAGTACATAGGCAGGTATCCTGTCCTGGTAAGGCCCGCATACACCCTAGGTGGCACCGGTGGAGGCGTGGCGTATAACGAGGAGGAGCTTATCCCGATCGTCGGTCGTGGTCTGATCTATTCAAGGATCAGGCAGGTGCTCATCGAGGAGAGCGTTCTTGGATGGAAGGAGTTCGAATACGAGGTCATGAGGGACAAGAACGACAATTGCATCATAATCTGCTCCATGGAGAACCTCGACCCCATGGGCATACACACCGGTGAGAGCATAGTGGTCGCACCGGTCCAAACGCTCAACGACGTCGACCACCAAAGGCTCAGGACCGCATCTATAAAGATCATCAGGGCGCTCGGGATAGAGGGCGGATGCAACGTCCAGTTCGCCTTCGACCCTGTCACGAGGGAGCATAGGGTCATCGAGGTCAACCCCAGGGTGTCGCGCTCCTCGGCATTGGCCTCGAAGGCCACCGGCTACCCGATCGCAAGGGTGGCGGCGAAGATCGCCGTGGGCAAGACGCTCGACGAGATACAGAACAAGATCACTGGGAAGACGTCGGCGGCCTTTGAGCCGACTATCGATTATTGTGTCATAAAGGTGCCCCGTTGGCCTTTCGATAAGTTCCGTACCGTCGATAAGAGGCTCGGGACCCAGATGAAGTCCACCGGTGAGGTGATGGCCATCGGTAGGACGATCGAAGAGGGCCTTATGAAGGCGATCAGGTCCCTGGAAACGGACAAGGTCGACCTTGAGGGCGAGAAATGGACGGACGATGAGCTTGAGAACGAGCTCAAGTTCGCAACGGACAAGAGGTTGTTCGCCATCGCAGAGGCCATAAGGCGCGGAAGGAGCGTCAAGGAGATCGCTGCGCTCACCCAGTGGGACGAGTTCTTCATCAAGAAGATCAAGAACCTTGTGGAAATGGAATTCGAGCTGAAGAAAGGGATGCCATCCGTCGACCTGCTGAGAAAAGCAAAGAAGATGGGATTCCCAGACGAGAGCATCGCAAAGTTCTGTGGGATGAAGGAGGAAGATGTCCGTGAGCTCCGCAAACGGAACGGGATCGTCCCGACCTACAAGATGGTCGACACATGTGCGGCCGAGTTCGAGGCCGCCACGCCCTACTTCTATTCCACCTATGAGGCCCTTTCCGAGGCGAAGCGGTCCGAAAGGAAGAAGGTCATCATCGTGGGCGCAGGACCCATCAGGATAGGCCAGGGCATCGAGTTCGACTATTGCTGCGTCCATGGGGTCATGGCCTGCCAAGAAGAAGGTGTAGATGCCGTTGTCATCAACAACAACCCCGAGACCGTCTCCACGGACTATGACATATCCGACCGTCTGTACTTCGAGCCTCTGACCTTGGAGGATGTCCTTAATGTGATCGAGGCCGAGGACGCGGACGGGGTCATCGTGCAATATGGAGGCCAGACCTCGGTCAACCTGGCGGTGCCTTTGGAAGCGGCGCTCAAGGGGAAGAAGGCAAAGGTCCTCGGGACAAGCCCTGACATGATAGATGTCGCAGAGGACCGAAAGCGCTGGACCCAACTGATGAAGGAACTTGATATAAAACAACCCGAGTCGGGAACTGGATATTCACATACGGAGGTGAAGGCCGTTGCGGACAGGATAGGCTATCCTGTTCTGCTAAGGCCCTCATATGTCCTCGGAGGGAGAGGGATGGAGATCATCTACAACGAGGATGAGCTGAGGACCTATGTTGAGACGGCGGTCCGCGTATCGAGGTCCCATCCTGTTCTGATAGACAAGTATCTGTCGCACGCTATCGAGCTGGACGTTGACGTCGTGAGCGATGGGGAGGACGTTTTCATAGGAGGGGTCCTTGAGCACATCGAAGAGGCCGGGGTCCATTCTGGAGATGCGACGATGGTGCTGCCCCCGCAGACCGTCCCCCCTCACGTGATCGAAAAGGTCGTCGACATAACGGTAAAGGTGGCAAAGGCCCTGCAGGTCAAGGGCCTCATGAACCTCCAATTGGCCGTCAAAGGCGATGAAGTTTATATGCTGGAGGCGAACCCGAGGGCCTCAAGGACCGTGCCATTCGTTTCAAAGGCCATCGGGGTGCCCTTGGCCAAGGTGGCGACGAAGGTGCAGCTCGGAAAAAAGCTCAGGGACATGGGCCTTGTGGGCATGGCGAGGTTCGACCATGTCGCCGTCAAGGCGTCCGTCTTCCCCTTCCTCAAACTGCCGGGCGTGGACTCGATCCTCGGTCCAGAGATGAAGAGCACAGGGGAGGTCATGGGCATCGATACAGATTACGATGCTGCCATGTACAAGGCCCTCATCTCGGCCGGCATGAAGCTCCCCATGAAAGGAGGGGTGTACATCACGGTCTCCGATAATGACAAGAGGGAGGTGCTCCCCATCGCAAAGCAGCTTTTCGAGATGGGCTTCCGCATATATGCGACGAAGGGCACGTCGACCTTCCTCAGGGACAACGATGTCCCGACCACCACCGTCTACAAGGTCAGGGACAACACCCCGCCTGATGCTCTTGGTCTGATGAGGAAAGGGGAGATCAACCTAATCATCAACACCCCTACGTATAGCTCCGGTTCTATCAGGGACGGGGCCATGATGAGAAGGCTCGCCGTCGAGCTTGAGATACCGTTCCTCACCACCATCCAGGCAGCCAGGGCGACGGTGGCCGCCATCAGAAGGGCCAGGAGAGAGGAGATGGGAGTGAGCGACCTGGCATCTTACCATGTGAAATGATTCAGGTCCCATTCTTTTCGCCTATCTTCACCTCATATTTCGCGACGATCATGACGCCCAGTAAGAGCATCGCGCCGCTCACGACCAGCATCGGGGATGGTACCTGACCAAGGAAAATTATCGCCAACAGGGATGCTATCATCGGTTCCCCCAACAATGATATGCTGACGAATGACGCCGTGACATATCTGAGGCTCCAGTTGTACATCGTATGGCCGAAGATCGTCGATACTCCCGCCAGAAGAAGGAAGAGAACAAGGTCATTCTCAGATATCGGCAGCACTGGCACGGACATGACGAAACATGATGCGAAGAGGAACAGCGTGGCGGCGGAGTACACTATGAAGGCGTAGGGGATGATGTCGACGACCTGTCTCATCACCCTCCCTCCGACAATAAAGACGGCCGCCAGCACACATCCTATCAAAGCCAGGATATTTCCCTCAAGACCGCTTTCGCCCAGACCGCTCAAGGAGACCAGCACGATCCCGAGAAAACCAAGGACCATGCCTATCATTGCCTTCTTGTCCGTCTCTTTCAGATAGAAGACCGACACAAGACCGATTATCAACGGATGCGCGGTGACGAGAAGGGTCGATGCGGCGACCGTGGTTAGGGTGAGGGAGGCGTTGAAGGTGTAGAAATGTAGCGCGAGAACTATACCTATTCCCATCAGCACATACCAATGCCGTTTCGGAAGGGAGCGCAGATGCTCTCTGCGCGGCCCCATCGCCATCGGAAGAAGGAACAGTGCCGCGAAAAGCATCCTATATGCTGCGATGACCAAAGGATCAGCATCGCTCCAGACGATGAATATCGAGGCAAATGAGACGCTGACGACGGCTATCAGCACTCCGATATAGGGAGATGCTCCCTTGCCGTCCAGCTTGAGGAGGGGCATGTTATCAATGAATAAGTATCGACCTGACCCCTTTGCAGCCCTTGAGGCGAGGTATCAGCTCTGGCTGCACCGGGCTCTCCGTTATTATGAACAACCTTGGCTCCGTGCTTAGGTCCGGGTCGGTGACGATCGCCTGGCGGATGCTTATTCCCCCCGCCGCTATGACGCTGGTTACCTCCGAGATTATGCCAGGGGTCGAGGCGTTGGTGGGGATTATCTCGATCGCGCTCCAACCCATCTCCGATGCCACGTCCTTCAAGAACGAGGTGGGCCTGAGCTTGGAGAAGACCCTGAGCAGCTCGGGGCTCGCCTCAATGGTCTCGACCGCCGCCCTGACGATCCTCCTGTCGACCCCCGCGGCCTTGCCTATCGCAACGTCAGCGAGCTCGATCTCACCACTGTAGATGCGGCCATCCTGGACGCGCAGACCTTGCTCAAGGAGCAGCTTTGCCACCTTCGCCTGAGAGGGATAGCGACCGAAATAGTTCGATATCTGTTTCCACATAACAGAACGGCATCCCCCTGGTCATTTAAAATGTTTGTCGTTGTATAGTTTTGTCCATCGAGGGGATGCCCGGGCAAAGGGAAAGCTATAATCGGGTTGAGCATGATAGAGTCTGGGCGCATCAGCCGTTTTGAGGGGCGGGGCTCACCTGCCTTCGAAAGGGTTATATGCGTGCTAAATATTGACACGGTTCACCGAGGTGAAAGAGTGCTTGGCAAGAACGTAAGGATGGAACGCATCATGGACAGGTCGACCGGGCGTGCAGTGATCGTTCCGATGGACCACGGAATAACAATGGGTCCGATAGAGGGGCTGATAGACATGAGGTCGACCATAGACAAAGTATCCCAGGGAGGGGCGACCGCGATCGTCCTTCATAAGGGCATCATCCCATATTCTCATCGCTCGTTCGGGCGCGACATCGGTCTCATAGTCCATCTCTCGGCCAGCACAGGTCTGTCACCGCATACCAATCACAAGGTCCTTGTGACCACCGTCGAGGAGGCCATTAAGACAGGCGGTGATGCCGTGTCCATCCATGTGAACCTGGGTGATGAGCATGAGCCAGAGATGCTCAGGGACTTTGGAGAGGTCTCCAGGAAATGCGCGGAGTGGGGCATGCCCCTAATGGTGATGATCTATCCCAGGGGGAAGGACATCAAGGACGCGTACGATGTCGACCTGGTGAAGAAATGTGCCAGGACCGCGGCCGAGCTTGGGGCTGACCTGATAAAGACGAACTACACTGGGGATATTGACAGCTTCAAGGAGGTCGTCCGCGGTGCCGAGGCACCGGTCATCATTGCGGGAGGGCCGAAGATGAGCTCGGACGAACAGCTGCTCCAGATGGTAAAGGATTCAATGGATGCCGGAGGCAAGGGGGTCAGCATTGGAAGGAACATCTTCCAGCACAGGAACATCATCGGCATCACCAAGGCGATAAGTGGGATCGTCCTGGAGGACATGGACGTCGAGGAAGCACTTAAGATATTGAAGTGAACAAGATGTCAGAGAAGTTGGTCTGGGTCCGGAGCGACCTTTTCCCATCAAAGAGCGACAGGAAGAAGGCCGTCACGGCGGCCCTCGAGGCGGGACTGGTGGATATCCTCATCCGGGACGAGGACACCGAGTTCCTGAGGCTTGGAAGGTTCGATGCCGTGGTCGTGAAAGGGGATGAGCTGTACGAGGACGGTAAGCTGACCGGAAAGATCGTAGCGATAGACCGGCCGGAGGACCTGGCCAAGGCATCCGCCCTTAAGGACAAGGTAGACCATCTGCTCATAGCGGCAAATGACTGGAAGGTCATACCCTTGGAGAACCTCATAGCAGAGTTCCAGCGCTCGAGGACCCTGATCATTGCCGGAGCGAGGACCCCTGAGGAGGCAAAGCTCTTTGCCGAGACGCTGGAGGTGGGGGTGGATGGGGTGGCCATCGAGCCTTCCGCTCCTTCGAAGATAAAGGACTTCAAGGACATCATGTCGTCAAGAAAGGGAACGATGGAGCTCACGCCGGTCAAGATAACCAGGATCGTACCTATAGGGACGGGGGACAGGGTATGCGTTGACACGTGCTCTTTGCTCAGGATAGGTGAGGGCATGCTCATCGGGTCGCAGAGCTCCTGCATGTTCCTGGTCCACTCTGAGAGCCTTGAGAGCGAGTATGTCGCGGCAAGGCCTTTCAGGGTCAACGCGGGCCCGGTCCATGCCTACGTCCTTTGCGCCGACGGGAAGACAAAGTATCTGTCCGAGGTCCGAGGAGGGGATGTCCTGTTGGCCGTGACCTCGTCGGGAGAGACAAGACCGGTGGTCGTCGGCAGGGCGAAGGTCGAGGTGAGGCCCTTGCTCTTGATAGAGGTGGACGCGGACGGAAGGAGGCATTCCATCATTTTGCAGAACGCCGAGACCATCCGGATGTGCACCAAGGATGGTGCGGTGTCAGTCTCTGACCTCAAGGTCGGACAGGAGGTCCTGGCTAAGGTCGAAAAAGGTGGCAGGCATTTCGGCCACGCTATCGAAGAGACGATCGACGAGAGGTGACCGATGAAGGTCTGTGTTTCTGTCGCTGAAAGGGATGTCCCGTCAGCGGTCGATGCATGCCGTCGTGCTGTCTCCCTCGGGGCGGACATGGTCGAAGTGAGGTTCGACATGATGGACGAGCTACCTCATGACCTGACGCTTTTCAGGAGCATACCGGTGCCCCTGATCGCCACGCTGCGCTCGGTCACGGACGGTGGTAAGTATTCAGGAGATGATGAGGAAAAGGTCAAGCTCCTGACCATGGCCGCTGATAACGGCTTCGCGTTCATCGATTCCGAGAGCGTTTTTAAAGGATCTGATGTGCTCAAAAGGACATCGGGCAACACCAGGCTCATCGTCTCCTATCATGACCATGAGAGGACGCCGAAGGTCTCGGACATAGTCCATATCCTTGTGTCCTGCTCGTCAAAGGGGGATGTAGCGAAGGTGGCCTTCAGGGCGAACACCTTCAAGGACGTCCTATCATTGGTCGAGGCGTCGAAGGCGTACTCTGAGACAGGCAAAGAATTTGTCGCGATATCGATGGGCGAGAAGGGGGTGGTGACCAGGGTCCTCTTCGAGCGTCTTGGCGCCTCCTTCACCTATGCCTCATTGGAAAAAGGGAGGGAGGTCGCGCCGGGACAGATGGACGTCTCGACCCTCAAGGCACTGTCCGGAGACATTGTGGTGACGGGCGTGACCGGCAGGTCCCTCTCACATTCTCTGTCACCTTGGATGCATAACGCGGCATTCTCGGACCTGGGCATCCCGGGCATATATCTCAAATTCCAGGCCGAGCACGAGGAGCTTCCAGACCTGTTGGGGCTGATGGTCGAGCTCGGTATCAGGGGGACCAATGTCACCATTCCGCACAAGGAGGCGGTAATTCCATTACTGGATTCCATAGACCCGGAGGCCGAGAGGATAGGGGCGGTGAACACTGTAAAGAACGATGATGGGTCGCTGGTCGGCTTCAACACTGACGTGTACGGCGTCAGGATGACGTTCGAGAAGAACCGCTTCGCACCAAAGGGAAAGAAGGTGCTAGTCATGGGCGCAGGTGGTGCGGCCAGAGCTGTATCGGCATATCTCTCCTCAGAGGGGGCGGACATCTTCATCGCAAACAGAACGGCTGAGAAGGCCAGGGCATTGGCGGAGGCGTTCGATGGCATTACCGTGATCAAGGTCGAGGAGGTGCCTGACCATCATTTCGATGCGATGGTCAATTGCACCCCGTTGGGGATGAAAGGATACCCTGATGAGATCTCCATACCTGCGGAGGCGATCAGGGAGGGACAGTTCATCATGGACACCATCTACAACCCGCCGATGACGAAGCTCGTCGCCGAGGGCCTCGCAAGGGGAGCAACAGCGGTATCAGGAAAGGACATGCTCATATTCCAGGCGATGCAGGCCTTTGAGATCTGGACCGGGGTCAGACCGAAGTATGAGGTCATGAGGGCCGGCTTTGAGGAGGGAATGTCCAGATGAAAGGGAGCGGCATCGCACGCGGCGCAGGCACAGTGATCAATGCCATGGCCACAGGCAAGGGATGCGCATTTGGGATAGACATCAGGACCGAGGCGGACGTCGAGCTGAACGACACGGGTGAGATCGAGGTGGTGATCGAAGGGCACCCCGAGGAGCCGACAAGGCTAATAGAGCTCTGCGTCGGAGGCATCCTCGAGAAGTTCGGAAGGCAGGGGACAGGCGCCAAGGTCGTGACCAGGTCGCAGATACCGATCTCCAGGGGCCTGAAGAGCAGCAGCGCGGCGGCCAACGCCGTTATAAAGGCGACATTGAGGGCCATAGGCGAGGACATGCAGGTCCTCGACGCGATAAGGTTCGGATGCGAGAAGGCGATAGAGGCCGGAGTATCGGTGACAGGGGCCTTCGATGATGCCTGTGCCTCGATGCTCGGCGGGGTGGTGCTCACCGATAATGCTAATTTCGAGATCATAAGACGTGAGAGGATGGACGCGTCCCTTGTCGCCCTGATATATGTGCCAGACCGAATGATCAGGAAGACCGGGCTGCCTTTGTCAAGGATAAGGGCGAACGCTGACCTCATCGAGCTGGCATATATCCTCGCAATGCATGGAGATTATAGGACCGCGATGAAGCTGAACGGAATGGTCTACTCCTCGGTCCTTGGGGTCGACCCGTCGGTCATGCATGAGGCCTTGGAGAAGGGGGCGGTCGCGGCAGGGCTGAGCGGTACGGGGCCGGCGACCGTCATGCTCGTGGAAAGGGAGAGGGCGGAGAAGCTGCGCTCGTCCCTGAGCGTCTCTGAGAAGATCATCGTCGCGGAGCTCTATAATTGCGATTGAGGTGTCAACATGTTGCTCAAGGTCAGACCGTCCACGGTAGAAGGAAGGATCGTTGCGTCGCCGTCAAAGAGCTACACCCACAGGGCTTTGGTCCTTGCCTCATTGGCACATGGGACCTCGGTCCTGAAGGGGCCGCTTCTGAGCGGGGACACGCTCGCCACCTTAAGGGCCATCGAGGCGTTCGGGGCGAAGGTATGTCATAAGGGCAGGGACCTGGAAGTGGAAGGAGGGCCCCTGAGATGCCCTGAGGACGTGATTGACGCGGCCAACTCGGGAACGACCATACGGATAGTTGCAGGGATAGCCTCGCTGCTTCCATGCTACACGGTGCTCACCGGCGATGCATCGGTCAGGAGGAGGCCGATGCAGCCCCTGATCGATGCCTTGTCCCAGTTAGGTGTCGAATGCCGTTCGACAAGGGGCAACGGGCTTGCACCGTTGATAGTGAGGGGGCCTAACACCGGACGCGTGGCACATATCCGAGGGGATATCAGCTCCCAGTTCATCTCGTCCTTGCTCATATCCTCCCCGCTGAAAAAGGTGGATACCGACATAATCATAACGAGCGAGCTTAGGTCGAGGCCATACATCGACATCACCATCGAGATGATGTCGAGGTTCGGAGCGGAGGCCAAGACGACCGAGAATGGCTTCCATATCATTGGAGGGCAGACATATAGGCCTGACCATTATCAGGTCCCCGGCGACTATTCCTCGGCGGCCTTCCCCCTCACTGCCGGTGCCCTTATCGGAAAGGTACAGGTCGATAATCTGGACCCGAGGGATGCACAAGGGGACCGCATGATACTTGACATATTGTCCTCCTTCGGCGCCACCGTAACGCAGAGAGGGGGCTCGGTCACCTGCTCCTCAGGCCCGTTGCAAGGGGCCGACGTTGACCTGGGCCAAGCGCCAGACCTGTTCCCCATCGTGGCGGTCCTGGCCACGCAGGCGAAGGGGAGGAGCAGGCTGTTCAACGCCGAGCATGTCCGGCTCAAGGAGAGCGATAGGATCTCCGCCACCGTGACCTTCCTTAAGGCAATGGGCGCCGAGATGGAGGAGACCAGGGACGGGTGCATCATCAACGGGCCTTCAAAGCTCAAGGGGACGCATGTTATGGCGCATTCGGACCACAGGATACTGATGGCGGCGGCCGTGGCGGCCCTCGTGGCAGATGGAGAGACCACGGTCTCAGATGGCGATTGCTTTAAGATATCTTATCCTGGTTTCGTCGATGATATGCGGTCCATTGGGGCGGACCTGGAGCTGGTTCCATGAACACTATAGGGGTGAAGCTCAGGCTCACGATATTCGGCACGAGCCACGGAGAAGGTGTTGGATGCGTCATCGATGGTATCCCCGCGGGCATGACGATATCATTGGATGATATACAGAGAGAGCTTGACCTGAGAAGGCCATCGGTGGGGATAGGGACCCCGCGCAGAGAGGAGGACATCGTCCTCCCGCTATCGGGCCTTAAGGACTCAAAGGCCACCGGGGGGGCCCTGACGCTTTTCATCAAGAACGTTGACAAGGACAGCGAAAGATACAAGGACCTTGAGTTCAGGCCAAGACCTGGACATGCGGACCTAACGGCCGTCATAAAGTATGGGGGATCGCATGACATCCGGGGGGGAGGTCAGTTCTCTGGAAGGATGACCGCCCCGATCGTCGCTGCCGGGTCGGTGGCCAAGGCCATATTGGCAAAGATCGGGGTCAACATAAGGGCATACACGGTCCAGATCGGGAAGGTCAGGGACGATGCTGACAGGACCTACGAGGAGATCGCCGAGAAGGGAAGGGCCAATGACATAAGAGCGGCGTCGGTCGAGATGGCCGAATTGATGAGAAAGGAGATAATGGACGCCAAGGCCGACGGTGACAGCATAGGTGGGGTGGTGAGATGCCTCGCTGTGGGGCTCCCGATCGGTGTCGGTGAGCCTTTCTTCGATACCCTTGAGGGGGAGCTGGCCAAGATGATCTTCGCCATACCTGCTGTAAAGGGGATAGAGTTCGGGGCGGGCTTCAGGTCAGCGTCGATGAGGGGGTCTCAGCACAACGACCCCTTCACCATAAAGGACGGTAAGGTCGTCACGACAAAGAACGATTCAGGCGGAGTGCTTGGGGGGATCAGCAATGGGATGCCCCTTGACCTGAGCGTCGCGTTCAAGCCCACCGCCTCGATCGCTCAGGAACAGGACACCATAGACCTTAGGACCATGCGGCCGGCCAAGATCAGGACCGAGGGGAGGCATGACCCATGCATCGTGCCCAGGGCCGTCGTGGTCGTCGAGGCGGCGGTGGCGCTGGTACTGGCAGACCTATGCATCAGAGGTGGTTTCATTGACTGAGAAGGTGGACGGCATCCGTTGGATGATCGAGGAGATAGACAGGGAGATCATGGTGCTCATCAAGAAGAGGATGGACGCAGCGCTCAAGATGGGCAAGACCAAGGTCGAAAAGTCGATGCCTGTCCGGAACCTCAAGGTGGAGGATGAGGTCATCGGGCGATACATCAGCAGAGCAGGGGAGGCTGGCATATCTGAGGAGGCGGCGAAGGAGATCGCCCAGATACTTATCAGGGAATCGATCGAGGCCCAGGCAAGATTGCCGAGGCCAATGAGGTCTGTAAAGGAGGTCCTCGTGATCGGCGGGGCGGGAAAGATGGGGCTCTGGTTCGCCAGATATATGGCGATGAGGGGTCACAAGGTCAAGATATTTGACAAGAAGAGGTGCAAGGAGTTCCCGAACGTGACCGACATGACGACATCGGTCAAGGCAGCGGACGTCATCATCGTGGCGGTGCCGATCTCCGAGGCCAAAGGGGTGCTGGAGAAGATAATTGAGGCGAGACCGAAAGGGCTTGTCTTCGACATCATGTCGGTCAAGCAACCGATCATCCGGACCCTGGAGAGAGCGGCCGAGGAGGGGCTGAAGGTCTGCAGCGTCCACCCGATGTTCGGGCCGGACGCGCTCTCGATGTACAGCAGGAACATCATCGTATGCGACTGTGGTTCCACCAGAGGTGTTGAGGAGTTCCTGCCTCTGGTGGAGGGGATGGGGGCGAACATAACTGAGATGCCGGTGACCGAGCATGATATGCTCATATCCTATGTGCTTGGCCTGAGCCACGCGATAAACATCGCATTCTTCAGCTCACTTAGGGCCTCAGGCATAGAGTTCAAGAGCTTTGAGGACATCGCCTCCACGACGTTCAAGAGACAGGCCTCGTCCGCCAGGAGGGTCGCCTTGGAATCCCCTGACCTATATTACGAGATCCAGCACGAGAACCCTTACACGGAGAGGTGCTTCGATCTCCTGATGAAGGTCATAACAGACCTGAAGGATTCGGCCCTCTCCGAGGACAAGGAACGTTTCGTCCAGATGATGAAGGAAGGCAGGAAGTATTTCGGAGATGATTGAATGGCGAAGATACAGGTTGCAGTGCTAGGCGCGACTGGAATGATAGGGCAGAGGTTCGTCCAGCTCCTCGAGGACCATCCCTGGTTCGAGATCGGCGGGCTCTATGCCTCCGAGAGGTCGGAAGGGAAGAGGCTGGCAGACGTCATGAAGGTCAAGGACCATGTCTTCAAGGAGGAGACCCTCGAGAGAAGGATCGAGCAGCTGGACGCCAAGGCGGTCGCGAAAAGATGCCGCGTCGCCTTCTCCGGACTTCCATCGGACATCGCCAAGGACATCGAGACCTCCTTGTCGGAAGAGGGCGTCGCGGTCTTCTCCAACGCAGCCTCGCATAGGATGAGGCCAGATGTACCTTTGCTGATCCCTGAGGTGAACCCTGACCATCTGGACCTCATCAAAAAGCAGAAATGCTATAAGGATGGGGGGTACATCGTCACCAACGCGAACTGCTCGACCACGGGTCTGGCGCTGCCGTTGAAGGCGATCTTAGAGGCGTTCGGGCTGAAGTTCGTCTGCGTCTCCACATACCAGGCCATATCGGGCGCAGGATATCCTGGCGTACCCTCACTGGATATCATGGCGAACATCGTGCCGTTCATCAAGAACGAAGAAGAGAAGATGGAAGAGGAGATCTTCAAGATGCTCGGCAAGAAGACCGCCAAGGGCATAGAGATGCCAAAGTTCGATATGGTGGCTTCATGCGCCAGGGTCCCCGTGATAGATGGACACACCGAGTCCGTGGTCATCAAGATGGATAAGGAGGCCTCGGTCGATGAGGTGGTGAAGGTGCTGACGAAGTTCAGGCCCGCCCCGCAGAGGCTGGGGCTCCCTACCGCCCCCTTGAGACCCATAATCGTCCGCATGGAGGAGAACCGCCCGCAGCCCCTATGCGATGTCTATGCTGGAGAGCCTTCGCGCGCAAGAGGGATGGCGGTGACGGTCGGAAGGGTGAGGCAGAGCGGAAACAAATATACGAAACTATGGCTGTTATCCCATAACACCCTGAGGGGCGGTGCCGGAGGCTCGGTCCTCAACGCCGAGCTGGCAAGAGCTAAGAAATTGCTTTGAGGTGATGGGATTGAAGAGGACCGTCGAGGAGATCAACGCCAGGATCAAAAAGGGCGATGCGGTCGTCATGACCGCCGAGGAGGCCATTGACCTGGTGAAGAAGGATGGCCTGGAGAAGGCCACCGAACAGGTGGATGTAGTGACGACCGGCACCTTCGGGGCAATGTGCTCCTCTGGCGCGTTCATCAATTTCGGTCACTCCGAGCCGCCGATCAAGATGTCCAAGGTCTTCCTGAACGATGTGCCGGCCTATGGAGGGATAGCAGCGGTCGACGCCTACATCGGAGCGACCGAGGAATCCTCCAACGGCCGCCACGATTATGGGGGGGCACATGTGATCGAGGACCTCATCGCCGGCAGGCCTGTCAAGCTGAAGGCGACCTCAAAGGGCACGGACTGCTATCCTCGCAAGGAGATAGAGACGTTCATCACCCTCAAGACCGTTAACCAGGCATATCTGTTCAATCCTCGGAACATGTACCAGAACTATGCGGTCGCAACGAACTCCAGCGATAGGACCCTGTTCACCTACATGGGAAAGCTCCTGCCCAACATGAAGAACGCCACATATTCCAGCTCTGGTCAGCTCTCCCCCTTGCTGAAGGACCCGAAGCTGAGGACGATCGGCATAGGCACGAGGATCTTCTTGGGAGGGGCACAAGGGTATGTGAGCTGGGAAGGTACCCAATATAAGACAAACGTCCCGATGCGGAACGGAGTGCCCTCGGCCTCTGCCAGGACGCTTGCGGTCATCGGCGACATGAAACAGATGTCCACGGAATACATCCGGGCGCTGTACATGAACCGTTACGGCATCAGCTTGGCAGTTGGCATCGGGGTACCTATACCGGTCATCGATGAGGACATCATGCGCACCTGTGCCCTGACAGATGAGGAGCTCTTCGCGCCAGTGGTCGACTATGCCCTCCAGTCAAGGAACAGAAGGCCCATACAAGAGGTCTCATATGCAGAGCTCCGCTCGGGCACGATCAACGTGAAGGGAAAGAAGGTCAAGACCTCCTCGCTCTCATCATATTACAAGGCAAGGCAGATCGCCATCGAGCTCAAGCGGCAGATAATGGAGAAGGAGTTCCTGCTCACGCAGTTCGTTCAGGCGATGCCAGAGGAGCGGGCGATACGGCCTTTGGACGTCAGGTCGAGGGAGGAGGTGCTCTGATGGGGTCGAACAGGTACATGCTGTTCTTCACACCGGACCTGATCAATGAGCCGATAACGTACCGGATGGTCAAGGACTTTGACCTGATGATAAATATACTGAGGGCCGAGATCGATGACACCGGAGGGCGCCTTATGATCGCGTTCGAGGGTAGCCCGCAACAGATCAAGAGCGCTTTGAAATATCTCACGGACAACAAGGTCCAGATCAAGGAGCTCAACGAATATGTGCACAAGGATGCGGACAGGTGCACCGATTGCGGGATGTGCGTATCCGTCTGCCCCGTCAGCGCGTTCGTGGTCGACAGGGGCACCTGGAAGATCATCTTCAACAGCGACAAGTGCATCGCCTGCGGGATGTGCATCGACGCATGCCCTCCAGGGGCGATGAAGTTGGGCCAATGATCGTCAGAAGGCATTTCGAACTCGGTGAGACGGCGGTCACCATCGTTGCAGAGGAGGAGCTCATAGGCCATGCCGAGAGGAGCATCTTCGATTCGAGGGAGGAGCTCCTTTCGTTCCTGGCCAAAGACCCCTTCTTCGGGCTGACATTGGAACCTTACGAAGAGCCGAGGGCCTCGCCCCCCATCGTCAAGAGGATGTGCGAGGCCGCGAGGGCCGCCAACGTGGGCCCGATGGCGGCGGTCGCCGGGGCCATCGCTGAGGCTGCGCTGGAGGCCATGGTGGAGCGGGGGGCGGACCACGCCATCGTCGATAATGGCGGTGACATAGCGATGGTCCTGAGGAAGGAGACGGCGGTCGGTATCTATGCCGGGGACTCCCCATTCAAGGGGTTCGCGTATATGGTACCTCCCACCGATGGGAGATACGGGATATGCACCTCCTCAGGGACCGTGGGACCTTCGATATCCTTTGGTATCGCGGATGCTGCGACCGTCTTCGCAAAGGACGTCGCCCTGGCGGACGCCTGCGCCACAGCCCTTGGTAATATGGTAAGGTCGCCGGATGAGGATGTCCTGAGCGATGCCGTGAGGTCCATCTCAGGGATCAGGGGTGTTGATGGCTGCGTTGTCATCGTGGGCGACAGGCTCGCAATGAGGGGCAAGGTCCCTGACCTCGTGAGATGCGACGAGACACGATACAAGGTGTCGGAACGATACCTCTGAACCTGCCATAATGCCCGTCCCCGGCCCTCCTGATATAAAAAGGTTGAAGTACGCTGTCCCCATTCTCCGCCCTGCTACCGGTGAGCAGATGGCATTGAAATTGGCCATACCCAACAAGGGAAGGTTGAACGAGAAGTCCGTCCAGATGTTGAAGCAGGCGGGCCTGGAGTTCGATGACGCGGACGAGCGCAAGCTGTATGCGAACGTGAAGCGCAGGGACATCTCGATAATGTTCCTCCGCGCGAGCGACATCGTCAGGTTCGTGCATTCGGGGGCCGTCGACATGGGCATCACCGGTAAGGACCTGATCATGGAGCAGGATGCCGACGTCAAGGTACTGGACGAGCTGAACTTCGGCCACTGCCGATTGTCCGTGGCCGCCCCGGAGTCATCTGGGATAGACAGCGTCGACAAGGTCAAGGACGGCACGGTCGTGGCGACCTCCTTTCCCTCGATGACCAAACGTTACTTCTCCAAGCTCGGAAAGAAGGTCCAGATCGAGGAGATATCTGGCGCGGCCGAGATAACGCCCCATCTGGGCGTCGCTCAGATAATAGTGGACCTCGTCTCGAGCGGCTCCACCCTCAAGATGAACCACCTCAAGGAGATCGCCGTCATCGCCGAATCACAGGCAGTGGTGATCGCCAACAAGAAGGCCTTCAGGGAGCAAAGGGAAAAGATGGAGGAGCTGGTCTCTGCCATACGCAGCGTGCTCGACGCAGAGAACAAGAAGTACCTCATGGCCGATGTGCCGACCTCCTCATTGGAGGAGGTAAAAAAATTCTTCCCAGGCATCGCGGGGCCGACGGTCATGAACATCATGGGCAGGGACGATGTCGTCGCCATCCATGTGGTCGTGGACAAGGACAAGGTGTATGACGCCATCGTCAGGTTGAAGAAGATGGGAGCGAGCGGGATCCTCATAACCCCGATCGACCGGATGGTCCCGTGAGGTGAGGACATGAAGCAGCGATGGCTCAGGTCCACCGTCAGGGACCTTCAACTGTATTATGACCCAGATATCAAAGGTTCCCCCTTGAGGATGGACACCAACACCAACCCGCTCGGGGAGAACCCCGCCGTGAGGGAGGCCCTGGCCGAGGGCGCATCGCTGGGCCTTGAGCAGTACCCGTCCACATACGGCGATGGTCTGAGGAGGGAGCTGGCCTCGTTCTATGGCCTGAGAAAGGAGAACTTCGTTGTCGGAAACGGCTCGGACGAGATACTGGACATCATCTTCAAGACATTCATGGAGCCGGGAGGCAATGTGGTCATGGCCTACCCTTCCTACTCCCTCCACGGGTGGTTCGCACAGGTCAACGGGGGCGGAGCGGTACAGGTGGACCTTAGAGAGGGGTATCAGTTGGACGTCGACGGTATGCTCGATGCAAAGGGGGACCTTGTCATCGTCTGCACGCCGAACAACCCCACCTCGAACTCCTTCATGAAAGAGGACGTATTGCGCCTGGTATCGGAATCGGACAGGCCCGTCGTGGTCGACGAGGCATATGGCGAGTTCGCCCCTGCAGGCAGCTCGTTCATCCCACTGGTGGAGGACTTCGAGAACCTCATCGTCACAAGGACATTCTCCAAAGCATATGCATTAGCGGGTATGAGGATAGGCTATTCGATCGCGAACAAAGACCTCACTCTGGCGATGCAGAAGGTCCGGGTGCCTTACTCCCTGAACAAGATCAGCGAGCTCGTTGCCATAAAGGCATTGAGGGACCAGGATTTCGTAAGGAGGACCATTGAGGTGGTCTCCTCTGAGAGAAAGAGGCTGGAGGACGGGCTATCGGCCCTTGGCCTCGAGGTCTTCCCATCCCAGGCCAATTTCATATTGTTCAAATGCCCGATGGGCTCGGATGTCCTCGTTTCCAGGCTGAGGGAGAAGAACGTCCTGATAAGGGACTTTGGAAACAAGAGGCTGCTCAAGGACTGTGCCAGGACCACGATAGGCACGAGGGAGCAGAACGACATCCTACTTGAGAAGATGGCCGAGGTGGTCAAGGAATGTCGCTGAAGGTCACGTTGGCAGATTACGGGGTAGGCAACCTTCACTCGATCCGCAAGGCATTGGAGAACTGCGGCGCCAAGGTCGAGGTCGTCGCGGAGATGAGGGCGTTGCTCAATGCGGAGTGCATCGTGCTGCCCGGTGTCGGGGCCTTTGACAAGACGATGGAAAGGCTTCAACCATATAAGGAAGATCTTGTCAAGATGTTGCTCTCTGGCACTCCCTGCCTGGGTATATGCATAGGAATGCAGATCATGTTCGGGTCGAGCGAGGAAGGGCAACAACCCGGCCTCGGCCTCCTGGGAGGGAAGGTCGTCAGGCTGAAGGCCGATAGGGTCCCGCACATGGGGTGGAACTCGGTACAGAGCAGCGATCCAATCTTCAAAGGCCTGCCATCACCTTATTTCTATTTCGCGCACTCCTTCCATGCCAGCCCGAAGGAGGATGTCACCATCGGCACCACTGAGTATTATGGAAGGGTCCCGACGCTGTTCAAGAAGGCGAACACGTATGGCACACAGTTCCACCCTGAGAAGTCCTCGGCGTCGGGAATGGTGTTCCTACGCAACTTCATCACATTCGCGGAGGAGCAGTTATGATAGTGATGCCGGCCATCGATATCCTGGGAGGGAAGGTCGTCCAGCTCGTGGGAGGCGTCCCTGGTACTGAGCAGATAAAGCTCCCAGACCCGCTGACCTCCGCCAAGGGATGGGAGGAAAGGGGGGCCCCTATGTTGCATGTCATCGACCTTGACGCGGCCTTGGGAAGGGGCAACAATGTTCAGATCATGAGGAGGATAGTCGAACGTTGCAATGTGCCAGTACAGGTCGGAGGAGGGGTGCGCTCCACCGAGGTGGTTCAATACCTTCTCGATTGCGGGGCGGCAAGGGTCATTGTCGGCACCAGGGCGATAAAGGACCGTAGTTGGTTGTCCTCGATCTCAACCTCCAACCCTGGGAAGGTCGTCCTGGCGCTCGATGTCAAAGGAGGGAACGTACAGGTCAAAGGATGGCAGGAGGCCGCCCCTTACTCGCTGGAACACATGTTCGGGGCCATCGCCGACCTCCCTCTCGCCGGTGTCCTGTACACGAACGTGGACGTGGAGGGGCGGTGCAAGGGCATCGACGCAAAGGCCGTCAGGTCGTTCGTGGAAAGATGCCCCCACAAGGTGATAGCCTCAGGAGGGGTCTCTAGCCAGGAGGATATCGATGAACTTGAGGCGCTAGGGGTGTCCGAAGCGGTCGTCGGGCTAGCCATTTATACTGGCAAATTGAATCCTGACAAGCAGTGGAGGAAGAATTGATGAGCAGGAGTGCGAGCGTGCAACGGAAGACCAAGGAGACCGAGGTCACAGTAACGGTAGACCTGGACGGGTCGGGAAGGTATACGGTCAGATGCGAGGACCAGTTCCTGAGGCATATGCTCGAGACCTTTGCCAGATACTCTTCTTTCGATCTCGAGGTCACGGCCTCGGGGGACAATGTCCATCACCTGGTGGAGGATGTTGCGATAGTGCTCGGAAGCGCGGTGAAGGAGGCCCTCGGTGATGTCCCGATAGAGAGGATTGCGTCATCCATAGTGCCCATGGACGACGCCCTGGTGGAGGTGACCCTTGACATCATCGACCGCCCGTACGCTGACATCGATTGTCCAGACGTCATCTATCATCATTTCCTGAGGTCCTTCGCCATGTCGGCCGGGGTCACTTTACATGTCATTGTCAAACGGGGCTTCGACGAGCACCATATCGTCGAGGCGAGCGTCAAGGCGCTAGGGACCGCGATGCGCAAGGCCACGGCTCCGAGGAAGGATGTCCTGAGCACAAAGGAGAGGCCTAAGATAAGGAGGGGCTAGGGCTGCTGACCAAGCGGATCATACCGTGCCTTGACGTCAAGAACGGAAAGGTCGTCAAGGGGATAAGGTTCCTGGACCTTCAGGACGTGGGAGACCCTCCGACGATGGCCTCGGAGTATGAGCGCCAAGGGGCGGACGAGATCGTCTTCCTTGACATCTCGGCCTCTGCAGAAGGCCGAAAGACCATGCTGAACGTGGTCGAGAGGACGGCGGAGAGCCTGTTCATACCACTGACGGTCGGAGGAGGCATCAGGAGCAAGGAGGACATGAGGGAGGCTTTGAACGCAGGGGCGGACAAGGTGTCGGTGAACACGGTCGCCGTACAGCATCCTCATGTCATCTCAGAGTGCGCCAAGGATTTCGGGAGCCAGTGCGTCGTATGCGCAATAGATGCCAAAAGGACCGGGGGGTCTTGGAAGGTCTATACGCATGGTGGACGGAGGCCCACCGACCTCGATGCGGTGAAGTGGGCCGTCAGGGCGCAGGAGCTCGGGGCGGGCGAGATACTCCTGACCAGCATGGACGCCGACGGCACAAAGAACGGTTATGATATAGAGCTCACGGCGGCAGTGGCAGAGGCTGTGACGATCCCCGTCATCGCGTCGGGAGGGTGCGGGACCCTTGAGCACATCTACGAGGTCCTGACAAAGACCAAGGCCGAGGCCGCCCTTGCCGCCTCGATATTCCATTATGGGGAGCTGAGCGTGGAGGAGTGCAAATCATATCTCAGGGAAAGGGGAGTGAGGGTCAGATGACAGAGCTGAAGTTCAATTCTGAAGGACTGATACCCGCGATCGTACAGGACGCGGATACGAACGAGGTCCTGATGATGGCCTACATGAACGAGGAGTCCTTCCGGCTGACGAAGGAGACGGGCCTCACTCATTTTTATTCCCGTTCGAGGCAGAAGCTTTGGAAGAAGGGCGAAACCTCTGGCCATGTGCAGAAGGTGGTCTCCATCCAGCTGGATTGCGATGCGGACACCCTTCTGGTGAGGGTGAGGCAGGAAGGGGTTGCCTGCCACCTCGACAGGATGTCCTGCTTCGAAGAGGTCATTTATGGCGATGTCGATGGCACCATGGCCATCATCCCTGAGCTGTCAAGGGTCATCAGGGACAGGAAGCTGCATCCGAAAGAGGGGAGCTATACCAACAAGCTCCTTGACGATGAGGACAAGCGGCTGAAGAAGGTCGTGGAAGAGGCTGCAGAGACCGTGCTGGCCTTCAAAGGCGGCGACCGCAAGGCCATGGCATGGGAGCTCGCGGACCTTTTGTATCATCTGATGGTCATGCTCGAGGCCTCGGACATGCGGATGGAGGATGTCTATCGGAAGCTGTCGGAGAGGAGAAGATGAGGATAGACCTTCATACCCACACAATATTGAGCGATGGGGAGCTGCTACCGGTCGAGCTTGCTAGGAGGGCCTTTGTAAAGGGCCACAGCGCCATAGCCTTCACGGACCACGTCGCGCTGTCGACGATGGAGCGCGTGCTGAAAGAGGCGGCCTTGGACATCGAGCTGGCGGAGACATGGGGCCTGGAGGTCCTGCTCGGCGTGGAGATTACACATGTCCCGGCCTCTAAGATCGACCAGGTGGTCTCCAAGGCCAGGAAACTTGGGGCCGAGATCGTCGTGGTCCATGGCGAGACCATCTCGGAGCCGGTGGAGAAGGGCACGAACCTTGCGGCCGTCAGCAACCCCGAGGTGGACATCCTGGCCCACCCTGGCATGATCACGGAGGAGGAGGCCGAGAGGGCCAGGACCAACGGTGTCCACCTGGAGATAACCTCAAGGTCATCGCATTGCAGGACGAACGGGCACGTTGCCTCTATCGCAAGGAGGGTCGGCGCAAAGATGGTGGTGAACACGGACGCCCACTCGCCATCCGACCTTATCAACACCGCCACAGCGCTCATGGTCGCGCAAGGGGCCGGCCTGAGCAGGAAGGAGGCCGAGGAGGCCGTCATGGTCAATCCGGCCGAGCTTGTAAAAAGGAGGAGGTCGAGATGAAGGTGCTGAAGTTCGGAGGAAGCTCGCTGAAGACCGCGCAGTCCATGCTGGAGGTCGGCAACATCATCGCGTCCGAGGTGGGTAGGAAGGTGGTGGTGGTCAGCGCAGTGTCGGGCGTTACAGAATCGTTGCTGGACTTTATTTCCGTCCCTAGGAAAGAAGAGGAGGTCAAGGCCTTCGTGAAGAGATTGAGGGACATGCACGTATCATTGCTGACCGAGGCGATAAAGGACGAGAAGATAAGAGAGGAGGGCATCGACCGGATCGACAAGAAGCTCGTCCGGCTGGAGCGCATGCTGTACGGCATCAGCTACCTCGAAGAGGTCACGCCCAAGACCAAAGACTTCGTGCAGTGCTATGGCGAGAGGTTGAGCGTCATCCTGGTGGCGGCGATGCTCAACGACATGGGAGTGAGGTCCGTCCCGTGTGATGCAGACCAGCTCGGGATAATGACCGATGGGCAGTACGGTACGGCCACCGCGGACCTTGACGCTACGCGCTGGAGCATAGTACCAAAGGTCCAAGAGATGTTCTATGCTGGCCTGACACCTATAGTGACGGGGTTCTTTGGAATAGGGCCTGATGGTTCGGTCACCGTGTTCGGACGGAACGGGTCGGACTACTCGGCAGCGGCCATAGCCAACGCCCTGGATGCGGAGGTGTTGGAGATCTGGAAGGACGTCGATGGTTTCATGACAGTGGACCCAAAGATCGTCCCTGAGGCCGTCCCCATCAAGGTGCTCTCATATGATGAGGCTGCCGAGCTCGCGTACTTTGGCGCAAAGGTCCTGCATCCGATGACGGTCGAACCGGCAAGGGCAAAGAACATCAAGATAAAGGTGAAGAACGTCTTCAACCCTCAGGCCGAGGGGACCGTCATCCAACAGAAATCCGACGAGCACCTTGACCGCATCAAGAGCATCTCCTGCATGAGGAACCTCGCCATCGTGAAGGTCTTCGGGGAGGGGGCCGGTTATCGGACCGGTGTCATGTCCGTCATCTCACAGCGCTTGAGCGAGGGCGATGTGAACATATATTCAGCGGTCACATCCCAGACCTGCATAGCGCTGCTGATAGACAGGAAGGACCTTTCCAAGGCAAAAAAGATCCTCGCGGACATCAGGGAGGGCTTCATCTCCAAGATCGAGACCAATGATGACCTCGCCCTGCTCTGCATAGTCGGTGAGGGGCTTGGATATAGCAAGGGCATTGCCAGCCGCGTGTTCAATGCCGTCGCTAGGGAAGGGGCCAGCATAGGTCTGATCTCGGCCGGCGCATCGCTGGTCGCGTATCATTTCACGGTCGACAAGAAGGACCTGGAGAAGGTCACCAGGGCGGTGCACAAGGAGTTCTTCGGGTGCTGATATGAAGGTTAAGGTAGCGTTCCAGGGGGTCCATGGCGCTTACAGCGAGGATGCGATATTCCGCTACTTTGGTGAAGGGACCGACACCCTGCCCTGCGCAGAGTTCGTCGACCTTTTCCAGGCGGTCGACAGGGGATCGGCGACGCACGGGGTTCTCCCGGTAGAGAACTCGATAGAGGGGTCGGTGACCGTCGCCAACGACCTCCTGCTGGAGAGCGACCTCACGGTCGTCGGGGAGGTGCTTGTGTGGGTCAGGCATTGCCTCATCGGCCATCCTGGGGCGACCTTGGAGATGATAAGGAAGGTGTACAGCCACCCGCAGGCGCTTGGGCAATGCATGAACTACCTATCAAAACATCCTGAATGGGAGAAGGTCCCGAGCTTTGACACCGCCGGGAGCGTCAGGATGATAAAGGAGAGGGGGTCGTTGGATGAGGCCGCCATCGCCTCGAGGAGGGCGGCCGAGCATTATGGCATGAAGGTGCTCAAGGAGGATATCCAGAACCATGCAAGAAATTTCACGAGGTTCTTTGTGCTCGAGAAGAACCCGCCCGTGAACATGCCGGGGGACAAGACGTCCCTGGCCTTCACGACGAAGAATGTCCCAGGGGCCCTCCATAAGTGCATCGGGGCCTTCGCTGAGCATGGGGTGAACATCACCAAGCTGGAATCAAGGCCTCGGCGAGAGAGGACCTGGGAGTATGTGTTCTATGTTGATATCGATGGCCATATCTCCGAACCTGAAGTAAAGGAGGCCTTGATAGACCTCATGAGGAAGGCGTCCTTCGTCAAGATCTTCGGCTCTTACAACAAAGCAAGACCGTTGGAAGGCATTGACAAAGGCTGAAGATCAAGGGAGAGGCCCCTCCCTCAACAAGGCATCACTTTAATCTAATTTAATTAATAACATTATTAAAATTAAAATATAGGCCATGAATGAAAGGATGAGCGTGGAAGCATGCTTATCCAAATATATCTCCGCTCATTATCATTCTATCTTCTTGATCATCGGGCCCGCAGTTCTGAACTCCCCGTCCCAGAAAAGCAAGGCCTTCGACCTGTCATAATCGACGACCGCATCGGTATGGACTATCTTTCCTAGATACCAGGTATGATCCCCCTTCTCAAAGGACTCCAACTTCTTGCATTCGATGTTCATCAGGGCCTCTTTTATCTTTGGAGACCTCACCCTCTTGCCAGGTTCAGCAGTAAGGCCCGCCTCTGTGAACTTATCCGTCCTTTTCCCGCTCTTGCTTCCGCAGATGATGACGGCCTCGAGCATGTCCTTGCCTGGAACGTTGATGACAAAATCGTCGTTCTCCTCTAGTAACTTGTAAGATTGCCTTGACGTCATGACCCCGATACCGATTATCGGAGGCTTGAGCGAGAACATGTTGAACATTCCCACCGTGATTATGTTCTTCTCCTTTCCTTCCTTGTCCCCAATGGATACAAGCAATACAGGGGCCGGTGGGAGCATCTGCACGGCCTCCATATGTTGTACATCCACCTTCTCTAAGTCGGTCATCGATGACACCTGAGCTACAATTTGGTACTGGCGGGATAATAAGTTTTGCATTGTGCGGTTTCATCGTCTTCTGATGATGTCGCCTAAGACACGGAACTCTCCAGACCAGTACATCAACGCCTTCTCTCTGGGAGCGCCTTCCTCCATCTCCGCGTGGACGACCTCCCCCAAGAACCATGTGTGGTCCCCCGCATCCACCTTATTGACCTTCCTGCATTCCAGGTTGACCATGCAATCCTTAATGACGGGGGAATTGATCTTTTTGCCCTTCGAAAAAGAGAATCCGCACTCCTCGAACTTGTCAACATCCCTGCCAGACTTTTGGCCACAGTAAAGGACCTCCTCTACAAGGTCCTTCTGAGGCACATTGATGGAAAAATCATCACAACGGTCGAACAGACCATAGCTGTACCTCGTTGGTGATATCCCAACACCTAGGACAGGAGGGTTGAAAGAGAACATGTGGACCAGCACGACGGTCAGGACGTTCCTCTGTCCGCCCTCGGCCCCGTCCCCCACGGCCGCCAGGACCACGGGATATGCTGGGAATGCCCTACATGCCCAAATGGGATTGACCTCGTTCTTTTGACCCATGATATTTTCGGGGGGCATTAGTTGACCGTTTAAAATAATACTTTCGAAAAACCTTCTTAAAATGTGAAAATTCGTCCTTTTTTCAGATCTTGCTGCAGAGGTCATGAGTCAACGGAATAAAAATTTAAATGAGATGTGCATCCACAATTGATAAAATGAAGGCCAGGATAGGGATCGTGGGCGGGACCGGTGTGTACGATCCAGATGTGTTCGAGCTTGAGGAGACGGTCAGACCTCACACACCATATGGTCTGCCGTCAGACGAGATTCAGATCGGTACGATAAAGGGGACGAGGGTCGCGTTCATGCAAAGGCACGGCAAAGGACACATTTACCCTCCCCATATGGTCAATTACAGGGCGAACATCTGGGCGCTCAAACAGGTGGGCGTGGAGAGGATAATATCCCCCTGTGCGGTCGGCTCGTTGCAGGAAGAGTTTGAACCTGGTGAGATCGTGATCGTAGACCAGTTCATAGACCTGACCAAGAAAAGGGATTACACCTTTTATAATGGCCCGAAGACCGTCCACATCTCGACCGCGGACCCTTTCTGCCCTGAGCTGGCATCGATATTTTCGCGAGAGGCCAAGAAGGCGAAGATCAAGTTCCATCAGAAAGGGACGTATGTCTGCATAGAAGGACCGAGGTTCTCGACCAGGGCCGAGAGCCAGATGTACAGGGCGTTCGCGGACGTGATCGGGATGACGCTTGTTCCTGAATGCCAGCTCGCGAGAGAGATGGAGATGTGCTATTGCAGCCTTGCGATGATAACGGACTATGATGTCTGGGCCGACCATCCTGTCGACACCGCTACCGTCCTCAGGACCATGTCGGAGAACGTCGATAAGATCAGGGCCTTGATCTCCTCAGCTCTCCCAAAGATACCTGAGGAAAGAAAGAAATGCGCCTGCCCGGACACGCTCAGGGCTGCGGGCGCGTAAATATACGATGCGGGCCTCACTTGGCCTGCTCGATCAACTTTTTATATGTGGCCGCATCCATCAAAGATGAGAGCTCCGACGGGTCGTCCATTTTTATGACAGCTATCCATCCATCTTCGTATGGGCTCTTATTTATCACCTGAGGGTCCTCCTCCAACGGCGAGTTGATGTCCACCACTTCGCCGGAGACAGGAGCATAGACGTCCGCTGTGTTCTTTACGCTCTCGACTATCCCTAAGACCTCCCCCTTTTTCACTTTCTGTCCCTTGGTTGGCAGTTGAATGAACGCCAGCTCTGTCAGCTGATGCTGGGCGTGGTCGGTGATGCCTACCCTCGCCATCTCGCCCTCTGCCTTAACCCATTCATGGTCTTTGGAATACCTCAGCCCTTCCCTTACATCGCTCATCGGATCAACCTCATCTAGAGCATTTTTCAATCAATAAAAACTTATGGATTGGGTCTTTAAATGATAAGAAGGGGGGATGATTTTTTCATTCCTAGGCCTGTTTACATCATTTTTTTCATGAACTATTGGTGATGAGATTAAAAAAAGCCTACAATGCTGTGGTAAGTACAGGACCTTGGATCGCCCCACGGTGTTACCTACCTCATCGAAAGCCGCTCTTGATGATGTCTTTATTGAGTTGATTCCGCTTCTAATCCGGAACCAGAGATGTGGATGGGGCATGTCACGGTTTTCCTTCCATCGCTGTTCTATTTGACCTACTGGTAATCCTACTGATAATAATTATATAACAGGGGCCATGTTCGAAAGTTCAATGAAAATAACCATCCATGGGGTCGTCCAGGGGGTCGGTTTCAGGCCGACCGTTCACAGGATAGCCACTAGGATGGGGTTGAATGGATACGTTCAGAACAATGGGTCCAATGTCGTCATCGAGATCGATGGTGACCCATCAGAGTTCCTCTCCCATCTGATGTCCGAGCTCCCTCCCTTGGCAAAACTGGATGATATATCGGTGGACGAGGGGACTATGGATGAAGAGATCAAGAAGGGCGGATTTCGGATCATCGAGAGCGGGCAGGGGGAGAAGGGGGTCGCGATCCCGAACGACCACTCGATATGTGACAATTGTATCAAGGAGATGTTCGATCCAAAGGACCGAAGATACCTATACCCGTTCACAAACTGTACGGACTGCGGGGCAAGGTTCACGATAATCGATGACCTGCCCTATGACCGTGAGAAGACCTCGATGAGGTCTTTCCAGATGTGCGATGAGTGCAGAAAAGAGTACGAGGACCCGACCGACAGAAGGTTCCATCATCAGACCATTTCCTGCAAGGTCTGCGGGCCATCGTATTACGTGTTGGATAAAAACGGGGCCCCGATAGAGGGGGACCCTGCCACTTTGTTCGCTCAAGCTCTCTCCGAAGGCAAGGTCGGGATCATCAAGAGCTGGGGTGGCATGCATATCTGTTCTTCGCTCGACAATCTCCGCCATTTGAGAGAATGGTACCGAAGAAAGGAGAAACCTTTCGCCATAATGGTCCGGGACCTTGACGCTGTCTTTAGATACTCGAGACCAACAAAGAAGGAGATCGAGCTTCTCACCTCGGGCCACCGACCGATCGTTCTGGTCGAAAAGGTCAGGAACGCCCTCACCGAGCTTGTCTCCCCCGGTCTCGGGAACATAGGCATATTCCTCCCCTACACCGAGATGCAGCACATACTATTCTCGAAGCTTAGGTTCGATGCCCTGGTGATGACCTCGGCGAACGTTCCTGGCGAGCCTATGGTGCTGACGGACAAGGGGGCTCTCGCCCTCGGTGCTGATGTATACCTTATGCATAACAGGGAGATATTCAACCGATGTGATGACTCAGTGGTAAGGACCTACGGTGACCGGACCTTTTTTATAAGAAGGTCAAGGGGGCATGTGCCGTTCAACATATCATTTCCATTGAAAGGGACGGCGATCGGCCTTGGAGCGCAGGAGAACATTGTCGGTTCCTTGGCCTTCAAGGGAAGGCTCCATTGTACCCAGTACATCGGGGATTCGAGCTCTGCCGGTGTCCTGGAATATCTTGAAGGGGCCATAGGGCATCTCAGGAACATGCTGGGAGCAGAGAAAATCGATGCTATCGGCATCGACCTTCATCCTGGATATTCGACAAGACGTCTCGGGATGAGGTTATCCTCTGAGACCGGTGCCCGGGTCGTGGAGGTCCAGCATCATTGGGCACATGGGCTCGCACTTATGCTGGATAATGGTCTTGATGACCTGGTCACGATAGCGATCGACGGTACCGGCTATGGAACAGACGGGAAGGCGTGGGGCGGTGAGGTCCTGGACTGCAGCCCAACGGGCTTCGAGAGGGTCGGTCATCTTCAAGAGGTTCCCCTGCTCGGAGGGGAGAAGGCCGTCTATGACATCAGACGGCTCGTGTTCGCAATAGAGAGTTTGTTAGGTCGGGACGGGTCTCATTTCTCTGGCAAGGATGCTGAGCTTTTCATGAAGATGCTCCCAAGGAGCACCACCTCAACGAGCCTTGGCAGGCTCATGGACGCTGTGTCGTGCGCACTGGGTGTATGCATGTATCGTAGCTATGATGGGGAGCCGGCGATGAAGTTGGAGCCATTGCTGGCCACGGGGAAGGTGGACAGGTCTTTGAGACCGATGAGGGAAGGAGATGTGATCAGGTCGGTCGAGATGTTCTCGTATATCTTGGACCGAAAAGGGACCAGGGAGGATGTTGCCGCGACCTTCATTCATGCTGTACTTGAGGGGCTGGTCGACATCGCGGCCGAGCGGGCGAAGGAGAAGGGCGCCAAGGTCATAGGGGTGACGGGCGGGGTCAGCTACAACAGCACGGTCGCAAGGTGGCTGGAGGAGATGGCGACGGACCGGGGCCTCAGCACCGTATTTCCAAAGGACCTTCCGAACGGGGACGGATGCATCTCGGCAGGCCAATGCCTTGCTGCGTTGGCATACGTCAGATGATCGTGCTGGCACATTTTTAAAATAATATCATGGACATGCTGTATGGATGCTCTATAGGAACGTGCTGATCATCTTCCTTGATGGGGCCACCGACCACGGCATCCCGATGCTGGATGGTAGGACACCGTTACAGGCGGCCAATAAACCGTACCTGGACTCGGTCGCGTCACATGGGAGGATGGGGTGCACGATGTCAAGGGAATATACCCATCACTACCTTCTGGAACTGTTCACTGGTAAGAAGGCCGAGATACCCAGGGGCGTCATAGAGGCCCTAGGGCTCGAGCTTCCATTGGGCCCTAAGAGGGTGGCCTACAGGATGACCCCTGCCATCATCCGTGATGGGAAGGTGGAATGGTACTACAAGATATCCTGCCAAGATGAGATGAACCTTCAAAAGGCCGTGCTGAGGAGCAGGGACAGGATAAGGGAGATGGACCCTAAGATCATGTTCTACAATGGAGGAAAGGCGGTAATGACCGTGAAGGGCACCGAGGTCCTGGACCTGCCCAGACCGCCTTCTCCCGCCGACGTCCTCCCTTCGGACCTAGGCGATTTCCGTCCCTTCGCTGAGTCGATCGCAGAGATCATGGGAGGGATAACACTTCTGCCATGGGGGGGAGGGTCGGGTCTAGAAGCTGAAAGGTTCAGGAATGATGTCAGGCCCCTGCCGAAGATGACGATGATATCGAAGAGCCCGTCCGCCCTTGGCGTCGCGGCATTTCTAGACATAGAGAGGCTGAGGGTCGCTGGCTTCAAGCAGGGGATCAAAGAGGCCAGGAGATTGATCAGGACACGCAATGTCTTCCTCCATATCGAAGAGACAGATGATATCAGCCACAAGCGTTCTCCTCTGGAAAAGGTCGAGCTGTTGGAGGAGATAGACAAAGAGCTGCAACGGGCGTCCAAGGAGTTCAAGGACTGTAGGAACGTCATACTGGTGGACCATGGCGCATCTTCGCTGACCGGAGACCACATAACCATGGAGGTGCCCTACGCGATCGCAGACAAGGTCCTACCGCTCTCAAATGAGAGGTCCTATGCCGAGAACGGATGGGAAAGGACAGAGCTGCGCGACCTCTTGCAAACCATCTTTAATGAGTAATGATTGAGATGATGCCGCCGAGAACCTTTTAATAGGAAACACCAGATATCGTTGGATTATACATCCAACTTAGGTGAACCAATGAGGCCCGATGTCCCTGAGAGCATCATCCTAGCACACGAGAAAGACCTGGCGAGCGATTTTGTTTCAAGGATCTGGGGAAAGAGACCTACCTTCGTATGTACGATCGGGACGACCGAGACCGCGAAGATACCAGGCCTTTCCGCGGCAGGAGCGAACCCCGCGCTCACGGACTACACGCCTCCGGCCGATGTCGAGCTGCTGTTCTACGGGAGATGCAAGTGCATTCCGGGGGTTCCCGTGACCCCAGATGGCATCCCGACCCCTGGCCTCATAACGATGACGGCCGTGAATGCGGTCAAGATGCCTGTCTTCGCCGTCAACGGCGGGGCCAGGATAAGGCCGATAGCGCCGTTCTTCGAGCTCGATGGGGCCCCTGGCGATGATATCAGGACCGGTTCGGCGGTCAAGGACCCGAAGAAGGTGTATGAGAGCGCGGTCCTGGTTGGGGAGAACCTCTCGGCGAACGTGGACTACCTTATCGTCGGTGAGAGCATACCAGGGGGCACCACGACGGCGATGGCCGTCCTCATGGCCCAAGGGTACGACGCCAAGAACAAGGTAAGCAGCACCCTGCCGGTCAATCCTCATGACATCAAAGAGGCGGTGGTGAGGGAAGGCCTTGCCAGGACGAAGCATTCATCTGAGGAGATGAAAAGAGATGCCATGGTGGCGGTCTCGGCGGTCGGGGACCCCATGATGCCTGCAGCGGCTGGGGTCATAGTCGGGGCGGCAAGGAAGGTGCCTGTCCTGCTCGCAGGCGGTACGCAGATGGCCGCGGTGCTGAGCATCGTCAAGGCCATGGACCCTTCGGTCCTGGGCAATCTGGCCCTAGGCACCACGAGATGGATAGTGAACGACGGGATGTCCGATATCCGCTCACTGGTCAAGCAGATCGGGGAGGTGCCGGTCATCGCCGCCGACCTGAACTTCTCAACATCGAGGCTGAGCGGGCTGAGGATCTATGAGACCGGCCTGGTGAAGGAAGGGGTGGGGTGCGGCGGGGCGACCATAGCGGCCATCTGTAACAGCAGGGGCAAGCTCGACTCTAGGACCATGCTGACCGAGATAGAGAAGAGCTATGACAGGTTGATGGCGCATGTCAAAAAGTGACCTTCGTTACTTCTCTTTCCTTCAATATCCTTTCTGCCACTGAGAGGTCCCCCGGCGTGTTCACGTTGACGGCGAAATCGATGCTATCCGTGAACATGTACGCCGCTTCGACATAGCTATCCTTGAGCATCTCCTTCCTTTCGACCACGCTGACCCCACAGAACGTCGTCTCCCTACCGTCGAGCACGTCGGTATAGGTCACATCGAGACCGACAGACCTGATGGTCGCTGGGTCCAGGGCGACCGTCAGCGAGGCCTTCCCTGCGCTCAAGAACTCCCTTAACACCGTCTCCACGCTCTTCTTTGTAAGCAATGGCATGTCCACAGGGATTATCACGACGATGTCCTCCTGTATGGACGACATGATCTCGTGAAGGTCCTCAACATATCCCCGGCCTGACGTCCTGATCACAATGACCTCTTTCCCTTTCAGATATTGCTCGGTCCTCGGGGTGGATGTCGAGGTCGAGACGTAGACCTGGGACACCATCGGCGATGATGCCGCATCGATGGCCCGGTCGATCAGTTTCTTTCCAAGGACCTCCACCAACGGTTTCTCCATCCCCAGCTGGGATATCCGGGTCCCTCTCCCCCCAGCAGTGATCAGAGCAGCTTTTCCGCAAGCCATAGTGCACCGCTCAACGCTAATAGGACCATCGGCCTGGCTATCTCGTTCGTCGCACCAAGGATGTCGCCGTTGACGACCCCGAAGTGCTTCATAGCGGTCCTTGCAACGACCGCTCCTGTGACAAGGGAGGCTATGATCATCATCAGCAGGACCGATGTGAGCTCCGCCAGGTCAACGCGCGCAGGGGCCAGAAGGATGTATGCTGGGACGGTCGCGACCAGTCCTATCGCCAGAGCCACGGCCACGGTCCCTGAACTGGTATTCTTGACGAATATGCCCCCCAGCCCTTCCCTCGCCTCGCCGAGGGCGGCGCAGGTGACCATCGACACCTTTATGAGCACCTCAGCGGCAAAAGGTGCCAGGAAATAGAAGCCCCTATCAACGTTTGCCAGGGCCGATATAGAAAGAAGCACGAACAGCATGGCATAGGCCAGTCCACCCGCTCCGACATGAGAGTCCTTCATAACGCTGAGCTTGCGCTCCTTGTCCCCGAGGACCATTAGACCGTCCCCCATATCGCTCAGGCCGTCGAGGTGCAGGAACCTGTTCAGGCCCATGATGACGAAAATGACGATCACCGCAGAGATCAGAGGACCATAGACCTCGGTCAGCACGTACATGAGGATACCGCTCAGGAGGCCTAGGAACACCCCCACCAACGTCACAAGATAGAACCTTTTGGCCAGGGACATGACCTCCTCACCCTCGACATCCAACGGGACGATGGTGAACATCGAGAAGGCCGCCTTGACCGCCCCTATTGTAGAGATCCTTCCACCTCCAGAAGCTCAGAGTATATCATTGACATCACGCTCCCTATCAGAGAGCCCACTATATCGTCCAGGAACGGACCGAGATCCCCAAGTATGCCTGGTTTCTTCCTGTCGTAACGGATGTACTCGAATACGCCCTTGGTACCTGTAAGGTACTCGGCAAGACCTATCCCAAGGACCTCGTCGGCGAGAAGATGGACGGGGTCCTGCTTGAACCTGTCTCCATCCAGTCCATGAAGTTCGTTCCTGTTTCCCTTGTCCTCCAGAAGGATCGCCGCATGGACGAGGGCGTTCACGTTGACATCCTGGCGCAGGACGTTGATCTTATGCATGAACTTCTGTCTGAGAAGTTCCTCGCTCCAGTTCTCGTTCGGGAAGATCAGCTTCCTGGCCGCATCCCACATCGCGTCGACCGTGATCCCTTGGTCATCCAATAATGTGACGAAATCTGGAGGTGAGGTCCTGGCATACCATTTAAGGGTCGACTCTTTGACGGCCATCCTTACGGCGCGGGCTAGACATATGCCAGCGTCCGTGGCGGTGCCGGCGTACTTTTCCCCATCTCCGACCGGACACGTTATGGCCACCGCATCGCTGGTCGTCCCGGTGCCCCGGACGCCACAGTCCATGAGCGCGGCCGACTTTGCCTCTGTCGCGGTTATTATCGCATTGGTCATCCCTATATCATGCAACGGAGAGCCCATTATCACCATGATGTTGATGGTGTGAGCCCCCCCTCCCAACTGGGCCTTGATATGGTCTGGGATCAGCTCTCCTGCATATACTGCGTTCTTCACCCCCGCCGTAGCGATCGCCACGACATGAGAGCCTTTGTACTCCATCTCCACGACCGAAACGACCTTTTCCATGTCAGCTGCGGTCATGAACGTCACTGTGCGCTCCGGCAGGCCCAGCTCCCTGACGGTCCTCATCGCATCCTCCTCTGGGTCGTCGTTGACATAGTCCAAGGGGACCTGGACCATGGCAATAGTGTCGGTCATGGTGAACCCGCCGTTCAGGATGGTCGTGCTGAGGACGCGCATCTCATTTGGAAGGCCTACTACCATGACCTTGTAACCGTTCGCCCTCTTGAACTCGACCTTGATGTCCTTTGCTCTCATCTTTTTCCCCCTATAACCACCATGTCAGGACCTCCTCAAGGAGCAGCTGCACATGTACTCCCAACAATATGAACAATGGCAATGCCACCATCAAGAAGAACAGGAACGCCGAGAGCTTCATCACCGACACGGTCCTTCCGATGACCGCAGGGTCCGAGGGCAGGGGCCCGTCCCCGAGAACATATGTCCCTGGCTTCTCGAACCTTACACCAAGTCCCCCAGCGAAAGCGGACATGGACCAGCCCTTGTTAGGAGATGTTGTCGCGCCCTTGTACTTCTTGGCCATCGCCCATCCCTGTCTCCAATCCAGACGGAGGAGGGCCATGGCCAATAGTATGAACGGAACGCATAGCCTGGCGCAGACCCAGTTGGTGGCGTCATCAAGTTTTGCACTGAACCTTCCGATATTGATGTGCTCCATGGACATGTAGCCGACCATCGCGTCAAGCGTATTGGATACCCTATAGAACACCATCAGGGGCATGCCACCAAGGCCGAGGTAGAAGAGCGGAGAAAATACAGAATCCACCGTGTTCTCCGCCGCTGACTCGGCCGCGCATGATATCACATGCTCTTTGTCCAATTTGCTGACGTCCCTTGAGACGATCATGGATGCGCCTCGGCGGGCCGCATCCAGGTCGTCCCTCTCCAAAGCCTCCATTATGGGCCTGACATGCCTGTCCATCGCATTGATGGCGAACATGGTCTTAACGACGACCGCAGAGACCACGGCCCAGACGACCGCCCCAAAAAGGTCGTGGATGACCCCTAGCATCAACGTGAAGGACAGGGGGAAGATGCACAACGGGACCAGTGCGAGAAATACCCCTTTCAGCCGGTCGGCCCTCTGCGACGTTCTCTTGATTCTTTTGTCCAAGTAACCTATCATCTTGCCCATCCATACCACAGGGTGCAATGGGGTAGGAGGTTCCCCGAGCAACAGGTCGATGAGCAGGGCCAATACCGGTATCGCCAAGGCCAATAGAACAAGCTCCGTCATCTCCGTTCACTCTCCTCGGCCATCTTCCTGAAGGCGGATATCAGAATGTCATTCTTTTCTGGGGTCCTGACCGCAAAACGGACGAAGCGGTCGAAAGGATGACCGAACGAGGCGCAGTCCCTTACCAGCACCCCTTGTGACAACATGGCCGATTGGACCTCCGCGCCCTTGAGCCGTTTGCATCTGCTGAAAAAGAAGAACGACTCCGGGGTCTTTGCCTCCACCATCCCTGTCCCGTTTATCTCCTTGGCCATCCTAGGACCTTCCTTGGCCATCATCTCGGCCGCCTTCCTCACATGTCCTTGGCATTCCGTGATGAGCCTGGCCCCTACATGCTGCTCCAACCTCCCAAGGTTCCATGAGAGCCTCGCCTTGGACATCGTCGCTATCATCCTCTCGCTCCCTATGCCATAGCCTATGCGCATTCCGGGCATTGCGAAGGATTTCGTCAGGGAGCGGATGACGAACATGTTGGACAGGTCCGTGGCCTCCTTTGCACAAGAGATGGTGTCCCCACCCCTCACGAGGTCCAGAAGGGTCTCGTCCAGGAACAACAACGTTCCCGTCCTATCGAACTCCTGCGCGAGCTCGAGCACTTCCCTCTTCCTGAGGATGTTGCCGGTGGGATTGTTAGGATTGCAGAGATATACCGCCTTAGCACCTTTGCACTTAAGTCTTAGCCTTTCGAGGTCGATCCTTAGGCCATTATCCTCTCTTAGTAGGACCTCCTCTATTTTTGCGCCCATCAATCTGCATGCAAAGGAGTATTCGGAGAAGGTAGGGGCGGGGATGACGACGATATCTCCCCTCTCAATGAACGTCTCAGGGAAAAGCCTGATCAGCTCGGCAGTGCCCGCTCCCGCTATCGTGTTTCTGACATCGACATGATGATGTTCCGCGACAGCAGAAAGGAACTCCTCGGCGCTGTCGTCAGGATAGTGGTCGAGACCTTCAGAACCCTCGAGGATATATTCTCTGAGCTCTGGAGGTGGACCGTATGGGTTAAGGTTCGAGCTGAAATCCTCCACGCCCTTGTAGCGCCACCCAAGACCACCATGTACAGGGCGCTCAAGTTCGATCACCTCTCTCCTTGCCTTGCTCATAGGGTCCATGCCATCACCTTATCGCCCGTCTGGGGATGGCGTATATCTCGTCGCCATCCCGGAACACCGAGACCTCAACGTTATAGATATCTCGGATCCGGTCCTCTGTGATCACGTCTGCTGGCTTTCCCATTGCGATGACCTTGCCCGATCCTAGCATAATGACCTTGTCACAGAATTTTGAGGTCAGGTTCATGTCATGTGATGCAGTGATGACCGTCACCCCTTGCTTGGATAGAGCCTTCAGATTCTCCATGACCTCCAGCTTATATCTCAGGTCAAGGTGCGCGGACGGTTCGTCCGCCAATAGGACCTTCGGCCTCTGGACGACGGCCTTGGCCAACAATGCCCTTTCCTTTTCCCCGCTGCTCAGCTCGTTGAGCTTCCTGTCAACGAGAGCCTCGAGCTTGAACTCCTTGATGGCCTCCATGACGATCCCTTCATCCTTCTTGCTCTCCCACCACATACCATCGACATGCGGGTACCTGCCAAGAAATATAAGCTCCTGGACGGTGAGATTGAAGTCCTCATTGCAGTCAGCTGGTACGTTCGCACAGATCCTCGCGATCTCCTTTATCTTCATCCTGTCGACCCTTCGCCCGTCCATCACTATCGAGCCGTGCTGGGGTCGCAGAAGTCCGTTGATGCACCTCATCAGAGTGGTCTTCCCTGATCCGTTCGGTCCGATAAGACCTATGAACTCTCCTGGTCGGGCCTCGAATGAGATGCCGTGTAGTATCTCCTTTCCTGCATAACCGAAACTGACGTCCTCGACCTTGACCAATGGATCAGTTGACATAGTCCTTTCCTCTGCTGACCAATAGATAGCCGAAGAACGGCGCCCCCACCAAGGATATGACCGCCCCGATCGGTAGCTCCCCTACATATCTGGTGAATATATCGGCGGCGACCAGGAAGTTTGCACCTATGATCATTGATGCGGGAAGGAGCAGTCTGTGGTCGCCTCCCACAATGATCCTTGCCATGTGCGGAACGATGAGGCCTAGGAAAGCGATGACACCCGTAAAGGCCACGCACACGGCCGTGAGAAGGGACGAGAGCACCATCATCATGAGCTTGACCTTTCTCACATCGACCCCCAATTGACTTCCCTGTTCCTCCCCCAGCAATATGACGTTGAGCTCTCTGGCGTAAACAAGCACCACCGCACCGATCACCCCTACCGTCAAAAGGATGATGGAGCACTGCGTCAGGTCCGGAGCGGTAAGGTTCCCGAACATCCAGAACAATACGCCCTTCAGATGGTCGGGGTTCTTCACGACCAATATGTTCGTGACCGAGGAGAATGCGAAGCCCACTATGACCCCGCTCAGGACAAATGTTATCGGCCTTCCCCCTGCCGCCTCAGAGAGGCCTATCGTTAAGAAGAAGGCGACCGCCGCCCCTATAAAAGCGGATATTGGGAGGGCATAGACCGCGAAAGAGCCGCTGAGGAAACCAAGCATTAGGAACGAGGTGGCGCCGAAAGATGCACCTGAGGAGACCCCTGTTATGTAGGGGTCCACCAGCGGGTTCCTCACCACTGCCTGCATGACCACCCCGGCTATCGCCAGCCCGACCCCGACGCCCACTGCCGCCAAGAACCTTGGGAAGCGCACGAGGTAGACGATCTTTTCTTGGACCGAGATGACCTCCCCCCCGCTCATGACGGCCTTCACAAAGGCATCTAGGGCATCGGTCCAACCTATCGGGACGGAACCGACCGTGAGGGAATAGACGAACAGGCCTAGCAAGGACAGGGAACCGAGACCAAGGATCAGCAGTAGCCGGACCTTGGTCCTTCCCACAAGAGATTCCATCGCAGTTACATCCTCAATCTGCCCACGTTATAGGGAGGTATTCAGAGTAATCGTCGCCCAATTCCTTTGGGACCTTGCCATCGAACAGGTCTGGATGAGCTATCCTCGCGCAGATGTAGGTCGCATCGACCATCCGTATGCTCTGTCTCATGAAGATGTTGTCAGATTGGCCGAAGATCGAATAGATCTCATCAGAGACGACGGCCGGCAGCCCCGCCATGAGCGCATCGCTCTTAAGGACGGATAATGCTGTGTTGACGTCGCCCATCGACATCGCAGCAAGTATGATGATGTCAGGGTCGGCTGCCACGACATCCTCCCTCGTGACCATTGCCCAGGCCTCCTTTTCCTCAAAGGCATTGACCGCCCCCGCGCGCTCGATGATCTCATCAACGAATGAACCCCCACCGCTCACCCAGATGCTGCTCTCATCCCACCATATGACCAACATGATGCGAGGCCTGTCCTCGCTATTCTCGACCTTCGACCTTATGGCCTCGAACTTGTTGTCCATCGTAACTATCAATGACTCGGCCTTATCTTCCTTATGAAGCGCCTTTCCCATGATCTCGATGTTGTCTTTAATCAAGGTGGAGTTGTAGCATGTGAACATCACGACGACAGTTATCTCTGCCTGTTCCAGCTTTGGTATCATGCTGATCTGCTCTGAGACGCTCTCCTCTAAAAAGACCACATCCGGGGCCAGCAAGATTATCTTCTCCACATCTATGCCATAAAAGAATCCGCCCACCGTCTCGAGGTCTCCATTTTCTACCCGTTCCGTGACATCAGATGGGAAATCACAATAATTGGTCACACCGACAAGGTCCTCACCTGAACCGAACGCATAGACCATCTCTGTCAATGCAGGGGACACGGATACGATGGAATGAGGGGCCTTCTCTATCGTCACCGACCTTCCTTTCGCATCGGTAAGTGTGACGGGGATGTCCTCCTCATCATTGGATGATATGACCGCCCATAGGCCCGCTCCCAGCAATACCGCCACTATGAAAATGGCGGCCAAGACCTTTCCTTTCTTCTCCATTCAAACCTCTCCTGGATATACAAACTTTCAACTTAGTTCATTAATTGGATATATCATCCAACCCATACTGAACAGCACCATGATATAAATCACTTTTCAATCCTTACGTGCTTGGATGGGGGATTTATCCATCAGACCTCGCCAATGGGCGCCGACCAAGCATCTTCGCGCTTGGAGGCCGTCATTATGATAAGCACATGACCGTCCCTGTCGATCTTAATGACGTTCAGCTCGCATGGCAGGTTAGACCCGTCCTTGGTCATCGCATCGGCCAGGAACTCGACCTCGTCCCGCGGTCCCATTTCCGATATTATCTCTTCCACCATCTGCCTCTCCTTTGGAACGAATATGTCCTCGAGGTCGATCGTCTCCATCTCTTCCTTCTGGTAGCCCATGATGCTATAGAATGCTGGGTTGGCATAGATCACGCGCATATCGCAGTCCCCGACCAGCATTGAAATCTTGCTGCGCTCAAGTATGCGGACGAGAGATAGGAGCCTTCCCTCGGCAAGGATCCTTCTTTCCTGCTCGAATGTGATGTGCTCCCTCAATGAGATGATCTCTTTTGCCTGTCCCTTCATAAGATTGGATAGCTGCTCCCTTAATCTGATGAGCTCGTCCTTTGTCCTGCGCTGCTCTGTGACATCACGGATGACGGACACGACCCTGCCCACCTCATCACCGTTCATGATAGGGGCCCTTTTGACCTCAAAGACCAGCTCTTTCCCTTTGAATTTGATCCTTCCTTCTTTCAATGAGCCTCTTCCGGTCTTTACGACCTCTCCGAGATCGTCCAATGTGGTCCCCTTGATGAAGGGCATCACGTCATTGATGTCCTCACCGATGACATTGCCATAGATCCCCAACGAATCCAATTTTGACAAGAAAGCATCATTGGCCACGAGTATCTTGTTGTGCTTGTCCGTCACAAACAACATCTCCTCGATGGCGTTAATTGCGGTCTTGTGGTCATTATCAGACCTTAGCAGGGCCCACTCTACCATCTTCCTGCGCTCTACCTCTGCCTGAAGTTTGATGTTCAGGACCCTGAGGTCCTCTTCCGAGCATCTTCCTTCAAGCTCGGACATCTGGACCTCGAGCAATTTGTCCAAGATGAAGTTCATATTCGGTGGGCCCGCATCGACCCTTGAACATTTCTCTGGGTCCATATAGAAATGATTGCGGCAGACGTGACCTTTGATCAGAAGGGTCGGATGCGTCATTATCGAGTTCATTATGGTCGACCTTCCACCATATGCATCGATCATACAGACCCCGACGGCCCTCTTTTCCTCAAAGACCTTGTTGCTGAGGGATTCGAACGATATGTGCTCCTTTTGGCCCATCATCCTCTTCAGATGTTCAGATTCTGTGAAGACCCACACCGCATTGTAGCCTTCGTCCGTCGCGAGGTCGATCGTATCGCCAAGGACCGCTAGCATGGACTCGGCGGTCGGTGGTCTCTCAAGACCTGTATACGGATGTGGGACCTTGGCACTTCCATCCATGCCTATACATATCTGTCCCACCGCTGTATCATCTAGAATACCTTTTACAATTTGTTCCTTTTCCTCGCTTGCCAAGAAAACGCATGCCTCTTTGCGGTCGGATACCAACCGTAGAACCCTTGATAATAATGTCACCATGTTCTCATGGTCCTCGTAGTAAAATGCGACGTGGTCATGAACGTCCAGTTTGTCTAACCCCATGTTCTTTCCTACGAGGTTGCGATGGCCATGCATACAACTATCTGTTTTAATCTGTGTGCTATTAATGGTTTGGATTGGGTTATTTTCTGGATAATGCCGCCCCTTGATAGGAACTGTAATATCCATTCCATACATTGTAGCGTCGATGTGCATCATACCTGACCATGAGATCGTGGTACTGTTGAGGCAAGGAGCACTTGTCATAGAACCTTTCTCTGAGGATGGGCTTACGCCTAACGGATACGACCTGAGGGTGGCGGAGGTCAGACCTGCATCGTCCATGGAGACGGTGAGGGAAGGGGTGGCCGACCTTGCACCTGGCTCAATGTCGTTCGTGAGCACCTTGGAAAGGGTCGAGCTCCCGGATGATGTGTCTGCGCAATTATGGACCAGGACCAGCTGGATCAGGAAAGGTCTATTGGTGGGCCTCGGCAAGGTAGATGCGGGTTTTCATGGTACTCTCACCTTCATGGTCTTCAACGCCTCCTCTAATATCGTCGAGCTGCCTATCGGCTCAAGGTTTGTCCAGATCGTCTTCGAGACGATGAGGTCCAAGGTGGCGATGACCTACGAGAAAAGGAGCGGGAACTATCAGGACCAGAAGGGGATCACTCTAGAACCAGTCAAGAAGCTTTAGGTCGATGGAGAATACGCTCGAGGATGGAGAGTAGGTCTTGAGCTCCTCATATCTGACTATCTCGACCTTCACGCCCATCCCCATTGCATCACCCGCCAGAGATCTCATGACATCGTCTATCTCACCCTTTTCACAGATGTGATAAAGATGCAACGTCCCGCCGAAGTTCAACCTCGTCAGGGCATCAGCATAAAATTCCCTGGCCGAGTGAGGGAGGTTCATCACTATCCTGTCCGAGCATGGGATCTCGAAAATCACCTGTCTTGAATCCCCCTCTATCGGGACTACGTTCGTGGCCCGGTTTGCGACGATGTTCCGCTTCAGATATTCTACTGCATCATGGTTTATGTCGATCGCGAATACTGTCGACGCCTTAGAATACTTGGCTATCATGATGGCAAAAGGGCCTACCCCGGTGAACATGTCGACCACCATCTCTCCTGGCGTCACGAGCTTGGCAACCCTCATCCGCTCATTGGCCAATCGTGGATTGAAATAGACCTTGCTGGGATCGACATGGAGACGAAGTCCATATTCCTGATGGACGGTCTCCATTTCACCCTCCCCAGAGATGTTCGTGAGCTCCCTGACCCTGTGCTCCCCCTTCACCCCTCCGTCCAAGGCGACCATGCGGAGGCGGGGCAAGGCCTTCCGCATCGCATCTCCCACCTGCCTTTTATATGGAAGGAGGGCGTCAGGCAACCTGATGATGCCGATATCGCCTATTGTGTCAAATGATGTTGGCAACAGGCCTTGAAGTTCCTCAGGTATATCCGCCAGTGCCTTATAATCCCCTTCAGAAAGGTCACGTTCCTCGAACTCTTCCTCCGATATTTCAAACACACCGATGTCCTCTGGCTCCTTCAGGACTGGAATGAGTATATGCGTATCGGTACGCACTATCCTCAGCCCGATGTCGAGGATGCCCTTCTCTATAAGCTTTTTACGAACGGACTCTCCTTCACCCTTCGGGACCTTGACACAAAGGGAACGCACGGTGTTGTCCATGGGAGAATTGATATTTGTTGGTTTAGGGCTGGGCTCAGCGAAGGACATGAGCATCCGGGCGCTAGAGGAGCTGAGGTCATGCGAGATGATATTCGGTGAGTTCTACACCTCGAGATTGGTCGGATCCAGCATTGAGGACGTGGAGGAGCTCGTAGGAAAGAAGGTCGTGAGGCTCAAAAGAGCGGATGTCGAAGAGGGCGAGGAAATGATCGTGGCTGCCAGGGACCATAAGGTCGCATTCATCACGGCAGGGGACACGATGGCGGCCACCACGCATGTTGATATACGGATCCGTGCAGAGGAGGGGGGGGTCCCTACAAGGCTTGTTCATGGCACCTCGATCTTCTCAGCAGCGTCATCCGCCCTTGGTCTCCAGCCATACAAGTTCGGTCGTACCGTGACCTTGCCGTTCCCAGAACCTGGGTACGTCCCTCTCAGCCCCTACGAAAGGATCCTGGAGAACAAGGAGCGCGGCCTTCATACGCTGGTCCTTTTGGACATCAGAGAGGAGGAGGGGAGATATATGACCTCTCGGGAGGCGGTGAGATGGCTTCTGGACGCCGAGACCAGGGCCGGCTTGGGCCTGATAAATGACCGGACGGTGATATGCGCGGCGGCAAGGATAGGGGGGATCGACGAGAAGGTCGCCGCAGGCTACCCAAAAAAGATGTTGGACCTCGACATGGGCCCGCCATTGCATACCCTTGTCATACCAGGTAAGCTCCATTTCATGGAATCGATGGCGCTCGTCATGTTCGCCGGCGCTCCCGAGGAGATTGCCAAAGAGGATTGATCATCTCGACCCTAACAGGACCGTGACCTGCGCCTTTCCGTTCATAGAGGGGTCGGTGCGTGCAGCATAGGTGATTGGGGCGTGTGGGATTCTGTTCGCGATGTCATATGCCATGGACCTCGCCAGGTCCGTGTTGTCCTCTCCCGTCACCATCATCGCCAGGCAGGAAGATACCTTGTCCATCGATATGTCGAACCAGGGCGAAGCAAAAGCCTCTGACACGGCAGTTCGGTCGGCAAAGATGCCTGTCCCCATCCCGACGCCCAAACGGCATTGAGAGCATCCCTTGAACAGCTCTTTGACCTCCTTCAAGGATCCTGTCGTCAAAGCCTGCCTCATCTCGCCCGGTACGAAGTTCATCACCTGGTCCATGACCCGGAAGGCCTTTCGGAACTGAAGCTGAGGCGCCGCCTTTGCGAGACCGTCGTTCTCCAGCACCACGCAGATATCGGAAAGTCCTGAGAGCTTGACCAGCCCCTCAGCGGCGTGCTTATGCCGGTCCTTCCCTTCCACTGAGAAAGGGAGGCAGACCACTGAGACCACCATCCTCACCTGCCTCCTCGATATGCTGGCAAGGACTGGGGCAGTATGACTCCCGGTCTCCCCTCCAAGACCTACGAATATGAACACGATGTCCCTCTCGTCGACGATCTCGGACATGCGGCCCACCGATGGAATGACCTTGGTCAATAGGTGCGGGGAAGTTGTCCTGAAGACCTCAAGGTCTGTGCTCGAGATCTTTACCATTTCGAAGGGGCGCCTGTCACAATCCTCTTTTTTGGCTATCCCGAACCTCTCCAGACCTGACGCCGCCACGGCGTTGCACCCTGCACCTCCAACGCCCACGACAATAACGGAGGGCTTTTCATTCCCAGAAGGAAGGCACCGTGGCTCAAATCTCATGCCTTCAGGATGGCGATTTTCCATATTATCCTTACTGGTTGTCCCAGATGGTCCTCTGCCTCTATTTTCTCTGGACGACCGCATCTATGTTCTTTGATCTGGACAGGACCTGCAGTTTCGAAAGAGATGGAGGTATCACTACCTTATCTATATTGGTGATGCTCTCGACCTTTTCTTTGAATGTCTGCCAGTCCACATCTGACATGAACTCCAGCTCATCGATGTTGGCAAAGGAGACCATTCCGTCCATGGAATCCAGATCGCTCTTTGAGACCGTTATTGTATCGATGTTCTGGATCTTGTAGGACCTGGGAGCGTCCCTGTCCACGAATGCCCTCATGACCTCTGTCGTGAGCTCGCCTATCGACTTACCATTCTTCTTGGCCTCGGCTGCAAACTTGGAGTAGACCTCATCATCGATGCCTCTGATGGTCACATCGGTCATTTAGATCACCTTTGGAGGGTGCCATCTCAACACTCTCCATCTTCTATATGTCTTTGATGATTATTATGATTTTGATGAATTTGGTGAAAAAAGGAATAATGAAATCATCTGTTCCAACAACTTGACCGAGTCGACGATATTGCGACTGAAATATCCCTTTCACAATTGCACGGCCTACATGGCGTCCGATGATCCCTCTTATTAAGTGCATGAGGGGGCGTTGTTCTGGATATTCTGATAAAGAGTTCCCATAGAACGTCTATGATCTTATCGTTCAATTTCCTAGACCGATGGTCTTTAATTGTTTTCATATTTATCATCAATATCACCAATATCACCATTAGCATATAATGAATACTTATATGTTTGCTTGTTCCTGATCGAGAGACCATCATCACTTTCGACCGACCGACGAAAAACGATATGGTCTGCTAGTCATACCCTCGGCTGGAGGAGAACTTGATGGACTACATCGGACGCGTCTGCGGGAGAACGGTCATGAGGATCGTGTTCAGGACCTCTTATGACACGCCCATACAGGTGGGCGAGATGCTCGTGATAGAGGACGGTGCGAGCGATAGAAAGTTCCTGGTACGTAGCCAGGATGTTGAGTTCGGGACGGAGTCCGATGATGACAAATGGATGGAGATCGAGGCCGGCAAGGCATTATCATCACACAGTCAAGGAAAAGGATATGATGTGAACGGACACGGGGAAAGGATATTCAAGCTGGTCCATTCGTTCCCGCTCGGCTATATGGAAGGTAAGGAGTTCAAAAAGACCAAGACCATACCCGAACACTTTTCAAGGGTAAGAAGGGCATGTCCTCAGGACTATGAGTTCTTGAGACCATTGATGGGAGACCTGTCAATAGGTCATCTGAGGTCGGGCGACCGCGTACTTGATTTTGAGGCTGGCATATCTGGGTCGGCAATCCCTTATCACATAGGGGTCTTCGCCACGACAGGTATGGGAAAGAGCAATCTGATGAAGACCCTTGCATTGTCTTGCATGGCTTCCCGAAAGTATGGCTTCTTGATACTTGACCCGCATGGCGAGTATTTCGATGGGGGAGAGCTCGGAAAAGAGGGGCTTAGGCACTCGCCTTTCGCCAAGGAAGGGCTCGAGGTCTACAGCTCGAGGAAGCTGGATGGTGCCTATAGCTCGATCCATGTATCGTCGACGGAGATCGATATACCTGACCTGGCGAACCTTTATGAGTTCTCCGGGGTCCAGCTTGAGTGCCTCCAGTTCGCGCAATATAAGTATGGTGCATCCTGGCTCCTTGAGCTCCTCAAGAGGGATGTGAAGACCATCGTCTCTGACTCGGGTGCCAAGTTCGGTGAAGGCACAGTGAATGTCATCAAGAGGCGGTTGGAGAGCGTCTTCCGTTTCAATCTCATCTCCACCGACCCGAAATTGTCGGTCACGAAGAACATCATCGAAGCCCTACATTGCGGGAAAGTCGTCCTGGTAGACACCAGCAATATGTTCGAGACGGAGGAGCTGTTGATCTCGACGGTCCTTGCCAGGGCGGTATTTGAAAAACACAAGGCCCTTTACTCGGATAAGAAAGAATTCGACAGGACCCCTCCGGTGCTCATCGGTATGGAAGAGGCACAAAGGGTCCTATCACAGTCGAAGGGGACGGTGTTCTCGCAGATAGCAAGAGAGGGGCGTAAGTTCAAGGTAGGCCTTTGCGCTGTTTCACAACAGCCGAAGCTGATCAATGAAGAGGTCATTAGCCAGTTCAACACGTTGTTCATCATGGGCCTCGCAGACAAGAATGACAGGGACATTTTGAAGAGCTCGGCGAAGCAGGACCTATCTATGCTGGACAATGAGATACAGATGCTAATGCCAGGGGAGGTCCTGATCACCTCGGCATTCACACCTTTCGCAGTTCCGGCAAAGGTCGAGCTCTATGAGAAGTATCTTGAGAGGTGCAGGTCCAAGGCCACATCTACGAAAGCGATAAGTAAGGGGTTGGACTCTCAATTCTTCTGACCTACCGATGGACAATAATTCGATTTTGCTCTTTGAGATCGCGGCCATCATGATCGCTGCAGGACTTGCGGCCATATTGTTCTCAAAGTTCAGGGCCCCGGTCATTATCGGTTATATCTTCGCGGGGATCCTGCTCAGCAATGAGGTCCTATCGCCTATCTGGAGCATCGAGATTGAAACGATCAACTTCCTGGCCAACCTGGGTATAATCCTTTTGATGTTCTCGATAGGGATCGAGTTCAATCTGAAAAGATTGAAGGAGATTGGTGGGTTCGCGATTCTCGCTGGCTCCATAGAGGTCGTCATAATGATCGTCGTCGGGTACGAGGTCGGAAGGGCGATGGGTTGGGGGGACACGCAGTCCGTATTCCTCGGCGCTGTTCTTGCCATCAGCTCCACGGCCATCATATTCCGTACGCTAAGCGAGACCGGCAGGATGAGAAAACCGTATGCAGATGCGATGATAGGTATCCTCATCATAGAGGATCTGGCTGCCGTGATCATCCTTACCATGGTCTCACCTCTCGCAGCTGGAAAGGTGCCAGGGCTGGAATCGTTCTTCGCGCAGATCGTTGCCATCCTGGCGTTCCTTGCTCTTTCCCTGGTCCTTGGCGTCGCCATCGTACCGAAAATGATAGACCGCATTGGAAGCTCCTTCGATGACGAGGTGATGCTGCTCGTATCGATGGGGCTCTGTTTCGGGATGGCGATATTCGCTTTTTGGCTGGGCCTCTCTGTGGCCATCGGCGCCTTTATCATCGGTGTCATCATCTCAGAGTCCTCACAGGGGGAGCGGATATCAAAGAAGGTCTGTTCGATCAAGGAGATGTTCATGGCAATATTCTTCGTCTCGATCGGTCTCCTGATCGACCCCTTCACGGTCCTCGCGAACCTTCCATTGGTGCTCATCATAGCGGCCATCTTCATAGTAGGTAAGACCGTGGCCGTCTCGATAGCCTGCATGGTCTCTAACAAGGACATCAGGACCTCCCTGACGACAGGGCTTGGGATGGTGGCCATGGGGGAGTTCTCCTTCGTCATCGCGAAGGTAGGTGTTGATACTGGTGCTGTCTCTGGGTCGTTCTATTCGGTGGTCATCGGTGCGGCGATAATCACGATGGTGGCCATGCCGCTTGTCTTCAAGAACTCGGATGCTCTCATAGATGTCCTCGCGAGAAGGGCCCCGAGGAATGTCATCGTTTTCGTCAAACGGATCGAGGGGATGAGGCTCGAGCTGGACAAATGTCTGGCCGTCAGGGCGGACAGGAGAAGGCAGATAAGCTATCAGCTTTTCTGGATATTGATCGATTTCACTTTGGTGTTCCTGATCCAGATATTTGTACTGGCCATCAACGACCTCACCGCCCCATTGAGGCCGATAGCGGAGTGGATGAACATCGTACCTTCCCTCCTGGCCTCCATCGTCTCCGTCGCCCTAATCATCCCACCTGTCGTGGACATGCTGTTCCGGGTCCGTAAGATAGGATATGTGGCCGTCCAGGGCATCCTGGAAGGCGGCCGATATAGCAAGGACAGCGGAAGGTTCGTCCTGAAGATGTTCGTAAATCTGACCACGGCCGTGCTTGGGGTTATCTTGTTCCTTTCTGTTCTGCCCTTCGCTCCAATATATGAGGAGCTGCCGATCATACCGGTTGCCGGCATCGTCATCGGTGGTATTGTTGCCTGGTTGCTCTGGGATGCGAACAAGGCCACATATGCAAAGATGTGCACAGTGCTGTCCGAAGGTCTGCTCAATGAGCCCACGGATAAAAAATGACCTCACTTTCGATAAAGTCCCAGCAATCAATTAATCACCCCTAAGGGGTTCATGATTTGGAAGAATAAGATGAAAATAGCGCACATCTCGGACACCCACCTTGGTTTCTCCGCTTACAGGAAGGTCGATGAAGAGACCGGGATGAATCAACGGGAGATCGACATATATCGAGCGTTCCAGAGGAGCGTCGATGCGATGATATCAGAAAGGGTGGACCTAGTTCTGCACTCTGGTGACCTCTTCGACACAGTCAGGCCATCGAACAGGGCCATATCCTTTGCGATGGAGCAGTTCGTAAGATTGACGAAGGCTGGGGCGAAGGTCGTCGTCATAGCGGGGAACCACTCAACGCCCAGGATGCGCGAGACCGGAAGCGTGTTCAAGATCTTCGAGCATCTGCCAGGCGTAAGGCCGGTCTATCAGGGGATATATGAGACGGTCGATGTGGGGGAGGTCATCATACATGCCGTCCCTCATGCTGACAGGGACGAAATGACCAGAGAGCTGGACAAGGTCATTCCTGTCGAAGGTAGGTTGAACGTCCTGATGCTTCACGCAGGGATAGCTGGCGTAGATGTCCATGGAGGTGTCGAGCACAATGAACAGGTCCTTCCCAGCTCTTATCTCAAAGAGGATATGGACTACATCGCGCTCGGTCATTATCATGACATGAAAAAGGTCTCGGACAACGCGTACTATTCTGGATCTACGGAGAGGCTCTCGTTCGCTGAGGTCGGACAACGAAAGGGCTTCATCCTTCTGGACACCGATGGGATGAGGGTGGAGGAGAGGTGCATGCCTGTCCGACCGATGTTCGACCTTACGCAGATCGATGCCAAGGGGAAGGACGCAAATGAGGTCATGGCTGAGGCCAGGTCACTTCTGGAAGGGGTCGACCTCAAAGGAGCGTTGGTACGGCTGAACGTGAAGCGGCTCACTGGTGCGCAGTACCGTTCCCTTGACCTCAGGTCGTTGAGGCAGCTGGCCAATGGCTGCGTGCATTTTGAGCTCAGGTTCGATATGACGACGGAGGATGTCTCGGTCCAGGCCGACGATATCTCCATCACGGACCTGGAGGGGGAGTTCGCCTCTTACATCGATGGGCGTCCCGTTGAGGGCGTCCCTAAGGAGCGGGTCGCGAGGATGGGCCTTGAATACTTAAGAAGGGGGCTGGAAGGATCCGGATAAGGTCTGTGGAGCTGACCAATTATCGACGTTTCAACCACGCTTCGGTCGAGCTCGGTGATGGTATCATCGGCATATTGGGCCAGAACGGTACTGGCAAATCAACCTTCGTCGAGGCTATAGCCTGGGCGATATATGGTAACGAGACCTCCATACTAAGGAACGGGAAGGAGGGTGTGAAAAGGAGCGGGGCGCTCCCCAGCGAGGAGTGCCAGGTGGTGCTGGAGTTTGACCTGGAGGGGGATGTGTATCGGCTCGTCCGTTCCATGAGGGGCAGAAGCTCGTTGAGCGATGCGGCCCTCTTGGTGAACGGGAAGGTGCTTGCCAAAGGGGACCGTGCGGTGACCGAGACAATGATCAAACGGCTGGGCATGGACCACAAGGCCTTCTTCACATCAGTGTTCGCAAGACAGAAAGAGCTCAACTCGCTCAGCGTCCTAAGGCCTGCTGACAGAAAAAAGCTTGTCCTGAGGATGCTAGGGATAGATGTCCTGGACGATGTGGTGGAGGAGATCTCGAAGGATGCAGGCTCGCTAAAGGGGACGTTGGAGGCCCTGAGCTCCACCCTAGTAAACCTGAACGGTAGAGCGAAGGTCGAGGCTCTCAGGGAGGAGGTCGCGGAGATGAGCTCCAAGAAGGTCGCGATCAGGAACGACCTTCTTCACATCGAGGATAGTCTGAAGGTCCTGGAGGGGGAGGTCGAGGCCGCGAGTAAGCACATGGAGGTGGTAGAGGCAAGGTCTGCGGCCCATAGAGAGCTTGAATCAAAAAGAACGTCGCTTACCTCAGACCTGAGGAACCTAGGGTCGAGAAAGGAAAGGGCCCTGAAGGAAATATCGACGTTAGATGAGAAGGCCAGGACGCTGTCGGCCCTGGGGGACGTCGAGGCCAGGGCGACCGAGCTGGAGAGAAGGAAAGAGGCTTTAGAGGAGGTCAGGGCGAAACATTCGAAGGCCATGGCGTTGGAGGCGTCGATGATGTCCAGGTCCGCCCAATTACCTGTCCTGAGGGAGGAGCTTAAAAGGCTGGAGGGGGAGGCCCTGGCCATCGGGACCCCAGAGAGGACGGTGGCAGCGGCTGAAGAGGCCATAGAGGGTTACCGTATGGCCGAATCGGCCCAAAAGGAGAAGGCCAACATGTGCGCCGAGGAGGCAAAGCGGCTTCTAGACGAGATCCGATCGCGGGAAGAGAGGGCTGAGAAGGTCAGGTCCTTGGGCCCTGAATCTGAATGCCCAACGTGCGAAAGAAAGCTGGGGGACCATCACCATCTGCTCCTTAAGAAAATGACCGCGGAGATAGAGGCGATGAGGGCCCAAGTGGCCTCGCTCATGGAGGAGAAGCTGGCCGCAGAGGAGATGGCGAGACGCTCTGCCGAGAGGCGGGCCAAGAGCGATGAGAGGAGAAGGAATGCTCTGAAGGAGAAAGACCTCCAGGTGAGGCTCCGTGCAGAGGCCGAGGCCAAGCGCTCAATGATATTGTCCATCGAGGAAGAGGTCGCGCGGGCGGCAAAGGAAAGGGCGGAGCTGGGGAAGATAGAGTTCGACCAGGTAGAGTATGAATCGGTCAAGGCCGCCCTGATGGATATCAGACCTAAGGTGGATGCCTGCATCAGGCTGAGGACTGAGATCTCAAGGAGGCCATCGATCGAAAGGGAGCTCGAGGAGATGGACCGAAAGATCTCGTCGATATCGGAGGAGCTTTCTTCAATAACAAAGAAGCTGGAAGAGCTTTCCTTCGACCCTGCGGAGCTCTCGACGAGCAGGGCCGCCTATTCAAGGCTGAGGGACATTAAGGACAACAAGGCGAAAAAGGCCTCAGATCTACGAGAGGAGCTCTCAAGGACCGATGGGGCCATCGGCTCGGCCTTGGCGAGGATCTATGAGCTGGAAGCAGATGCAAAAAGGCTTGAGGAGGTCAGGGCCCGGCACATGGAGATGAACGTCCTGCTGAACGTGATGAAGGACTTCCGGACCAATGTCATGGCAAGGGTCGTACCGACATTGTCCAGGAACGCGTCCGAGCTCTTCAACGACCTCACTGACGGGCGGTTCGGGGGCATCGAGCTGGACGAGGACTATGAGGTCTTTATCTATGACGGTGGCGAGAAGTACCCGCTCAGCAGGTTCTCAGGGGGGGAATCGGACCTTGCGAACCTCTCGCTGAGGCTAGCGATATCGAGGATGATAGCAGAACGGTCAGGAAGGCATGTCGACCTCCTTGTCCTTGATGAGATATTCGGCTCGCAGGACAATATAAGAAAGAGGAACATCCTGGACATGTTGAATAAGCTCCAGAGACAGTTCGCTCAGATCTTTGTCATAACCCATATAGAGGATGTCAAGGATGCGGTCGACGACCTGATCGTCGTCAGAGAGGCCGGGGACGGATGCAGTCAGATCGGACGGGTGGGATGACATGCCCCACGCGTTCAAAGTTGTAGAGGACCCAAGGCTCCTCAGGATGGCCGTCTCTCTGTCAAGGGAGCCTCGGCCCTGGGTCGAATGGGCGAGGATAGGCGAGGGCTTCACCACAAGGCTTGCCAGAGAACTGCTGTCAAGATGTGGACCCCCTGGAAGGGTGTTGGACCCTTTCGCCGGGGCCGGGACGACGCTGATCGCAGCGGATTTGTGTGGCTGGAAGGGGACCGGCATAGAGCTGATGCCCTTGGGGCCGGCGAAGTTCGAATGGGTCCGTTCGTGGAAGGATGCGGACATCCATGACCTGGTCGCCCTGGCCGAGAGAATGAGGGAAAGGGGATGGAGATGTTCGGATGCCCATTTAGTGCCCTATAGGGCGGCACGGGCCCTGGACCCTAAGGACCTTGAGCAGGCGATCGCATTGAAGATGTTTATCGAGCAGATCGCCTCCTGGCCAGAAAAGGCCTTCTTCCAGGCAGCGGGCCTTCTGGCCTTGAGGGACCAGACAAAGGAGTTCAGACCGTTATTGAGGTCCTCCAGAGGAGGTGGATGGAAGACCAGGACCATCAAGAGGCCGCGATACGACAGTCTAGAGAACGCCTTCGGGATGAGATTTTTCAAGATGTTGTTGGCGTTCATGGAAGCCGTCGAACGGGATGCGATGCGGGAACTTGACGGGCAGGAGATGGTCCAAGGCAGCGCCCCAGCTGTCCTTGCGGACCTTGGTGGACCGAGCTTCGATGCCTGTATAACATCTCCCCCATACTTCAATGGCTTTGACTACCTAGAGGAGTATCTCATCGACCATTGGTTCCTCGGCCTGGACGAGGGACTGCTGAAAGTGGCCGACGAACTTTTCCCGACGAGATATGTTCCTGAGACAGAAATGTCCGAGGAGGAACAGTTCGAACGCTATATCGAGATGCAAGCGGAAGTCATGAGGGGCGTGGCCAGGGTCCTGAGGCCGGGGGCAAAGGTCTTCTATGTCATCGACGACGCCATCGTCAGGGGTGAGGATGTGGCGGTAGGAGATAGGCTCGCACTGGTCGCTGAGGAATCAGGTCTACGACCTGTTGCCGAGCACAGATATTCAAAAGATAGGTCCGATGTCGCGTCCGCCCTGAGGCTCGAGCGTGAGAGGACCGCGATATATGAGTGGGAAAAGGCCTGAGAGGTTCACTTCTGGTCGATGATCTTGATCAGGTGGAAACCGAACTGGGTCTTGACAGGTCCGATTATCTCGCCCTTCTTTCCATTGAAGGCCGCTTCCTCGAACTCCTTCACCATTACCCCCTTCTTGAACCACCCAAGGTCCCCGCATTTGGCCTTCGATGGGCACTCCGAGAACTTCTTCGCCATCTCATCCCAGCTCTTGCCGGCCTTGATGTCCTTCATTATCTGCTCTGCCTGCTCTTTCTTCTTGACGAGGATGTGCGCCGCGTGGACTTCCTTTACCATGCCATGACGATAGCCGTGAACGGTTATACCTTTACCGGTCTCACTCGAAGAGCGCTCTGATGTCCACATGCTCACGGACCGTGTTCCTGACAAGGTCAAGACGGTCCTGATGGTCAGGGTCTATCCTTGCGATCAGATGTTCCACCTTCTCTGCCGCCTCGAGTGTGTCCTGCCTTGTGACCAATATCGGGACCCCGGTCTCGTATGCCTTGGCGACGACCGTCGCGGCGGGATAGAGGCCTCCTGTGAGGACCAGGCATGACGTGTCGGTCTGAAGGGCGGCCATCTGTATATCCGAACGGTCCCCTCCTGTGATGATCGCCTTCTTGGCATGACGCCTGAGGACAGTTATTGCCGTCTCAGGGGTCATCGCACCTACCATCACCCTTTCTACCTCCTTGTTCAGACGGTCATCTGCCACGACCACGTCCGCATCAAGGGCCTCCTTCACCTCTCTGACCGTGAAGGTCCTGAGCTGCCGAAGGGTGGGGATGCGACCGAGCACCGTGATCCCTTTCCTCTCAAGGAGCTTCGCCATGCGGTCATCCTCGCTCTGATTGAGTATGACCCCGCGGAACCTGACATTGTAGCTCTTGAGGAGCTGGTTGAACATCCCGATCTTGTCCAGATCGGTCGGTTGTGCGGTGGATATCAGCACCATGTCCGCATGGAGCGCCTGTGCTATCGCCATTCCAGAAAGGTCGTTCAGATAGCCGGTCGTGACCTCCCTGGTCCCCTCGACGAACATCTCATCGCAATCGCACTTGACCGTATTGAACCCATGAATGACATCGTCCATAGAGACCGGGTTCGACACATCATAGAACAGCGGGGAGAGCTCCTCCTCCGTCCTTTTAAGGTTCAACACCTTCCTCATCAGGTAGGTGTCCTGGTCGATGACCCGGTCACCTCTGCTGATGAGCCGTTCCCTGAACGGCTTATAATATCCAACCTTTCCGGGATGGTTCAGCGCCAGCCCGAGCGTGATCATCGTCTTGCCCGACCTCTCCACTACAGAACCTAGGAACAGGGTCTTCATTCGCTCTCCCTCCTTATCGTCACCAATGCGTCCACCGCGCCGGCCCCCTGGCCCTCGTCCCCTACCATGACGGGGTTGACCTCGAACTCGGCGATCTCGGGGAGGTCAGCTGCTATCTGCGCTATACGGAGGATGACGTCCTCCAAGGCCTTGATGTCCGCCGGCCTCCTCCCCCTCGCGCCCGTCAATATAGGATATGCCCTTATCGACCGTATCATCTTTCCAGCGTCGTGACGCGAAAGGGGCGCGATCATCTGCGTCACGTCCTTCAGGATCTCGACGAATATGCCCCCGAGACCGAATGTGATCACCGGGCCGAACTGGTCGTCCCTGACCATCCCGACGATCACCTCTCTTCCCTTGAACATCCTTTGGACAGATATGCCCGATATCCTGGCCGTTGGGACCTTGCCCCTCGTCCTGGACATTATGAGCATGAAGTCCTGACGTACCTGCTCCTCGTTGTTCACGTCCAGGACGACCCCTCCCACGTCGGTCTTATGCGCAATGTCAGGGGACTCTATCTTCATGACAACGGGGTACCCTATCCTGTTGGCGATCCTAACGGCCTCATCAGCTGTCCTGGCGAGCCCTTCCTCAGGTACGTTCACTCCATACGCTCTGAGGATCTCCTTCCCTTCCTCCTCGGAGAGCTGCAGCCTCCCCTGGTCCCTTGCAGCCCTGATGATGGCCTTTGCCCTTTGGACATCGCCTGGGACCGGCATGACCTCCTCGACAGGCGGCGGCTGCACCATCTCTTTATACTTTAACATGGCGCTCAGTGCAAAGGCGGCCCTGTCGGGGGTCTCATAGTTGGGAATACCAGACCTCCTCAGTATCGACACCGCCCCTTTGAGGCCCTCGCCACCTACAAAGGAGGTGAGCATCGGTTTTTGCTCCTTGCCTGAGAAAGCGGCTATGGTCCTCGCCACGGAGTCCACATCGACAAGGTCGGTCGGGGCCATCAGGGCCAGGACCGCTGATACATTCTCATCCTTTACCACGGTCCTTATGGCGTGCTCATACCGCTCGGCGTCCGCATCCCCGATCACATCGACAGGGTTGTAGAAATTGGCCGATGGGGGGAGCTTCGATTTCAGCTCTTCAACGGTCTCAGGTGAGAAGTTGGCCAACGCAAGTCCATGGTCGGCCAGTGCGTCCGCGGCCATGACCCCCAGCCCACCGGCGTTCGTGACTATGGCCACCCTGTTGTCCTTAGGGAGAGGTTGTGATGAGAATATCATCAAAAGGTCCAGCATCTCATCGATGGTCCTCACACGTATGATACCGGACCTCTGGAAGACCGCGTCGTAGATCTTATCGCTGCCGGACATCGCACCGGTGTGCGAGGATGCGGCCTTGGCCCCAGAGCTCGTCCTCCCTGCCTTAATGGCGACTATCGGTTTTCGACGAGAGGTCTCATAGGCCTCTTTCATGAACTCCCTGCCCTTGTTCACACCTTCGATGTAAAGGCCGATGACCTCCGTCCTAGGGTCGTTCCTGAGATATTCCAGTAGATAGGACTCCTCTATGTCCATCTTGTTTCCCACGCTTATGAACTTCGAATATCCCATGCTGGTGCTGGCCGCCCAGTCCAACAGGACCGAGCATATCGCCCCTGACTGCGAGCTTATCGCCACCGTCCCCTCGTTCGGGAAGTTCTGAGTGAAGGTCGCGTTCATATGGTGATGCGTGTTGATCAGGCCCAGGCAGTTTGGACCAAGCACCCTTATGTCATAACGTCTGGCGATCGCGGCAACTTCAGATTCCAATGCGGCCCCCTCGAGACCTGCCTCCTTGAAGCCCGCCGAGATGACTATGCATGCCTTGGTGCCCTTCTGCCCTGTCTCCTCCATTATCGACGGGACGAACTTCGCCGGGGTGACAATGATCACCAGGTCGACCTTTCCAGGCACATCGGTGAGCGTCTTATAGCACTTGACACCAAGGATCTCCTCGGCCTTCGGGTTCACGGCATAGAGCTTCCCCTTGAAACCGTCCTCGATGAGATTGCGTAGCACGGCATTGCCTACCTTGTTCGGTTCCCGTGCGGCGCCGACCACCGCGATGCTCTCGGGCTCGAAAAGCTCCTTCATCTTCCCAGCCACCCTATCTGGTGCGCCAGGGATATACCTTTTTCGCAAAGGGCCTTGATCGGTCCCGTCAAAGCTGTTTTCTATGGACCGTGATCCCTCTTGAGATGTCGGAAAGGTTCATTACCATCGCGCTCCGAGCTTATACCATTAGGTGATCTTATGATAGAGGAAGAGGAGGAGCTCGAGACCGAGGAGGACCGGAAGAACGATGATTGGCTTAAGAAACATTTCATCGAGATGGTCCAAAAATACCCTCGACAGTGGATCGCTGTGCTAGAGAGGAACGTCATTGCGGTCGGAGCAACAAGGGCCGAGGTCGAACTGAGGGCGGAGGAGATCGCAGGAGAAAGGGAATATTCGGTCTATTTCATACCGCAGACATAGGTGTACCATGATAGGACCGACGCCTTGGTCAGATGATGAGCAGGTAGGGTCCCTTCTTATGGTGAGCGCTATTTTCTCGTCATGTTCTAATATATCATCCGTCGATGAACATGCGCCGTCGGTAAAAGCGAGGGTGAAATGTGATCCCTATAACAACCTGGCGGCGCACAGTGCTCGTAATTTGGGTCCCTGCAGGAACTTGCGATGAGACGTCGCGTCATGACTGGAGGACAACCCCGATGCACGACAAAACCCCCGGCCCGGGTCAGTGTGGGGAGAGGAGGTAGCTCCACCATGAACCAATCTGTTAGGGTCCGGGGGACACGTTCTTCCTTGCCTTGGAGTCCTTGAGATATATCGATCCGACATCCTCCCTGTATGTCCAATCGTCCTCTGTATTTGTTTTCTTCATGAGCCTTATCATCTTGTCCAGCCTTGCCTCGAGGTCGTCGACGACGCTGACCGCCAGTGCCTCTGGGAACATAGGCTCTATGGGTGACCCATATTCCCGCTTGTTATGACTGCTGAGGACGATGTGCACGACCTTCCACCCTAAGACCTCCGGGAAACCTTCCATTGATGATATCGCCTTTCTTACCATCTCGGCCCCCAGGTACAGATGGTCCATAAGCCTTCCTGGGTCTGTAGCATGTATGTTAGTCGTGACCTCATAGACGTCGATCTTGCCGATATCGTGCAACATTGCTCCTGTGATCAGAAGGTCGCGCTCGAGCTCGGGATACGAGTTCGACAGGGAGTGGCAGGTCTGGACGATCGCCAAGGTATGCTCGACCAAACCCCCGACCACATTCCCATGTTGTTTTATCGCGGCGGGGCAGACCTTGAACCTCTTGGCAAAGACCTCGTCCTCAAAGAAATAAAGCAACAGACGCCTCAGGTCGCTATCCTCGACGGAGCGGGCGAAGTCCATCAGCTCCGCGTACATCCCTTCAATATCCTTCTCAGACCGCGGGACGAACCATTCAAGCTCGTAATCGTTGGGACCTATCTTCTTGATGCCCCTCTTATCGTGCGGATCTGCGACTATCTCCAACTGATTGTTGTAAGGGTTGGTTTTGACATGGCCGGTGACAAGAACAACATCGTTATCCCTGATCGAATCGTGTATGACCTGAACTGCCTCTTGATTGTTAGGGCCGAAGTATTTCACCATCATCTCCCCCGTACGGTCGCCCACCCTCACCTCGAACATATACCCATTAGCATACTTTCGGACGGGCCTTTTGAAGCTCACATAAAATGCGTTGGAGATCTGCTCGCCCTCCACCAGGTCCGCAATATACTTCTTTTCCATCTTGATCATACTCCGAACCCGTTACATCGATTAAATCATTGTCGCAGCGTACCGCCCTCGGACATCAGATTCGGCCCGAGGCTATCCGCCTTAGGGCGACCTCCGCCTCCTTCCAGCGGGGATATTTTCTCTCTTTTGTCCTGAACGCGGCATCGTGGTGGGAGCCCAAGGCCTTGAGGCCATCGTTCAGATGCAACAGTTCGTGATAGAGCACATAATCGGACACGAACTCGGGGACCTCCCCGGAGTCCAATGCGCTGCTGACCGCCACCACTCTCATGATGACCGAACAATATCCCATCCTCTGGAGGTTTGGTCTCTTTGTCCATGTGATGTAATTATCAGGAATATCGGGCAACAGACCTTCCGAGAGCAATCTGGTCCTAGCCTCCTCGAGGTCGTAATGTATCCCTTTCGCCGTGTATGCCAGGTTCCTGCTCCTTTGAAGGTATGTGGACCTGTTCAGCTCAACGAACTCCTGTGATTGCAGCCATTCCTTCATGACAGGGGTGTAGATCTCATCGGACCTTTTACAGATGATCCTTCTGCATATGCAGTCGGCGAACTCTTCCAGTATGTCCTGCCGTGCCCCCGCCATATAATCCGTCACCTTCAATTCAAGCGCGCCCCCGCGCTTGGTCCAGACCGTCTTGAACTCCTTGAACGGGAAAAAATCTGCGTACAGGACCGAGAGGCCCCTTTTTGAACCGGCCCTTTGAAAATAGTCCGTCAAGGACGACCTATCGATGTTCCCGACATCAGTAACGTTTGGCAGGCTGTATGTGACCATCTTTTCCATCTCCTACAGGCCGAGTCCTGTTCCCACGATATAACCGATGAGCGTACAGGCAACATACACGCAGAGGTGCCAGAGCGAAAAGGTCTGTGACCAAGTGGCGTCATTTTTCTTTGACCATCTCATACATATGCTCTGGACCTGATGTGGTCCTAAGGACCCTCCTGTCAGTGGAAGATCTCTGGTACCTTCGTGCAAGAACGTTCTTTCCGACATTGACCGGTCTGTCCCGTTGGGCGTCCACGTGCCAATGTCAGGAGCGATAATCAGGCCTATATGACGGACGAGCGACCTTGTCATCTCATGATCTATGATCGCCAACAAGGTGGCCATGTCCACTTTTTGTGTGTAATATACACTGCTGGCCATCCGACCGCTCATAACCAGCCCGCACCTCGATGACAGGTCCGCCCTCGCTGAGCTATTGACCGTGCTCCATCCCATCCAATGGAATTCACTATCCCGTCATAATTATTTAAATACAATAGATTCAAATAGTCCAGAGATGAATTTGTCATACTCGAGGATTGTCATTGGATTCCTTGTCCAGGGATGACCGAGACAAACACCTTATAACCCGTGGCAATGTTGACGGGATAGCATCTGCTGCGGTCTTTCTGAGCAGATACCCTTCGTCAAAGATCTCTTTTGTCACCTCCCCAAGGGCCGGGGCCAACGCGCTGGTCAAAGACCGCTCATCAAGGGAGATATTCCTTGTGGACATTGCCCTGACCAGGGATGTGGTGGAGGCCGTTGGCCATAGGAAGGCCCAGACAGTATACTTGCTGGACCATCATCCTTCCTCTATGACGGAAGGCATGAGCGGCATCAGGATAGTCCAGGAGGGGATGAGCGCGGCGCACGTGCTTTACGACCATCTAAGGGCTGGAACGCATCTGAAAAGGCTGGTCTCCATAGCTGACCATCTGGAGTATTGTGAGACCGACCTTCTCAAGGACACCCTCAGGAAACACGGTAGACAGAGGCTCGAGGAGGAGGCGCGGATCCTTGACTTCTCCTGGCGACTGAACATTGAGGATGATGAGTTCAGACTGGTCGCCAGCAAACATCTTTCGGAAGGTCATTGGCCTTCGCAGGTGGGGGCGGTCAAGCGAAGATATATCCAGGTGCTCAATGAGAACCGATGGGGGAAGGCGGTGGCCCGCGTGAAGGCCGGCCTGGAGGTCCGGGAGGGCGTCGGGATATTCCAATGCAATGAGAAGAACCGCTCGTTGTATGGGTTCGGAACGAGGGCCCTTGTGGATGTCGCGCAGCGCAGGGGATGCTCCTACGCGATGATGTTGAACGACAGGAAGGACAACTGCTCGGTGTCGATAAGGGGGATGAGCGACCGAGGCCTGGATATCGGGCGTTTTGTCGAGGAGTTCGTCACATTACATGGCATGGACGGAGGAGGGCATCCGAACAGCGCGGGTGCGAGGATACCTTTGCCGATGGAGAACAGGTTCGTCGACGAGTTCGTCTCGGCATCGCTCATTCGGTGATGTCCACAAGCTCTACCTCTTCCTCTTCCTTCTCCTCAAATGTCGCGACGCGCTTGTAGACCAGGACCGGGCACTTCGCGTTCTTCACTATCCTGTCCTGGACGTATCCAAAGTCGCTCCTGTGCACCCTCTTGACGGCGCTGGAGCCCATGACCAGCAGGTCATATTCGATCGATTCTCCCACCACCCCGCCCACGACGGTCTCCGGGCGTATCTCCTTGACCACGACGGGCACATTCTCCTTCCTAAGGATCTCTGCCAGTCTACGAGAGTATTGTCTGGCGGTGTCCAGATACCTCTCTTCCGCGATGACGTTCAGGATCGTCACCCTCGACCCGTTCTTCTTGGCGATGAGGGCGGCAACCTCGGTCGCCCTGCTGACGTGCCACAGTCCGCCTGAGAGAATGAGGATCCTGTTCGGCCTCCATCGCTCCTCTGCCTTGAACAATAGGACATCACAAGGTGTCAGCCTAAGGAGAAGGTCCATCTTCTTGCCAAGTATGCGCTTCTGCGTCTTTGTGTATCCTTTCCACCCGACCACGATCGTGTTCGCCTCTTCTTCCTTGGCCGTATCTATGAGAGCGGTCACCACATCGTGCGAGACGGTCACCATCGCTCTTGTGAAGACGCCGTTCGCCTCCGCATGCTTCTTCAGCTTCTCTAGCATCTTGCGGCGCTCTTCCACAAGTTTACGGTCGACCTCGTTTATCGGGACGGTCGAGGGGGTCTCGACGACGCTGACCAACAGGAGCTCCCCGTTGTGCTCTGCCGCCACCAATGAAGCGATGTCTATGATCGACTCGCTCCTCTCGTCCTCTATCGGGACCATGACACGGAACTTCTCAAGCTCCTCCATGGTGAGCGGGACGCGCTCCGCCAAAGGGGCTTCCTCTATCTCCTTCTTCCCTTTAGCGAAATAATGGATCAGGAGACCGACGTTTATGATCGCTATGGCCATGTACCATGCGATAGGCTCGTAGTCGATGAGGGTCGCGGCAAGCACCATCTTGGCGGTTATGCCTGCCAACGGGAATAGCGGGAAAAGGGGCATCATGAAATGGCGCTTGGCGTCCGGTCTCTTCCTCCTCAATGATATCGCTGAGATGTTGACCAATGTGAACAACAAGAGTATCAGGATGTCGGCGACCGCGGCCACCTGGTCCATTGGAAGAAGGATGCACATCATGATGATTATCGAGCCTGACACCAACAGTGCGGTGGTAGGCGTCTGGTTCTTCTTATGCAGCTTGCCGAACCTGGCGGGGAGGTTCCCATCCCTTCCCATTGCGAAAGAGACCCTGGACACGGAGAATATGATCGAATTGACCGCCGCCACCGACCCGATTATGATGCCGAACGCTATCAGGTCGCCTCCAAAATAAGGTATCACCCCTTCGGCCGAGCGTGCTATGGCCAGGTCCTTCCATCCTGCTATGTTCTCCCATCCTGAGACCCCTATGGCCGTCACTGCGACGGCGACGAAGAGGAAGGTGCTTATGCCGATACAGAGGAACATCGCCTTTGGGACGGTCCTCTCGGGGTCCTTCGCCTCCTCTCCTGTCTGCGCCACGACCTCATAGCCCTCGAAGACCATGAACGTGAAGGCCATCGACGTCAATATGCTCAGCGTTCCTTTTGGCATAAGCTCGGTGAAGTTCCTTCCAGGGTCGGGGTCGATGAGTATCTTATATGCGCCGAACACCACGAAGGTCGATATGACCAGGATGAGGATCAGCGAGACGACGATCTCCGAGCGCCCCGCACCTTTGACACCGCGATAGTTCAGATAGATGAAGACGACGGCGATCATGACGGAGAAGACCACCCTTATCATATGCTCCGACATCCCCAGGTCGATGTCCATCGCATCTATCATCCATAGCATGCCTGCGCCAAAGCCGAGGGCATAGACGCTGCACGCGATGCAATGCCCTACCCAGGACATCCATCCCCCTAAGAAACCGAAAGGAGGGAACATCCCCTCCTTTATCCAAAGGTATCCCCCGCCCGTCTCTGGGAATGCGGAGGCTAGCTCGGCATATGAGAATGCCGTGCAGATGGTGACGAAGAAGTTCAGAATGAAGGCGAGTATAATGCCCGGTCCCGCTATACCGGTGCCGGTCCCGATCAGGATGAAGATGGTAGAACCGATGTTGGGACCGATGCCTATCATCAGCACCTCAAGAAGGCCCAGGTCCCTCCTAAGGGTGACCTCCACCTCGCTCTGTTTCCCGACCTCTTTCTCGGCCATTATGTTCTAGCCGTTATTGGATGCGTTTTATTAATCCTTTGGATGGGGCCGATGCACTGCTGGTGGACCGTTTGATCTTATCAACCTTCATAACCTTGCAAGCCTTATCGGGGAACCGAACTCGGACCCGAGCCTCTCCAATCTCTGCTCGATGTCCTTCCGCCAGTTCTCATCGCCTATCATGATGAAGTCCCGGCCATGGCCCATCTCTATCAGGGCCTCGTCATACGAATCGAACCTGTGCTCGACCTGAAGCCCGAGGTCGTTCCCGACCTTCCTGGCCCTGGTCCCTATAAGTCCGATCGCGGCCTGCGGCATCATGTGCCTGATGGTCTTGATGGTCTCCTTGCTGAGGTCGGTCACTGGATAGAAATAAAGCTGTCCCATCTTGCCTGTATGCTGCCCGAACTTCTGGTTCAGCTCGAAGATGTTCTTGGGATAAGGTGCAAGTTCCATCTTCCTATGTCTGCTCATGGTCCTGTTCAGGTCGTAAAGTATCGGCTCGGTAAGGCCCATGTTCCTTGCCCTCTGACCGTCGGAGAAGAAACCGTCGGGGCCCCCCGAGTAGATGATGCGCCCCTTGTTCAACACCCGGACCTCGTCGGCCCAGGCATATGCTGTCTCGACATCGTGCGTGGACATGATGACGGTCATCCCCTGCTGGTTCAGCTCGTCCGCCAGTTCCAGAAGCTCGTGGACCATCCTTGAGTCCAGCCCGGCGGTGGGCTCATCCATGACCAAGACCTCAGGCCTCATCGCGATCGCTCCGGCGAGGGAGACCCTCTTCCTCTGACCGAAGGAGAGCTGCTGCGTCGGTTTTTCGCGAATGTCATAGAGGTCGACCTGGTCCAAGGCCTCGTTGACCCTTCTCTCGACCTCATCCCTTGGCAACCCCATGTTCATGGGCCCAAAGGCAACATCCTCCTCGATGGTGGCCGAGAAGATCTGATCATCCGGGTTCTGCATCACCAGGGAGACCTTGGAGCGGACCTCTTCAAGGTCCTTTTTTCCATACCGGACCTCCTTGCCGTTCAGATAGACCTTCCCTGACCTTGGCCTTAGTATCCCATTGAAATGGAGGAACAATGTGGATTTCCCGGCACCATTTGGGCCCAGCAATATGATCTTCTTGCCCCTGGGGATCTCCAGGTTCACATCCTCGAGTGCCACTGTCCCATTAGGATAGGTGTAAACGAGTTCCTCGGTCTTGAGCACGGGGTCGTTCATCGGTTCACCAAGAAATTCTCCAAATCGGTTCAAGGAAATTATCTATGATATAGATGATGATGGCAAGGCCTATCGGTCCGATGACCCACGCCAATGTGAGCCGCCTTGGCGGCCTGTAGATCGGGAAGTCTCCTTTATAATTCCTACAGTTAAGTGCCACCTGAGATCTCTCCGCCATAGAGAGCGAGCGGGAGAAAAGGCCCACCGCCAATCGGGATGATGTCCTCAGGCTGTTGCGGATGCCCTTGAACCCCAATCTAGATGATGCGGCGATGGTCATGGTCTCAAGCTGTTCCAGCAACAAGAAAGAATATCTGTAGACAAGCACGGTCAGTTCCATGATCTCTTTTGGGACCCTGAGCTGTCTCAAAGCCATTGCGAAATGTGGCACGGGGGTCGAGGTGATAAAGGCCAGCATTATGGTGATGCCCGCCAAAGCTCTCATCAGGACAAGTGTGGAGAGGTTGAGGCCGTCCCTGTCCAAGGTCAGTGTCCAGCCCATGACATCGAACCTCGCTACCTCGCCTCCTCCCTTGGTTATGAGCGCGATCACCAGGCAGCCCACCAAGATGACCACGAGACCGTCCAAGATGAGCATCCCGATCATCCGTGGAAACCGAAGGCCGGTCGAATAGACCAGGAGACATGCTCCGATGAAGAAGGTCATCAGCGGTATCAAGATGGAATCGGTCGTTAGCGCCACTATCAAAAGGGACAAGGTGAGAAGGAATTTGCCCAATGGGGGCCATTGCCTCAGCCTTGATTGATAGGCGAGCTCGTCTATCCCTCTCATTTCTTCATCTCAGGCATTTTGTTCTTCCCATACCTTTTCATCGCTATGTATAGCACAGCGATTATGATGACGACGCCTATCGCCAACTGCAATTTGAAGAGCCAGGGCTCCAGACCCTCGGAGGGTTGGAAGAAGCCTTCGAACCATGGCTTATAGTCCGGAACGATGGACTGTATCGCCTCGCCGCCCCTGTCATCGGCCCCATCGAGCTCTTGACCGGCATACATCAGGGCGGGGACCGAGGCGATGCAAATAGCTATGATCGCTCCGACGACCATCCTCGAACCCCATGGTATCCTGCTCCCTTTCTTGATCCTCAGCTCTGGTCTGATCAGTTCAGGTCTGGAGTTAGAGAGGAAGTCGAAGAACATGACGATGAGCACCGCCTCCAACAGGGCCAAAGGCACCTGGGTAAGGGCAAAGATGCCCAGGAAGGTCGAGAGCGATATCAGTACGCTGCCGTCCGAAGGGTACGCCAAGGCGAGCTGGAGGCTCGTCATCAGATAGGTCGCGAAGTCCGCGACGAATGCCGTTGCGAATATGGTCGGTATCATGTGGACCTTGGCCTTCGTCATGGCCTTGAACACCATATAGGCGACAAAGGGCCCGAAGATGCCCATGGAGAAGACGTTCGCGCCCAAAGTGGTTATGCCTCCATGGGCCAGCAATAATGCCTGGAACAAGAGGACGATGGTGGCCAATATGCTAGTTATCCACGGACCGGACAGTATCGTCGACAGGCCAGTGCCGGTCGGGTGGGATGATGACCCTGTGACAGATGGTAATTTCAACGAGGAAAGGACGAATATGAACGCGCCCGAGATGGCCACGGTCAACTTGCTCTCAGGATTCTCTTCGAACATCTTCTTGAGCTTCAACGCCCCGATGAACAAGAACGGGATGCAGACAACATACCAGAAGATGCACCAGTATATGTTCAGGAAGCCTTCCATTATGTGCATTTGCTCTCACACTCCTTGCAGGTGCCCACCACATGAAGGGAATACTTCTCGATCTTCATCCCGATCTTCCTTGACATCTCCAGGACGTTCAGGTCCAGGGGGATGCTTGTCAGGCGATGACATCGAGAGCATTCAAATGTCGAGTTTGGGAAGGGATGGCGGAAGAACAGACTGACGCCGTTATTGTTGGTCTCTGATATCAAACCCTCAGCGAGAAGCTTGTTCAGGTTACGGTAGACAGTGCCAAGGCTGATGTTCGGTAATTTTTCCTTGGCATGATGATACACCTCATCGGCCGTCATCGGATTTGTGCTCTCGTAAATGGTATCGACGATGACCTTGAGCTGTTTGGTCCACCTTGTCGCCTTCCCGTTCATTATTAGTAATGATTATCATTATCAATATATCTATCTTACTTGGATGGATGGTGGATGCATATGCTGGTGATGAGAAAATATTATAAACAAAAATTATTATAAAATTTAAAAATTATTTGTCACCTGAACGTCTTCTTGACCAGAACCCATATCGCAATGACGGATATCTGTATGGCCACTACCCCTAACACCAGAGCGATTATCGATATCCACATCTCATTGCTTGAAGGGCTGGTCTTTATGATGACATTGCTCTCGGTGGTCGCCACCACGGCATTGCTGACGGCGCTCTCTCCCTCAGGACCGACCGCTGTGACGACATAGTAATTGGTCGTCCCTACGCTCAGACCACCATGATGGTAGGCCGTCTGGTTAGCGCTCACGTTCGCTATGACCTTCATCGTATCGAATGATCTGCCTCCATAGACAAGATAATGGCTCAGATTTCCGTCCTCTGGAGGTTTCCAAGAGAGGTCTACATATGTCTCTCCTACGGTGCATGTGAGGTCGAGTGGTGGGGATGGGGGCGCCGCACATGATAATATGGCCATGGTCGGCGTGGTGAACAGCAATAGGCCAAGTAACAAGGGCAGGCATCGCCGATACTTCATGAGCAAGTGGAGAGCGGGCGGGGATATCAATCCTTCTGAGACGCGGTCTCGGACCGTATCTGTTCTGCCGATTTCCTCAGGAGGAAGTTATTACCTCTTCTGCATACCTTACGGTAACCAAGGGTGCTATAGAAAGCAAGGGCCTTTTCATTGCATTCCTGGACGCAGAGCTCCACGCCCTCGGTGCCCTTCTCCAGCACGGAAGCCTCGATCTCCCGCATCATCGTCCTCCCATATCCTTTGCCCTGTTTGTCTGGCCTGAGCTGGATGGACATTATGAAAAGGTAACTGTCCAAGACCTCGATGGAAAAATATCCGATTATATCGCCATCTTCCTCAAGGACCATGGTCTCGACGTCCTTGTCAGCAAACCATTCGAGGAGCGGCTCGTCCGTCCATTCAATGCCCCATGAACGTCTGACAATGGAGGACATGTTCTCCCTTGTCATGACGACCAAGGAAGGTATGTCCGCCCTGACGATGGGGCGCAGGCGAAGCATGGCGTGAGGCAGTGCTCCTACAGGATTTAATGTTTCGGTGGCGGTGCTTCCAACGCCTGACCGCTAGGAATCGTCACAATGGTTTAAATATCGGTTGATAATTTGAAACCTCCAAGGTGAACTTAAGATGGTAGAAGTCACTGCTGAGGCGTCCAAGTACATACTGGACCTTATAGCAAAGAACAACAAGCAGGGCCATGGGATCAAGATCTACCTGTCCGGTATGGGCTGCTCTGGACCTCAGTTCGGAATGGCGTTCCAGCAAGGAGCAAAGGAAGGGGACATCGAGCAGAAGGTCGATGGTTTCTCGTTGTATTACGATAATGAGACAAAAGAGGTCCTGGATGCGTGCACCGTGGACTTCGTGGAGACACCGTACGGTTCAGGCCTTATCGTTCATAACCCGAACGTCACGAGCTGCAGCTCGTGCGGCGGCGGATGTCATTAAGGTGGACCTGACCCATCTAAACCATTTTCATCCTGTTTTAATATTCATTGTATGTGTTCATTGAGCATCCTCTTATCAAGAAGGATAGTGTAGAGCTCAGAGAATACCAGGTCTCCCTGGCAAGGTCCGCGCAGGAGCGTTCCACCCTTGTGGTATTGCCCACTGGCATGGGCAAGACCGTCGTCGCGCTCCTCGTGATAGCGGATGTTCTGTTGAAAAAGAAGGGGAAGGTCCTTCTGATGGCCCCTACAAAGCCATTGGTGGAGCAGCACAGCAGGTTCCTGATCGAGTTCTTGGTCGGGAAAAAGGTGGCGGTGATGACTGGAGACACCTCCCCCGAAGAGAGGGAGGCGCTATGGGTCGAGAACGATGTGATAGCGTCGACCCCTCAGGTCGTGGCCAATGATCTTAGGAACGGGCGGGCGTCGCTGAAGGATGTCAGGCTGATAATATTCGATGAGGCGCATAGGGCCGTCGGCAACTATGCCTATGTGGCCGTGGCGAAGGAATACAAGGAATATGGGGGGCTCGTCCTAGGGATGACCGCGAGCCCTGGAAGCGACCGGGAGAAGGTGCGGGAGGTCTGCACGAACCTTGGAATAGACAATATAGAGGTCAGGACCGAGCACGACCCTGATGTTGCCAAATATGTACAGGATGTAAAGGTCCAGTTCATCGAGGTGGAGCTCCCCGCGGAGATCAGGAAGGCCACCTCGATATTGAGCTCTCTTTATGAGACCTACTTGAAACAGCTGGTCGGCATGGGATTTCTTCAGGACAGCGACAAGGTGGGCACCAAGGACCTACTTGCGCTCGGCAACGAGCTCTCTGCGAGGCTGAGGTCGGGCGAGAGGTCGAAGAGATTGTATCAGGCCCTCAGCGTGAACGCCATGGCCATAAAGGTGGAGCATGCGATCGACCTGGGAGAGACCCAAGGAGGGACGGCGATGCTGGCATATCTCGAGCGCATGAGGGAGGAGGCGGCCTCCGACGATGGCTCTAAGGCGACGAGGGCGATCGTGGAGACGGAACAGTTCAAGGCCGTCATGAAGATGATGAAGGACCTCAAGGTCGAACATCCGAAGCTCTCGAGGGTGATGAGCGTGGTCTCGAGGCAGATATCGGAGAACCCTGGGTCGAAGGTCCTGGTCTTCACACATTACAGGGACACCTGTGAGCTCGTGGCAGGGAAGCTCGCAAAGATCGATGGGGTCAGGGTGGCGAAGTTGATAGGCCAGGCGGGGCGCGCCGGGGACAAGGGGCTCAAGCAGAGAGAGCAGGTGGGGGTGCTCCAACAATTCCGCGACGGGGAGTACAACGTGCTTGTGGCGACATCGGTAGGAGAGGAGGGCCTTGATGTCGCAAGCACCGACATGGTGGTGTTCTATGAACCGGTCCCATCGGAGATACGCAGCATACAGCGCAGAGGGAGGACCGGCCGCAGGAGCGCCGGCAAGGTCGTCATCTTCGTCACCAAGGGGACCAGGGACCAGGCGTTCTACTTCAGCAGCCTCCACAAGGAGAGGCAGATGAAGAGCAGATTGCTCACCCTGAAGAGGGAGCTTGAAAACGGGCCTGAGAAGAGCGTTGAGGAGGATGAGAAGAACAAGGAGCTTCCAAAGGGTCAGCGCAGCCTCTTGGATTTCTGAACCACGAATTGATGCGATTGGATTATCTACTCAGGAGGGTCTTTCCGATGGCGATGCTGTTCAGCGAGCTGGCGGAGGTGTATAGGCGCCTCGATTCTACCACGAGCAGGTTGGAGATGGCCGAGATACTGGCATCTTTCTTCAAGGGGGCAGAGCCGTCCGCATTGAGGCGGTCCGTCTATCTGACCCAAGGTCAGCTTTACCCTGATTTCTATCCTCAGAAGCTCGGCATGGCCGATAAACTGTTGATAAGGACGTTGGCGTCGGTCATCGGGGTAAAAGAACAGACCATCCAGGAGCTCCAATTGAAGGAGGGCGACCTGGGTTCGGTGGCAGAGCAGCTGTATCGGTCGAAGAGGCAGCAGACGCTGTTCTCCGAACCGCTCACCCTTGACAGGGTCTATAGTGCTCTGGAAAAGGTCTCGGTCTCTGAGGGGGGTGGCTCACAGGATTCAAAGATGAAGCAATTGGCCGACATACTCCACGACGCCTCCCCCATAGAGGCCAAATACATCTGTAGGATGGTCACTGGGAAGATGCGGCTGGGAGTGGCGAGCATGACGGTCATCGATGCCCTCGCCATCGCTTTCGCCAGCAAGGAGGAGAGGGACGTCATAGAGAGGGCTTTCAATATCACGTCCGACCTGGGCATGGTCGCCGAGACGCTGAGCCTACATGGGCTGGAAGGGGTGAGGGCACTAAGGGTCAAGGTCGGGAACCCCATTAGGGCCATGCTCGCCGAAAGGATGTCCTCGCCCGCGGAGATCCTCGAGAAGATGGGGGGTGCCTGTGCCTTCGAGTACAAATATGACGGCGTGAGGGTCCAGGCGCACATCGATAAAGGCAAGGTGAAGCTGTATTCAAGAAGATTGGAGGACCTGACCGGGCAGTTCCCGGACGTGGTATCGGCCATCAAGGCCTCGTTCACAGGCTCCAGCGCGATCGTGGAGGGGGAGTGCGTCCCGATCGATATCAACACCGGCGAGTTCCTCCCTTTCCAGGAGGTCTCCCACAGGAGGGGGAGGAAACATGGATTGGACGAGGCCATGGAGGAGTACCCGGTCAGATTCTGCCTTTTCGACCTGCTTTACCTCGATGGAAAGGACATGACGGAAGAAACTCTCCTCAAGAGAAGAGCTGCCTTGGCCTCATGCTTCAGCCCGAACGACCAGCTCAGACTGTCTGAGATGAGGGTTCTGGACAATGAGGAGGCTGTGCAGGAATTCTTCATGGAGGCGGTCCGGGACGGATGTGAGGGCCTCATGGCGAAGTCCATCGGACCGGACTCGGTCTACAGGGCAGGCAACAGAGGGTTCCTGTGGATCAAGTACAAGAAGGAGTACCGCTCGGAGCTTAACGACACCGTGGACCTTGTCGTCGTCGGAGCGTTCGCTGGAAGGGGCAAGAGGAAGGGTCTCTACGGTGCGCTTTTGATGGCCACCTATAACGAGGAGGAGGACCGTTTCGAGACGGTGTCCAAGCTTGGGAGCGGATTCGACGATGCTGAGCTCGCAAAGATGGTCGAGGTCCTTGAAAAATTCAGGGTGCCTGAGAAGCATCATCAGGTCTCATCGAAGATGCAGGCGGATTACTGGTTCGAGCCGGGCGTTGTGCTGGAGGTGCTCGGCGCCGAGATCACGGTCTCTCCCATTCACACCGCGGCGTTCGGGGCCGTGAGGAAGGATGCGGGACTGGCCATAAGGTTCCCCAGGTTCACAGGAAGGATACGCGACGACAAGGGGCCCAGAGAGTCGACGACCAGCAAGGAGCTCCTGGAGATGTACAAGATGCAGCTGAAGCGCATAGACGAGTGACGGTCAAGGGGGCCAGTGGGACGACCGATGTCCAAATCGATATGAAAATCCTTATAAGGCGGACCGGTATAGGTGGCTCTCATGGAGATCGATCTTTTAGAGAAGGACAAGGACTCCATCAAGATCCGGATCAGGAACGCGGACATGACGTTGATCTCACCACTTGTCAAGGAGCTCCTGCTGGACAAGGCCATCGATGAGGTGAAGTACACCGCAGGTGCTGCCCACCTCTCTGAACCGACGTTGTATGTCAAGGTGAAGACCGGCAAGCCCCAGGCGGCGCTCAAGCGCGCGGCGACCTCCCTTGCAAATGATGTCAAGGAAGGCAGGGACAAGCTGGTAAAGGAACTGAAGTGAACATGCCCTTTTCTAAGCCCCCCGAGCCCGAGAGGGAATTGGGCATGGAGGTCTACATGACCTCGAGCAAGGGGACAGGGGGTAGGCTCAAACTGCTTCCCGAGGATTTTATCGTCGAGGAGATATCAAGACAGCTACCAAAGGTCGAGAACGGAAGGTACACGATCGCCAAGATAAGGGCGACGAACTGGGAGATGAACCGTCTCGTAAGGCAGCTTTCTAAGAACCTAGGCATAGGGCGGGGGTCCATCGGTTTCGCAGGTACTAAGGATAAAAGGGCCGTCACCACGCAGCTCATGTCCTTCGAGGCCCCACTGGATGCCGTAAGGGCGATGCGCGTACACCAGGTAGAGGTCCTGGAGGCCTACCGCTCCTCGAAACATCTCACCATCGGGGACCTTATCGGAAATCGCTTCGATGTAAAGGTCAGGGAGTGCACGCTCAAAGGCGACGATCTGAAAGGGGCCATCCTTGAGACCGAGGCGGAGCTCTCCGCCAACGGAGGTTTTCCGAACTTTTTCGGCGTCCAGAGGTTCGGGTCGGTGCGACCGATCACCCATCTCGTGGGAAGGAGCATAGTCAAGGGCGACCTGGAAGAGGCGGTGATGTGGTATGTCGGGCACCCCCATGACGCCGAGGACGATGAGGCCAAGGAAGCTAGGTCGCGCCTGCAAAAGGAGCGTGACTTCAAGGCGGCGATGGGATATTTCCCGCAGAAACTGACCTTCGAAAGGACCGTGATAGGCTGGCTGGCCAAGAACCCTGATGACCATGCTGGTGCATTGCGTGTGCTTCCAAGCAACCTCCAGATGATGTTCGTGCACGCGTACCAGTCATACATGTTCAATAGGATACTGAGCGAGAGGATGCGTCGCGGCCTTCCGCTCAATGAGCCTCTTATCGGCGACGTGGTCCTTCCTGCTGACAAGGACGGCCTGCCTGACCACGACAAGCATGTGCCAGTGACCAGAGAGAATCTGGACCTTGTTGCCAAACAGGTCAAGGAGGGTAGGGCCTTTGTCTCTGGGGTCCTTTTTGGGCAGGACAGCGAGCTCGCAAAGGGAGAGATGGGCGAGATAGAGGCAAAGGTGATCGAGGACGAGGGGGTCATGCCCTCGGACTTCAAGGTCCCGCAGGTCCCTGATTGCAATTCGAGAGGGAGCAGGAGGGAGCTCCTCTGCAGATATGAGGGGCTCAGGTCCGTTCCCTATGACGACAGCTATGAGGTCTCGTTCTCCCTAGGCAAGGGCTGCTATGCCACCGTGCTCCTGAGGGAGTTCATGAAGGCGGACATATTGGACTACTGACCTAGAGCCTTGTCCAATCCCTTTCTTTCGGTCCTTCATCCTGCTCCTCGGCCTCTTCGGCCCCTTCCGCTCCCTCTTCGACAGGCTGCCTTTCTTCCACATCGACCTTCTCCAGCTCGAGCTCGTCGACGGCGAGGTCGGTCTGCCGGCCGCCCTTTGAACCTTTTGCATCCTGATCCAGGTGCTTCACACGGATGGGCGTCTGGCATCTGGGGCAGAGTCCGCTTGCTATGCAGGACCTGCAAAGCAACGAGCCACATTCAGGGCAAGAGCCAGCGGCAGTCTCTCCATGGAAAAGGCATTTACGGGACCTGATCGAGCCCGTCCTCTTCTCTCCTTTATCACTGCCGTAGAAGGTGGAATAAAGCTCTTTCTCCGCCGCCCCGAAGAGCAAGGGGCCCCCTTCCGGGCCCCTCCTCCGCGGTTCGGGGATGGGCTCCTGTTCAGGAACGTTAGGCGGAAGAAAGACCGCATCGGTACCAACGGTCTGGGGGGGCTCCTCCATCTCGGGCTCAGGCATTGGGGGCGGGGCGACCTCCGCCCGTGCTAACGCGCGCGATGACCTGGAAGGGGCCTTTCTCTTGGTCTTTGCAATTGTCTTTGGGGCCGTTATCTTTGGTGACGCCCGCTTCCTCGTCCTTGGCGATGGTACGATGTCCTCGGAGATCGCCCGGAAGGCCTTCATGGCGACCTTCAGCCTCCTGGCCTTATAGATCCCTATGCCGAACGTCTCCATCAGCCCTATGACGCTCCTTCTGTCCTCTGAGAGATCGAGGGCCGTTCTCAGCAGCTGCTGGACATCCTCATCTGGCATGGTCCCGCTGAGGTCCATGGCGTTGACCGTCTCTATATATCCCAACACCTTCTTGGCATCAGAGATCTCAAGATGTGGCAGAGCCGCGATCACGTCCGCCAGCCTGAGCCCGTAGGTCGCCACGGTGGGGTTCCGATAGGCCATCAGGAGGACGGTCCGCGATGCGTCCTCGTACCAGTCCATCTCTTCCCTGCTCATCGAGGTGACATCGACCTTTTCCTTCTCATCGATGAGGCTGGACACCTCATCCAGGAATTCATATGGGATGTTGCATATGCGGAACATGTCCTCCTTGGAAAGCCTTCTTCCCATACGGTTCTCCATGGAAAGCACTTGTGCAGCATACTCCTTCACCTGCCTTTGGTGGAGATCGCGCTGAACCATCTCCAGCCCTTCTGCCGCCGAGGACATCGCCGGGTCAAGTTCCAACGCCTTCTCGAAGGCCCGCTGGGCAGCCTCGCTCTTTCCCATCCTGAGCAAGGCCATCCCCTTCCCGTTCCAGGCGATCGCATCGGAGATGTCCAGGCCCAGGACGGCATCGTAGGACCTGAGCACCTCCTCATCCTTGCCTAGTCCCTCCGCGATCGCCGCACGCTCCATCCAGACCCTTTTAGATGATGGGTCCAGGACAGAGGCCCTGTCTATCGCGGCAAAGGCGTTGTCCAAATACTGTTGCTTCTCCTCTATCAATGCCAGGCGTTCCCAGGCCAAAGCATCGTTGGGCGCCACCACCGTCGCCCTCATGTAGGTCTCCCGGGCCTCCTCGACCCGGCCCATCGCCTCCAGCGCCTTCCCCTTGGACCGCAGCAGGGGACCGTCCTCGGCACCTAGGTCGATCGCGGTGTTGTAGGCCTGTACGGCCTTTGGCATCTCCCCCAGTCTGAGGTGCGCATTGCCCTTGAACTTCCATGCCTCCGCATGCGTCCGGTCGACCGAGATCGCCTGCTCGAAGGCATCGACGGCCTCCTGCATCCTGTTCAGGGATGCCAGCGCCCTTCCCATGTCCGTGTGGAACCTTGGGTTGGCAGGGTTCGACCTCACGCATCTTTCGAAGCAATCGAGGGCCTCCTCGAACCTCTGCATGTGCAGCAGCGTCCTTCCCTTGTTGTCGAGGATCATCATGTCCGAATCGTCCAGTCTCCACGCCTCGTCAAAGGCGGCCAATGCATCTTCCATCCTGCCGATCGAGGTCAAAAGTATGCCGTTGCGGACGTGCAAGGCCTTGTCTGCAGGGTCCATCTCGATGGCCTTGTTCAAGACCTCGGCGGCGGCCTGGGCCTGTCCCAAGGCCTCCAAAGCGTTCACCTTGTCGATGAGCGCTGACCTGTTGCCAGGGTCGACGGCAAGTATGTCATCGCAGATCGCAAGGACCTTCTCCTGTTCATCCATCGCGATTAGGGCCATCTTCTTCAGCTCAAGTATCTTGACCTCGTTCGGGGAGGCCACAAGAGCCTGATTGAAGGACGCGATCGCCTTCTTGTACTGCTCCAGACGATAATATGCCACCCCCTGGTCGACATAAGCGTCCACGTTCTTGGGGTCCAGACGGGATATCCGGTCGCATACCTTTATGACCTCGTCAAGCCGTGCCAGCTCTATAAGGGACCGTTTCTTTCCCTCCAGGACGTCCAGGTCCTTGTGGTACATCTCAAGGGCCCGGTCGAAGGACCTCACCGCCTCCTCGTGCATGCCCATCTTCGCAAGGGCATGGCCCCTACGGACCATGGCGAAACGCATTCTCTTATCAAGGTTCAGGGCATAATCATAGCATGTCAGGGCCTCGCTGTAACGGTCGAGCCATTCCAATGTTATGCCTTTGCTGATCCAGATGTTCTTGTCCCGGGGGTCCAGTTCCAGGGCGACATCATAGGCCAAGGCCGCCTCCTCATATCGCTTGGCCGCCTCAAGGGCCAGGCCGGTCGAGTAGGCGATGGACTTGTCCCTGGGACTTACCTCCCTTGCCTTCATGTAGGCGTCCACCGCCTCATTATAACGTTTAAGTGCGAACAGGCTGTCCCCCTGGACCCTCCAGAAAAGGACGTCGTCCGGGAATAGCTGGGCGGCATAGCTCGCGGTCTCCAACGACTCATCATATTTCTCCAGCTGGAAAAGGACCATGCTGGCATCTTTTAGGACGATGTGGTCCTGGGGGTGGATCCTCAGGACCCTGCGATAGAAGTCGACGGAGTTCTGATTCCTTCCGAGCCTGTCCAGCGCGACCCCCTTGTCCAGCAATGCCAGGTCGTTCTCCGGGTCCATCTTGAGGATCCTGTCGCTAAGCTCGATGACCTTCTTGTCCTTGCCCATGCGCTTGTAGCATTCCTTGATCTCGGTGAGTATATCGATGTTCTCCGGGGTGATCTTCAAGGCCTTTTCCAAAGACCTCAGCGCGTCATGATACCTTCCTGACGATATCAGCGCCTGCGCCTGCCTCACGGCATCGTTGGTCTCGGCGGTCCTGGGCTCCTGTGGTTGCTCTGGCAATCTTGGCGCCTCTTCCTGGGCCTTTTGCACTTTGGCTTTCTCGGCGAGATCGGTGACCTCTACCAGCCGGTTCTCTGCGACCTCCTGTCCTGAGGGAGGAGCTATGCCCTGGGCCGCCTTCGATTTGCCTTCTATCGCATCCTTGCTCTCGGGGTCTATCGCCAACGCCCTGTCGAAGGCCATGGACGCCTCCTCATACCGATTGGCCATGAGCAGGAGGTTCCCCACCTCGTTCCAGGTGATGATGTCCGATGGGTCGGCCTTGATGGCCTCCTTGTAGAACTTCAACGCCTCTGGGACGTTGCCAGACCTTGCGACCAGCCTGGCCTTTCCGATCAGCGCGACCTTGTTCGAGGCGTCCCTTGACAAGATGATATCATAGACCTGCTGCGCCTTGCCAGTATCATTGGTCCGCAGAAATATCTCGGCCTTGAGCATCAGGGCGTCGACCGCCGATGGTTCGAGCGATATTATCCTGTCGATCTCCTTGGAGGCCTCTGGCAACTTTCCCAACCTCAGCAACAGCTCGGCCTTCTTTCGCATCCATATCGTTCTCTCAGGGTCTTTGGCGATCACCAGCTCATAGAGCTTGGTGTCCAGAGGATCGATCGAGAGCGCCCTTTTGTAGCACTCAAGGGCATCTGGCACCCGCCCCTCTTTGTCACATATGACCCCTTTCATGACCCAAAGCTGTTTCCTGTCAGGACACGATCGTATGAGGTCTTCGATCAAAGACAATGCATCGCCCGACCTGCCGGCCATGTGAAGGACCCTGGTCCTGACCATTTTCGCTTCTATATTGGACGGGGATATCTGAATAGCCCTCTCCGATGACCTTAGGGCCTCTTCCTTCATATCGCATTGCATCATGTCCTCCGCCATCCGGCCCAAGGCGTCTGACATCTCCTTAGAATTGAGTTCGGTGATGGGGCAGCTGGCCAATTGCTCGCTCGCCCTTTTGAGATGTACCTTGGCCCTTTCGATGTCGTTCCTGATTATAAGGGCCTCGGCCTCCTCGACGAGCTTCAATGCCTTTTTTATCGACCTAGGTTCCCCTTCCCTGGAGAATAGAAATCCCATCCCATCACCTAATTTATAAAGGGAAATGCTATATTAAACTAAATACCTTTGTCTCCAGATGGTATTTTTTTGTACCTTTGTCCGACCAAACCCCTCCCTATGTCTGACGGTTTATCTAAATATCAACGAACAAATTATCCTGATAAAAAATATGCTGGTCATCCTTTTACATTGAAAAAAGAAGCTTTAAATACGGGGTGACATAATATCTCTATTTGTCCGACATAAGTCGGACGGATGGGATGCATGTGAGGTTCGATGCATCCGCTGGTATCTTAACCCATACTTTGAACGCGCGAACGAACGCGACCGCCATGGGGATCACAGAGATATGGCCACCAAAGTGCGTGTTCGAGGTCGATGACGAGTCGGGGGACCGTCAAGATGTAGGGAGAAGAACTGGTAGATGCGTCTAAGAAAAGGAGAGGATGGGACTCCTTTTCTTCCTCCAAATTTTTAAACTTTCTCCTAGAACAGGACGAGGTCCCGGCCAGCCAGCCCTTGAAACAACATTTTAATAATAAGATTAGATTAGGACCGACGCCTGCAGGTGTAATCTAGTGGTCAGGATCTTAGCCTTCCAAGCTAAAGGCCCGGGTTCGAATCCCGGCACCTGCACTCACCACCTCAATATTGTTCAAGGTCGGTAAAAGATAATTATATTCCTTCTTGCTGTTGAGCACATTGATGGACCGAGCCGTAAGACTAAGACCTCACCACCTGCTCTGTATTCAATTCTACCAAGGACTGGGCTACGATGATGATTTCAACGAGAACATGGCCAAGGTGGTGGACCTTGTGAAGGGGAACAGGTGTTCCTATATCGAGGTCGTGCCCATGGTCGATGACATCTGTTCAAGATGTCCAGAGAACAAGGGAGGGGTCTGCACCTCTGAAGCGTCGGTCAGGGATAAAGACCGCTCGGTCCTCGAGTTTATAGAGATAAAGAGCTGGCAAAGGATGACACCGCAAGAGCTTGAGCGGTCGATGAGCGATAAGCTAGTGACGTTGGAAAATGTCAGCCAGATATGTGGAGAATGTTCCTGGTCAAAGGAATGCGACAGATCTCTGTCCGAACACAAGAGATCTAAGAAAAATTATGGTTGACGGAAGGGTCCGGGAGATCCCTTCCGCCATGTGGGATGGTCTTCATCGGGAAACGACCTGCACCGGCCGCTCCTCCTCGGTCAGATTATAGAGCCTGCCGATGCTCTGGTGCGTTGGGGCGCACCTTACAGATCACCGATGTCCCTTCTCATTTATATGCCCGACCGTGAGAGGTCGCCGAACAACAAAGCCGAAAAGAGTTCGACCAGATGTTCTCATCAAGCTCCGAAATTACTTCGGCCTCTTGATATAATGCCTCATGCGGACCGCCTCACCGCGGTCGCTATCGGTCATCTCCTCTCCGAACATCATCGCGACCCCCACGCCGACGACCTTTTCCGACCTTATGACCGCCACCTCGTCCCCGATCCTGATGCCTGGGTCCGCTTCGATTATACCCTTTGCGAACAGGTTGCCTTCTATCTCGAAATCGCCCACTCTTACCAACCCAAGGCCCTTTCCTGCTATCCTCTCCGCCCCTTCGATGGTCAATGATATCATCCCGCGTTCGGGGGTGAGCATGCCCATCTGCCTCTGGCCTTCCTGTATCCGTGAATATGGGTATGAGCCAGAGACACGGCACCCTTCTACCAGGGCCCCCGCATTCTTTCCGAACTGAAATCTCGCGACGGCGGCCATGGTCCTCTGTCTGTCCTCTCCCATTGGAGGTCTGGGGTGCTTTGCGCACTCCTCAGCGAGGACCTCCCTCAATCTGTTCAACGATTCCTTGGAGCCTGGGAGACCATGAGAGGTATCGATGCAGTCGATGACCTCCCTTACGATATCCCCTTCATCCCCCAGATGACAGATGACCTTCTCATATCCTTGAGATGCGATATGGCCAACAAGCTCCTGGACCATTGCCACCTCCTCCCGGTCCCAATGTCCAGTGACAGGTATGTCGTATTGAGCGGCCGGATAGAACAGCTCCAGCTCCCTTGGCACCACACCAAGGGGGGAGGTGACGATCACCTCATGGACCACATCGAAGTTGCTCACCGATTGTATAACCCTTCGGAATGTCTGGTGGCTCTTGGAGGTGGAATATGGCTTCTTTGCGGAACATGGAAGGAGCAGGAGCACCTTTTTTGTCTCGGGCCTTGTGTACCTCTCGATGATCCTCTTCCTATACCTCCAGACATCCGGACGGAAAAGGGACTGTTTGGCGTTCGCATAGAAACGCGGTCCCACCAATGGGTATCTTGTCTCCTGGAACTCGTAATGGTCCTCGTCAAATATCCTCAAGGCCGCGACCATCCATGGGCTTGAGTGGACCCTTGTCTCGACCAGCTCCCGAAGCCTCTCCTTTTTGATCATGTGCTTGACGAGCTGAAGCTCCTTCCATACGTTCATGGCACTGATATGGAGCACGTTCTTTTCTGGCCCATCGAACAACCATTCTGACTCTGATGCTGACAATGGACCCTCGGTGGTGGTGATCTTGTCGATCGATGCCAGATATGATATCAGTGTGTCATCGAAGATATCCGCCCCCATATAGACCAAGAGCGCGAGGTTCGATGCATCCATCATTCCCGGCAGGTAGATCAGTCTCTTGTTCCCCGCGGTCCTCCTCAGGGACACGATCGAAGAAACGAAGGCCCTCGCATCCCTCCTCAGCTCGAACGCGTTGCCCAGTACCGCCACCTCCTTCCCTTTTACCTCATCTTCCGGAGGCGCCCTGCCGTCAGCAGAGGTCACGAAAGAGTTATCTCCCACAACAGGGAGGAGGTCCCCGGCCCATCTGAGCGCGCTCAGTGGAGTATAAAGCGTCTCAGGCACCGAGAACACCTGTTCCCCTGACTGCTGATGGACCGCCCTATGGGACTCAGAGGCATGGTCAAAGACGAGGTCGGACCTCCCTTGCATAAAAGGATAGGATTCGCCCCACAGCACAATGGGAGTGTCGAACCGCACCTGGCCATCGCTCCATCTCGCGATCCTGGCCGGGCCTGAACGGTACTTGACCTCGAGCATGCTCAGAGCATCCGCTCAAGTGATTAATAAATTTGCAAAAAAAAGAAAGATGAAAGGTGAGGAGCGTTTTCTTAGAATGTTGTGACCATGTCATGCTCGTCGATGATCTTCTTGGCCTGGGCCCAGTCGATCATCTCTATGAAGTCTAGGGTCTCGACCTCTCCGACCCTTTCGAGCAGGTCCGACCTGACACAGTATACCTTTGCATCGAAGTCGACCATGTCGCCGAGGGCCTCCATGTTCGATGGCATCCTCACCGCCTCTGGCTTTTGGGTCGCCACCGCGTTGAGGGTCCCGTCCCCGGCCAGGATGATATTGCATTTATCCACATTCCCGCTCGATAGCATGGCCAGGGCGAGCCTTGAACCGGCGAACGCCTCCTCGAAGCCATATGGGGGTTTGGTTATCAATACCAGTACGCTCTTCGCCATCTTCTTCACCTCGCTATTGTTACCATGCGTTCCCCTTCGGCCACGTACCTGGAGAGGTCGTTCGTAAGGCTCCCGACCTTCATACCTGGTATCTCCTCCCCTCTTCGAAGGCCCCTTGCCGCGCAGCAGGTGTTGCACACGCTGACCTCGACGTTCCGCTTCTCGACCAGCTCCTTGGCCTCGGCCCCGACGTTCGGGAACCTTTTCGGCTCCTGACCGTCCTTGACAAGAAGGACGCCTTCGCCGTAACCGAAGATCCTTACGTCATAGCCTTTCTCGACCGCCGCCTGGGCAAGCTTCACGGCCACGTTGGTGTCCATGTTCATCATCGTCCCCGTCCTGATCTGGATGACCATTGTCTTCATGTAGCTCCCTCACAGCGTTATCGTCTGGTCGAATTTCTCCATGATGAGGTCGACCGCCTCGTGGTATGTTATCGGTCTATAGCCCGCGTTAGCCTTTCCCTCGAATCCTCTCGCGGCCAGATCATCAGCCATCACGTATGCCTCGTTCACGACCTTCAGGAGCTCTGCAGAGCGCTTCTTGTCCACAGCGAAGTAGGCCGCATCCTCGAACAATATCACTCCCGACCTTTCATCTCCCGCTATGTGCTTCATCATTTCCAGGCCGGTGAACTCATGCGGGCCCTTCAATAATATGAACAGTTTTGAAGGCATATCACTACCTCATCCGATGAACATCGTCGAGTCCGCATCAACGGCAATATCGAGGAAACCCGCGGCCCCCAGGATCTTGACCCCGTCGTACATGTCCTCTTTTTTGACGCCTAAAAGCTCAAGTGTCGTGTTGCAGGCATAGACGTTAACGCCCAGATCGAGGGCCATCTTCATCTGCTCCTCATACTTCTCGACCCCTATCTTTTTCATCTTCTTGATGAACATGCCCGTGAAGAGCCTGTACAGACCAGGGAGCTTAGGGCTCTTTTTCTTCTTCAAGAGGTTCAGCCCGAAGAAGGTATGGAAGACGTGCACTTCCATACCCATGCTCGCCGCTGTATTGGCGATCATCATCGACATCATGCCCTTGTCAAAAGTCCCTTCCGATACCACAATAGCGATCTTTTTCGTCTCTGTCATCTTTACCGCCCCTTATTTCCTATCTTGTTTTACTCCATGAAAGTCGTCGATCCGGTCAGGCTTCTTTTTCAAGCCTTTAACAAGACCTTACTGGACCTTCTTTATATAGTAATAGAAGACCCCTTTGTCCTCTTTCTGCTCGAGAAGCTCATTGCCTGTCCTCTTCGCCCAAGCTGGAACATCTTCCTTGGAACCGACGTCATCGGCTATCAGCTCAAGGACCTTACCCACCTGCATCTCCTTGATCTTCTTCGACAGCTTCACTATCGGCATTGGGCACATCAGACCCCTGGCATCCAAAGTCTCATCCTTTTGCATGATCACCATCTCCTCGGTTTTGCACGGTTGTGCAACAACTTTATATAACTGCTAATTATATAAGGGTTTCGGATAGGTGGACCCGTAATATGGCCTTCGACAAGATGGTGACCAAGGTTGGCTCATGCCAGGACCTTGTGCAATGCGCCTATTCGCTCAACGAGTTCGAGGTCCAGGTATATAACAGACTTTTAGAACTAGGGCCAATGAGAGCCGATGACCTGGCGGACCGTATGGGCAAGGACCGTAGCACGGTCTATAGGGCCTTGCAGAAAATGATGAGCTGTGGGATCTGCTTCAGAGAGACGAAGAGCATTGAGAGGGGAGGATATTATCATGTATATCGGGCCATCGGTAAAGAGGAGCTCAAGGTGAAGCTGCGCGCGTGTGTCGAGAACTGGTACAGCAGCATGCAACAGATCCTCGAGAGGTTTGACCTTGAATGACAGGGATCGTGGCGGATGCCTCGTTCATGATTCCGAAGATGTAAAATAGCCAGGTCGGGATTCTGGTCTGAGAGCATGAGCTTCAAGGGTATGGACATCGTCTCCATCAGGGACCTGAGCTGCGAGCAGATCGAGGAGATCATGGACCTGTCAGAAAAAATGATCCCCTATGCCAAGGGAGAAAAGATGACAAAGGCCCTTGACGGCAAGATCCTTTCATGCCTATTCTTTGAACCGTCCACAAGGACAAGGATGTCGTTCGAGACCGCGATAAACCGCCTTGGAGGGAGGTCCCTTGACATGGGGACCCCTTCGATGACCTCTTTGGCCAAGGGCGAGACCCTTGCGGACACAATACGGATGCTAGAATCGTATTCGGATGTCATCGTGCTCCGTCATCCGCACGAAGGGGCCGCAAGATTGGCGGCAAGATTCTCCCAGAAGCCCGTGATCAATGCGGGGGATGGGGCCGGGCAACACCCTACGCAGACCCTTCTGGACCTTTTCACCATCAAGAAGAACAAAGGGAAGATGGACGGGCTGAAGGTCGCAATGGTCGGCGACCTGAAGTATGGCAGGACAGTGCACTCTCTCGCTGAAGCTCTGACGATGTTCGGAGCGGAATTGAACTTCATAGCCCCGCCCACGCTCCAGATGCCCAAGGACACCATCAAACAGATCGAGAAGATGGGCGGGAAGCCTAAGATGAGGAACAAGCTCGAAGAGGTCATGAGCGAGATCGATGTGCTTTATGTCACCAGGATACAGAAGGAGAGATTCCCTGACCTGGCAGAGTATCAGAAGGTGGCTGGCACTTACCGTGTCGACCTGGATAGTTTGAGAGAGGCAAAGAGCAACATGATCATCATGCATCCGCTGCCCCGCATCGACGAGATCTCGCCTGAAGTGGACCAGACCTGTCATGCCAAGTATTTCGATCAGGCGTTCAATGGAGTGCCGGTCAGGATGGCGCTACTGACGCTCGTTCTAGGAGGTGAGCTCTGATGAAAGAGTTCAAGGTGACCCCCATCAGGAATGGGACGGTCATAGATCACATCGAGTGCGGAATGGCGTTGAAGGTATTGAGGATCATTGGTATGGACGGGGGGAATGTCCAGAGCCCTGTGAGCATATTGATGCACGTCCCGTCGAAGAAGACGGGGTGGAAGGACGTCGTGAAGGTTGAGGACCGGGAGCTTGACCCGAAGGAGGTTGACAAGATCGCCCTCATCGCACCAGAGGCGACGATAAACATCATAAGGGACTTCAATGTGGCCGAGAAACATGACGTCAGGCTACCTGCGAAGGTTTTGGGCAAGGCCCGTTGCAGCAACCCGAACTGCATCACGAACCAGAAGGAGCCCGTCGAGCCAGAGTTCAATGTGGAGGGAAAGAACCCTCCGGTCCTACGTTGCGTCTATTGCGACAGGGTCCTGGAGAACATCGCGGACAACCTGATCTGAGCTCATCTTAGCCAGACCAGCTCTTCCTTGGTCTTCGCGACGACCTTCTGAAGCCGTGAAAGTATCTCCTCGTCGTTCACTGTCCTTTCCGCCGTGAGCGCTATCATCAGGCTGGAGCTCAGCTCATGGACGAATATCTTCTTTGTCTTATAGACGCCGATGACATGCTCGAGCTTCTCCTTCTTCGCATCGGCCCTTGTGGACTCGGCGGATGTGAAGATGACCGATATCATCGCCGAGAACATCTCGGGCCTTGAAGGGAGCTTTGAGGCATCCCCTGTTATCATCAGACCGCTCTTGGATACGACGGAGACGCTCTCGATGTTCGGATCGTTCCCGAACTCGGCCTTCAGTATCTCATCTATGACGTTCTCGACCGACTTTGAAGATTGAATCTCGTCCCCCTCCATCAATAGCTTGTTCTGATTGTTCGCGAACGGAGCGATATCCTAGTACCAATTTTATATTCTTTTCTCAATCCACCACGATTGTGAAAAGGTCCCGGGATGGTCCCGGACCTGAATGGAAGTGAAAAGATGAGCGTCCTGGTCATATCAGGCATGCCCGGTGCTGGAAAGGAGGAGTTCGCGCAGGTGGCGATGTCGGTCGGTTACCAAGTGGTCCGCATGGGAGATGTTGTCAGGGCCGAAGCGGCCAGGCAGGGCATCGCATTCAACGACCAAGGTGTCGGGGGATTCGCCAACGAAGAGAGAAAGAGACATGGATATGACATCTGGGCGAAGAGGGCGGTCGAACATGTCAAGCAGGAAAGGACCGTCATAGACGGGAGCAGGGGCCTGATGGAGCTTGAGGTCTTCAAGAAGGAGCTGAAAGATGTAAGGTTGATAGCCATCCATACCTGTCCCATAAAAAGGTTCCACAGGCTGAAGGCAAGGGGACGAGAGGACGCCCCGTCCACATATGAGGATTTCAAGGCCCGTGACGAGAGGGAGCTGGGCTGGGGCATTGGTTCCCTGATCGCCATGGCCGACATAATGATCGTGAACGAGGGTACGTTAGAAGAGTTCAAATCCTATTGCCTCAGATTGTTGAGAGAGTTGGACTGAGATGAGGTTCAAGGTCGTAAGGATATGCAACTCGGAAGCGAACACCTGCATTCCCTTGGATGACGTCAGGTTCGACCTGGATGCTACGGCCATAAAATTGAAGGAACAAGGGTTCGATGTCGGACAAAAGGGCCTGATGCTCGTAGCGCGGAAGGATGGTGTGGAGTACACGATATACCGGACCGGTAAACTGTTGATCCACCCCATGGAGAAAGAGAAGGCCAAGGCGGCAGCCGATGAGTTCTACCCTTTATGTGTCAAGATGCCCCTCGAGGAGCGGGGTCTCATATGACGACAAGGTTCAGAATTATAAGGGTGTGCAAGGGCGAATCGATGTCCGCGATACCTCAGGATGTCGCCAGATATGACCTTGAGGCCTCGGCCATCGCTCTAAAGGAGAGAGGGTACGAGGTCGATGATAAAGAGGTGATGCTCCTGGCAAAGAAGGACGGCATCGAGGTGACGGTCTACATGAACGGCCGGCTGATGATCTCTCCGATGAAGGATAGGGAGATGGCCAAGAACTTGGCCGAGAACTTATATTCCATCCTTGTGATGGAAAGGGAAGAGTGATAGAGGAGAAGATCGCAACGATATCTGGCCATTTTATATATAATGTAATTTTAATAAAAATAATATATTTATAATCAAGAAATCGATAACATGGCACCGCTATGAGGATGGGAAGTAGTGGTGAGGTGAGAATATTCTTAGTAGTAGCTTTAGCTCTTTTGCTGGCCGCACCGGTCCTCATCTCCTCCAGTATGATCGCTGGAAGAGATGTTGAGGTGACGGCCATGCCTGATGGGAAGAGCACTGGTACCTATGACCCGTTGACATCCCTTTTTGAGAATTTTACAAAGAGCCAGATAGTAGATGCAAAGCCAAGGAAGGTCGTCACAGGGTTCTTGAACCAGGACCTTCGAAAGGATCTGGCCGTCATCTACTTCGAAAGAACAGGGGTCGACATCTATTATCAATCGCAGGATGGGACCTACCCGGCAGAGCCCTCCAAGAAGATTGTCACCTCGACCGTGCCGACCGCACTTGACATCGGGGACATGAACAATGATGGCCTGACCGACGTGGTCATCGGCTATCCGTCCTCCCCGGGAAAGGTAGAGTTCTTTTATCAGAGGGCAGATGCTAGCTCGTTCACGACGAGCGGATATTTCTCGACGTCGAGGGTCCCGATCGACCTGGTCACTAATGACTTCGACGGGGATGGATACACTGATGTCGCGATCGTATCTGCGAATTCGACAACGACCTGGGCCAGGTTGTATATCCACAAGAATTCCACCTCATTCAATGTCGTGACGATGACCCTTTACTCGATGACCCGTCCTGCCCAGGTTGTAAAAGGCGATTATGATCTGGACGGCAAGATGGACCTTGCGATCGTAGACCGGGGGGCCAATCTTGTCCAGGTATATCGTAACACCTTCCTGGGGGCGGATGATGACACCCCGTGGTCACCATCGGCCAATCTGACCCTTTCCCAGAACCTCATCTCCTCGCCGGTCTCGATAGATTTCATCAATGGGGAAGGGACAGGGGACACAATATTGGCGATCGCATGCAGTGGGAACAATCAGGTCCGCATGTTCAAGCAGAACGGGGGGGGCTTCCAACTATGGAAATACATCGCCACAGAACCTGGCCTGGCCTATGCCAAGGGCATCTTCATCAATAACGACGGCCTGGAGGATATGGCCCTCGTCTACGACACCTCATATAAGCTCGCATATTACATCACGCCCACAGGAACCTCGAACTATGGGTCTCCGAGCGGCACATTCCCGGTCCAGAACGGGCCGAGACAGCTCTTGGCCGCTGACCTGGACCTTGATGGGGATGAGGACCTGTTGATCGTTCAGAACAGAAGTGCTGCCAATGGTGTCCTGACCGTCTCATATTCGGTCAACGCTGTCCTCGCGAGCTCCAACGACCTGCTCTGGGGGGTCACCGACCAGAGGTCCATCTTCATCGGCAACCTCACCGGATCATCTCAGGCGGTCGGTGTATTGGACAGGGGCAACGGGAGGTTGTACATCTATGACTCGGGGGCCTGGCATAGTATAAGCGTTCCCAATACCTCTGACAGGGCCGTCGCATTATCCCTCTATTCCAATGCCATGAGCGATGTGGTCGTCAGCGACCCGGTGAACAACAAGGTCTACATCCTGCAGAGCGGGAGCGGGATCTACTCCACATCATACATCATGATCACTTTGGATGTGCCCTCTCCGTTGACCGGGCCGCTCGGTCTGGATGCCATCGATGAGAACTCAGATGGGCTCACAGACCTGGTGGTCGCCTGCTCGAACGGTATCGTCATCTTCTATCGGTCAGCATCGGGCCAGGGATTTTCGTCGTCGGACAATTACGTCTTCGTCAACGGTCAATATGTGGGGCAATGGGCCATAGCGGGGGATTTCAACAAGGGGGTCGATGGCGCAGGTCTGCCCGACCTGGCGGTCGTGAACATGACCAGCAACCGTATCGAGGTCTATTTCCAACAGCCGTCCGGGCCAAGATATTCTGCCGACATCGGGAAGATGACCACCTTGGCCATACCCTCCGGTACGGTCGTCTGGGCCGATTCATGCGATGTGGACCGTAACGGTCTATTGGATATTGTGATCGGCACCAGCAGTGGAGACCTTGTGGCATACCGCCAGTACGCGACGGGGCTGGATTACTCATATCTGGTGTCATATGCCAGCCCACATGGGTTCCAGACGGCCGCCGTCGGTGATTATGACGATGATGGATGGGATGAGCTGGCCATAGTAGGCTCGAAGGTAGGGTCCGTCTCCTTGGTCCAATTCTCATCCTCAACCTTCAAATTAGATTATGTCCAGACAGGGGGCGCAGGGCCGAATGTCGTGGCCCTCGGGGACATCGATGGGGACAAGAGGGTCGATATTGCATTGGGATCCCCAGGATCTGGTTCGATCTCGATATGGTACCAAAGGAACCTCCCGCCTCATGCCAGCTGGTCCTTGGTCGGAGGGGCGATAACAGAAGGTATCGCGGTGACCCTGGACGCCTCATCCTCCTGGGACAGCTTCTCTGACAACGGCAGCTTGATGTTCTATTGGAAATGGCGCACATCGGGCGGACCTTGGAACAACATACCATCCACGCCCAGCTCTCCTACAGTGCAGTACGCATTCCCTTCGGAAGGGGCCTATGAGGTCAATATGACGGTCATTGACAGGAGCGGGGCGTCGTCCTGGCAGATCAAGGAGCTGACCGTCGTGGACGGGACGCCGACGGCCAACTTCACCTGGTCAGGTAGCCTGGTCGAGGGTTCTGTCATCACTTTCCAGAGCACATCGACCTCGCCTGTGGACCAGATAGTGAAATTCACCTGGGACTTCGGGGACGGGTCGGCCGTGACGATATCTACCGCCAATGTGCCAGTGTCCCATCGTTATCTTTGGGACGGAACGTTCTCGGTCACGCTGTCCGTCGAGGATGTGGATGGGGACGCGCATTCCATGACCAAGCAGTTAACGGTCGCGGACTCCGGCCCAGTGTTCACCGTCTCGTATTCACCGACGGGCGTGACCGAGGGCGACACTGTCAGCTTCACGGCCACTGTGACATCTCCAGACACTGTCGTGAGATATCTGTGGTCCGTACAGAACGACACCGTCACGATCGATGGGATGGGCAGTTCCATCTCTCACAGGTTCATAAGAGATGGCTGGTACTGGGTGAACCTGACGGTGTTCGAGAACGACGCCGACCAAAATACCGTCAGCCTGCAGGTCATAGTCTCTGACACCTTGCCATCGGTCAGTTTCACCATGTCAAAGAGCGTGGTCGATGAGGGCGAGTTCATCACATTCCTCGACACCTCCTACGCATATGACGGCATAGCATCTAGGTACTGGACCTTTGGGGATGGGGGCTTTTCGACCTTACAGAGCCCCACATACAAATACAACGCCCATGGCAATTTCACGATAACGCTCTGGGTCCGCGATGGGGATGGTGACAATGTCTCGTTCAGCAGGACGGTGAAGGTCAACGATACGAATCCATCAGCTGGCAACATCATCTCGAGCGGCACGACGTTCAACAAGGGGACCGATGTCACATTCTCGGTCAATGTGACAAAAGGGGCCGAGACCCCCACATACCTATGGAACATTTCGGGCAGCAGCGGCTCGCCTGTGCTTATCTATACGTCCACCCCATCCTTGTCATATAAATTTACCGTCCCTGGCACTTTCTTTATTGTTCTGACCATCTCCGATTCTGATTTCTCACTTCAAAGGTCGATATCGATAACCATAGTGGACCAGCCCCCGGTACCGAAAGTGGTCGTTGAGAGGGTGGACGTCGACGCCTTCAAGGTGACGGTGTCCGCCAACACGACCCAGGATATAGATGACGACATTGATGGCCTCGAGTTCAGATGGAATTTCGGGGATGGGAGCCCGTGGACCCCCTGGTCCAGCGACAACCGTTATTACACCTGGACCTATGCCAGGGCCGGTATCTACACCATCATATTGCAGGTAAAGGACCCATCGAGCACAAGGCAGACGGAGATCGTGGTGACCCTTGACAAATGGCCCCCTGAGATCATCCTCCGGGACAGCCGTGAAGAGGCCTATGTGGGTGATGCTGTCAGGATAGATGTTAACGTCGTCGATGACATCGATTTCGAGGTATTCCTCTTCTACTCCTATGATGGGAAGAACTGGTCAATGGTCCAGATGGCCCCGACCGACGGAGCTGGTAATTTCTCCGCACAGATCCCTCCGATGAAAAAGGAGGGCACGATGTTCTATCGGATAGTGGCGACCGACATCAACAACAACACAAAAGAGATAGGTCCTTTTGAGATCAAAGTGGTGGAGGAGCCCAGCTATTTCCTTCTATATCTGGCACTGTCGATAATAGCGACCGTATTGGCGTTCTTTGCCATATGGCTGGTGAGGACCAGGCCGGTGGTGGACGAGGTGTTCGTCATCTATCACGATGGCAGCCTCATAGCGCATCAGGCAAGAAGGATGAAGCCTGGGATGGACGACCAGATCCTAGGGAGCATGTTCGTCGCCCTTCAAGGGTTCGTCAAAGATTCGTTCAAGGACGAGGCCTCTCCCATGCTCAAGCGCATGGACTTCGGCGACAGGACGATAATGGTCGAGAAGGGCGACTTCATCTATGTGGCGGTCGTGCTCAATGGAAAGAGGACGAGCAGCATCCCGCCTCGCTTGCAGAAGGTCATCGAGGCCATTGACGAGCGTTATGGCATCGACCTCATCGCATGGGACGGCGACCTGGAAAAGCTCAGGGGCATCAGGGACATTACCGCTCCTTTGTTCAAGAGGAACCCGTTCCTTGACATGGCCGGAAGGAGGAGAGGAAAAAAGTCCGGATGAGATTAGACGCCTGACCCATCTGTTTTTTATACTGCCCTTGGAATCCGACAGGCATGACCTCGACAGAGGAGCTCGTGCTGGTGCTAGGTCTCTGTGGGCTCCTGTCATTCATATCATTTAGATTCGAGCTGCTCACTGCGAGCGGCAGTGTGGCATCGTTCCTGATCGGGAGCCTGATAGGGGTCCTCGGCTCCATCGGCTGGCTTGCGCTCCTCATTGTCTTTGCCCTTACAGGTTTCATGGTGACAAGGTACAAGTTCGAGGTCAAGAGAAGGAAGGGACTGCAGGAAGGGACGAAGGGCGAGAGGACATGGAGGAACGTCGTCGCCAACGGCCTGGTACCTCTATTGGTCGCGGTCATCTTCTATCTTTCAGGGGACCAAGGAAACGAGACCGCTGGCCTCGTATATCTGTGTGCGATAGGGACGGCGGCCTCCGACACCATCGCCAGTGAGATGGGCGTTCTTAGCCCCAGGACGAGGTCTATAATCACTTTCAAGAGGGTCGAGGCAGGGACGAACGGCGGTATCTCTCTCTATGGAACCGCATGGGCCTTCCTCGGGGCATGCTTCGCGAGCGCCGTGGGATGGGCGGTCCTCTTCCCTGGAGAGCTGCCCGACGTAAGGATCATGGTGCCGGCGGTTATGGGGTTCGTAGGCTGCAACATAGACTCGGTCATCGGTGCTACCCTTGAGAACCGGGGCTATGTGGGGAAGCTCGGAACGAACGTGCTGTCGATGGCGGCGGGGTCTGCCCTAGGGTATATGATCCTCATCCTGGCCTTATGACATATATGAGCAATCAAATGTGCCTTGATAAAAACGTATAAATACAACATTTTACTTCGGTGGGTTCAAGAAAGGTTTGACGGCCAAAGCGGCGGGGTCACGCCTGGTCTCATCCGAACCCAGAAGCTAAGCCCGCCCGCGTACGCTGTTGTACTGTGGTGCGCGAGCCCACGGGAAGCTTCGCACGCTGTCAGCCTTTCTTATTTTCATCAAATCGATCTAAGGGGCATCTTTTCTTAAGATAAATTCTTATGCGTAGAGGTTTCTAATCAGTAATGATGTTCCTGGGGGCCCGGCTCTGGACTGGATGTTGATCTTCATAGCGTTGCTGTTAGTGCTTCTGATAATGGTCATTTGGTTCGAGTTCAAGTACATGCGGCCGAAGCGAAGGGAGGAGATAGAGGCCGTCCTTAACAGGGATGAAGCTTATAACGCCCTGATGAGCGCCAAGGCGGTCTCGAGGTCCCTCAAGGACATGGGCAAGGACACAAGGGAGGCCGAGGTGCTCCTGGAACGCGCCCAGATGTCATATGACCAGAGGGACTATGCAAAGACAATAAGCGTTGCCAAGGCCACGAAAGAGGTCCTGATCAAGGCGAAGGACATGCCCATTCCAGAGAGGCCAAGGTCGCCCGATGCCCCGGCCGAGATGAAGGAAAGACCGCCTGAAGAGCACAGCGTCCATGAGGTGAAGAAGCTGCCTCAGAACTATCTTGAATCGAAGTTCATGATGACCACCGCGAGGGCGGAGATAGATAAGGCCTCCGCCGATGGAAGGGACGTCGTGGAGGCCGAGAAGCTCATGAGGGAGGCACAGGCATCGTTCGACGCCGCCGACTACACCGAATGCCTCAAGACGTCCTTGAAGGCCAAGAGGTCCATAGGGGCGTCTCCTGCAAAGGATGCTCCCCCATCGCCCGAGGCGAAGGCAGAGATGAAGGCGCCCCCGGCCGTCCCAGGACCAGAAAGGTGCAGGCAATGCGGGGCCGATCTGGTGGAAGGCGACAATTTCTGCGGAAAGTGCGGGGCCAAGGCCGAGAGGGAGGCCAGATGTGCGTCCTGTGGAAACATCCTCGGAGAAGATGACGTGTTCTGCAGGAAGTGCGGCGCGAGAAGGGCATGAAGAGAAGCTATTTATCAGGCCCGTAATATGTTCCAGCAGTTGAAATGATACTGATTAAACTGGGCGGGAGCGTCATCACCGACAAGCGCCGATACAGGACGTTCAGGGAGAGCACCGTCCGCCGCCTCGCCAGGGAGATATTGGGATCGGGCGAGAAGGTCATGATCATACATGGCGCAGGGTCTTTCGGTCACGTCGTGGCCAAGAAGTATGCGCTACATCTAGGCCGTATGTCAGAGGAACAGGTGAAAGGCGTGGCGCAGGTCAGCTGGGACGTCAGGGACCTCGATAACCGGTTCATGAAGGCCCTTGCCGACGAGGGCCTGGACGCTGTCAGCATAGTCCCGGGGTCGGCCGCCAAGCTCAGCGAGGGCAGGTTGTGCGAGCTCGATGTGTCGAAGTTCAAGGACTATTTCGCCCTCGGTATAACGCCAGTATCCTTCGGGGACGTGGTCCTCGATGATGTCAGAGGCTTCGGCATATGCTCGGGGGACCAGCTGATGGCCCGCCTGGCCAAGGATCTGAGACCTAGGAAGGTCATCTTCGTCACGGACGTCGACGGTGTCTTCACCAGCGACCCTCATATGGACCCGGATGCGGAACTGCTGAGAACGATCGACCGGGGCGTGCTGAGCTCCCTTCCCCGCAGCGAGAGGTGCGACGACGTCACTGGCAGCATATTCGCCAAGCTCGAGCACATGCTCGATATGGCGGAGAGCACCGAAGAGGTGATGATCATCAACGGGAATGTGCCAGGAAGGCTCTGCTCTGCCCTGAGGGGAGAAGAGCTGGTCTGTTCCAGGGTCAGGAGCGGTTGAGATGAGGAAGATAGAGAAGAGAAAAGCCGACCATATCCAGGTGGCATTGGGAGAGAAGGTCGTACAGGAGCACAACAATTGGGACGACGTGAAGCTCATACACAACTCGCTCCCCGAGGTGGACCTTGATGAAATTGACACATCCGTGACCATCTTCAAGAAGAGGCTGAGCATGCCGTTGATAGTGACGGCCATCACCGGAGGCTTCAAGGACGCCGAGAGGATCAATGCGAACCTTGCCGAGGCATGCGCGGAGATGAGGGTCGGCCTGGGCATCGGGAGCCAGAGGGCGGCCATTGAGAACCGGAAGGACCCGAGCTACACGGTCCTTAAAGAGCATGATGTACCATTGAAGATAGGCAATGTCGGGGCCCCGCAGCTGATCGCTCAGAAGAGGAGGAGGGCCTTCACCGTTGATGACGTGAAGGACGCGATGGAGATGGTCGATGCCGATGTCATGGCCATCCACCTGAACTACCTGCAGGAGGTCGCCCAGCCCGAAGGGGACACGAGGGCCAAGGGGGTGTTGGACGCCATCAGGGCGGTGGCAAGGGAGGTCCCCTGCATCGCCAAGGAGACCGGTGCCGGTATCTCGAGGGAGGCGGCCATCCGGCTGAAGGGGACGGGGATCGTGGGCATCGACATATCTGGCGTGTCAGGCACGTCGTTCGCCGCGGTGGAGATGTTCAGGGCACGACAGATGGGCGACGCGAGATGCGAGGCCATCGGAAGGCTGTTCTCGGACTGGGGGGTTCCAGCACCTGTATCCCTCGTTGAGGCCGACGTCGGCCTGCCGCTTATCGCATCCGGCGGCATCCTCAACGGTCGACATGTGGCATCGAGCATAGTGCTCGGGGCGAGCTGCGCAGGTATGGCAAAGGCCGTCCTTCCGGCGGCCATGGAGTCCGCCGAGGCCGTGAGAAAGGTGCTTTCCCAGGTCCGGGAGGAGCTGAGGGTCGCGATGTTCCTCACAGGTTCGAAGGACATACCCTCTTTGGCCGAGAAGGACTGCGTGCTCACCGGCATCACCAGGGAATGGATCGTTCAGAGGGAGGGTTGAAGATGGAGCTTCCGAAAGAGATGGACAAGATGGCAAAAGAACTCCACCAGAGCATCATGGGCTATCTGGAGTATGGCAAGTATGAGAAGCTCAGGAAGGCGATGATGCATTATCCAGAGGCGGGGGGAAAGCGCATGAGGCCTATCCTGGCCATGCTGGTCGCCGAGGCGGTCGGCAAGAACGGTAAAAAGGCCGTACCTTTCGGCTGCTGCCTAGAGATGATACACAATTTCACATTGGTGCATGACGACGTGATGGACAAGGACCCCGTCAGAAGGGGAAGGCCGGCGGTGCACATCGTCTACGACGAGCCGACCGCCATCATCGCCGGAGATGCGCTCTTCGCCAGGGCATATGATGTCCTCAGCGAGACGGACGTGCCTGGAGAGGCCCTTAGAGAGCTGGTGCACATCGTCTCGGAGACGGTCTATCTCATCGCCGAGGGGCAGCAGATGGACATCGACAATGAGGACCGCCCGACCGTGAGCATCGAAGAGTACCTTGAGATGGTGGAGAAGAAGACCGCCGTGCTCTTCTCCTGCGCGGCCGAGGGGGGTGCCATCATCGGCGGCGGCACGAAGGAGCAGGTCTCCGCAATGAAGGAATGCGCCAGGCTCTTCGGCATAGGGTTCCAGATATGGGATGACGTGCTCGGTATCATCGGCGACAGCAAGAGGACCGGGAAGCCGGTCGGCTCTGACATCAGGAACGGGAAGAGGACGCTCATCATCGTGCACGCGCTGCAGCACCTGAAGGAAGGAAAGGATAAGGAGACGTTGATGAGGGCGTTGGGCAATGCGCACGCCACTGACGAAGAGGTCAGCGCCGCCATCGATGTGCTCAGGCGCACAGGGAGCATAGATTATGTCACAAAGGCCTCTCAGGACCTTGCCCTGAGGGCGAAAGAGCTTCTAAAATGCCTCCCGGACTGCCGCGAGCGGGAGATGCTGGAGCAGCTCATATCCTACTCGGTCGGAAGGGACAGGTGACTCATCCGCACTCGATGCCGCCCTCCGTCAGCTGGATCTCCGCGCTCTTTCCTTCGGGCAGATGACGGTGCTTCATGACCGTCATCCTTCTCCTCCCTACTCCCGACCTCTCGAGGCGGACTATCGTCTTCGCGTTATGATGCAGCACGTTGCCCCCGAGCGCCTCCACCGACCCTTTGTCGATGTCCATGAACACCTGCGACGTCATCACCACGGGCAGTCCCTTCTTCCTTGCCAATGAGAGGAGCTTTGCGCTCTGCCCTGCCATCGACCTTCTTTCGGCACGCTCCTCGTCCTTGTCCTGCAGGCGATAGAACATGGTCATCGAATCGACTATGATCATCCCTATATCAGGGTTCCCTTCAGCGAGCTTGATGGCCTTGTCAACCATCTGTTCCTGCTCCTTGAAGGAATGGACCTCGCTGAACAGGATGTTCTTGCTCACGTTCTCGAAATCATCGCCGCATATCTGCCTCAGCCGCTCCAGGGATACTCCCTCGGAATCGATGTATATGACCTTCTTCCCCCTCCGGACCATGTTCCTCGCGAGCACCAGGCAGAGATTGGTCTTGCCAGTGCCTGCCTCGCCGTAGATGAGGGTGATGCATCCCATCTCGATGCCCCCTCCGAGCATCGAGTCCAATGACGCGCAGCCGTAAGGAAGATAGTCCACGAAGGCCTAACCGACTCTGGACACATAAATCATTGGTCATCCTTCGCGGAGCGCTCATAGGCACGGAAGGCGAAGATGCAGCACGCGGCCGCCACCTGCGAGACCGCCATGACCGCTATGCCTGAATCGAAGTTTTCGGTCAATGCCACGCTGAGCCCGATGACCACTGGGCCGAAGACCCCTAGCCCGTTGCTCAGGCCGTTGAGAAGGCCAGTAGCGGCGCCGGTGTCCTTGGCCGGGACGATCAGCTGCAAGAGCGTGTAGGCATTGGCAGGGAGCAATGATATGCAGAAGAAAACCGCGAAGCAGCATGCGACTATCTCAGCCTGCCCACTGGCGAACATCATCAGGAGAAGGGAGAGCGCCCCTCCCAAGGTGAAGGCCGCCGTGACCTCGGACCTCCTCCCGATACGGTCGCTCAGCCATGACCCTATAAGTATGCCCAATACGCCTCCCGTGTATGCCAAGGGCAGCGCCCAGACGAGATCGTCCAAGGAGAAGCCCTTGCCGTTGAGAAGATATGTCGGCATCCACAGCGACAGACCCCAGAAGGCCAGGTTCATCGACGCGTCGGCGAACGTCACCGTCATGAACCCCTTGACCTTGATGACGCGCCTCAATGAGACGATTATGTCGCCATACGCCTCCCGCACGCCCTTCGGCCTATGGTTGAGGCCGGTCCCGTCCGAAAGGTGTCTCCAGACGATGATGGCGAGAGCGAATCCGACCATAGCTACCACGCAGAGCGCCGGCCGCCAATCGATCAGCCTGATGAGGGGGAGCATCAAAAGGGCGATCAGGATGTTCGACATGAACATCGCGCTCATGTAGAGGCCGTTGACTCGGGACCTGAGCTTCGGCTCGAACCCTGTCTTGGTCACCTTGCTGGCAGAAGGGAACAGCACGCCCTGCGAGACCCCTAGGAGAAGTCTCAGGACCATGAACGCGCTGAATATCAGGCCGAGCACGCCGGTCAGGAACGTGATGAACGACCATATCGCGATGGCCGCGGTGAGACATTTCCTCGGGCCGTAGACGTCTATCAGAGGGCTCAGGAGGGTGTTCGACACGCCATACCCCACAAGGAATATGCCTAGCAGGATGCCTCCCCAATACCCCTGCTCGGACGAGGTCCATCCGTAATCGTCCGAGATGAACGGGAGGGCGACCGATATCGTCGAGCGGGAGATGTATCCCATCAAGGTGCAGCACAGGAGCAACAGCGCGACCGATATGCCCTTCCTTCCTCTGTAATATCCGACGTCCACCTGGCCAGGAACGCCTGATGAGGTTAATAGGATTATGGGGCCCGTAGCCTGGATCTAATAGAAACGGTTGACTTGGCCTGTGTAACTTAGCTAGGACATGGAAGCCCATGAACCGCTGATAGGATGTCCTGATGGGGCAGGGGGCCTCTTCCCATTCGCCTCGGCAAGGGAGGGGCAGAGACAGTTCCTCGAGGACGCGAGGTCTTGCGTGAGGAACAGGGTGAACCTGGTGGCACATGCCCCCACCGGGATGGGGAAGACCGCCGTGGCATTGACCGCGGCGCTGGAGACCACGCTGCAAGAGGAAGGCCTTGTAATTTTCATGACGTCAAGGCAATCTCAGCACAATGCCGCGATAGAGACCGCGAGGAGGATATGGAGGGTACAGAAGATAGCCGTCGTCGACCTCATCTCCAGGGAGGACATGTGCCTGTGCAGGAGGAAGGGAGAGGTCTGCCCCTGCCTGTCATCCGATGACTGCTATTTCCTCGACGAGAAAAGGATATCAGATGCTGCGATGAGGCTCCTTGACTATCCGCTCCATGCGACGGAGGCACAAAGGATGTGCCTTCGGGCGGGGGCGTGCCCTTGGCGCTCCGCCCTGAGGGCTTTGGCAGAGTCTGACGTCGTGGTCTGCGACTATAATCATCTCTTCTCGCCGACGGACGGCTCGATCATCGACCGGGCAGGAAGGGAGATGGACAGGTGTGTTCTCATTGTTGATGAGGCGCACGGTCTCCCGACAAGGATGGTCGAGGCCTGTTCCTCCTCCCTCTCAAGAGCGGCGCTGTTGTCCGCCTCAAGGTCGATCAAGGACCGCGCTGCCAGAAGAGCGCTCCAGGCCATGTTGAGGCAGTTCGACGTCCTCTGCTTCGGGCCACAGAGGGAGATCTCTGCCGAGGAGCTCGAGACCATTGTGACCGATGAATGCGGATTGTCCTGTCAGGAGCTGGCGGAGCTCATCTCCTCCTCCCTGAAGAAGAAAACAAGAGGGCCTTTGGAAAAGGTGGCAATGTTCCTAAGGGCCTGGAACGCCAACGGCTCCTCAAGCTTCAGGTACGCCGACCCTTCCACAGGCGAGCTGCACTGCAGGTTCATGGAACCCTGGTTGATGGCCGCGCCTGTGTTCGAGAAGATGAGGTCGTCGATCGTCATGAGCGGCACGCTCCACCCTCCGGAGATGTTCGCGGACCTGCTCGGCATCGGCGATATGAGCGCGTGCAGGCGCTACAGATCGCCCTTCGACCCCTCCAACAGGAACATCCTGGCGGTCAAGGACGTGACATCGAGATATGAGCAGAGGGGGAAGGAGATGTACACGAGGATGGCATTGAGATTGATGGAGATCTCAGATGCGGTGGAGGGCAATGTCGCGGCCTTCTTCCCTTCCTACGAGATGCTAGGTTCCGTCGAGGCGGAGATGAGGAGGCTGACCGGAGGCTCAAGGCTCCTGGTCGAGAGGAGAGGGATGGCCAGGTCAGAGAGGGACGCGATGCTCGTCTCCCTGCGTCGAGATGAAAGGTCGGTGCTCCTGGCCAACATATCCGGTTCCTTCGCGGAGGGTGTGGACTTCCATGATAATGTCCTGTCGGCCGTGGTCGTGGTCGGATGGCCGCTGTCCCCGCCGAGCATCGTCACGGAGGAGATGGTGAGGAGGTTGAGCGCGAGATATGGGCATGAGAGGGCGCAATGTTATGTGAGGACCTACCCGGCCGTGGCCAAGGTGCTCCAGGCGGCGGGAAGGGCCATAAGGGGCGAGAACGACAGGGCGAGCATCGTCCTGATGGACGAACGCTATGCGTCGATGGCGGTGAGGGGCGCCTTCCCGGAGGATTTCTGTTACAAGGTCAGCGAGGACATCGCGTCGGACCTGAGGGCCTTCCACCATCCAGAGAGCGGGGGCAAGGGGCCCGATGGTAAGGAGGGTGATGCGGAAAAAGGTTATTAGAGGCGACCTTGATTCTCGGCCGTGGAAGTAATCAGAAGGGGCGCCGAGGCAGAGATCCGCAAGGACGTGTGGATGGGGAGGGACGTCATCGTCAAGTCAAGGGTTCCGAAGGCATATCGGCATCCCGACCTGGACTCGTCGTTGCGGGCCTCGAGGACGAAGAACGAGGCGAGGCTCATACAGGAGGCGAGGAGGCTTGGGGTGCCTACGCCCATCATCTATGATGTGGACGTCATTGGCTCGGAGATGGTCATGCAGGAGGTCAAGGGGCCGAGGGTCAAGGACCTCCTAGAATCGGCCGAGGAGCCCGAAAGGGTCGATCTGTGCAGGGAGATAGGCAGGCTCGTGGCGCTGCTTCATAAGGGCTCCATGACGCATGGCGACCTCACCACCTCCAACATGATATTCTCCGAGGGGAGGGTCTGGTTCATCGATTTCTCGCTTGGAGGTAAGAACGCGACCGTCGAGGAGATGGGCGTGGACCTCCATCTCCTGAAGGAGGCGTTCCAATCAGCGCACTCGGGCATGCTGCATCTTTTCGATGTCATCCTGGCCTCCTACTCGGAGCATTTCGATAAGGCGCCAGAGGTCATCAGGAAGATCAAGGACATCGAGGACAGGGGGCGCTACACTTGAAAGAGCTGGCGCTCGTGACGTCCAACATGCACAAGCTGGAGGAGTTCAGGCACGGACTTGCGCCCCTCGGGTACAAGGTCAGGCACCTTGCGGTGGAATGCGACGAGATACAGGCGGACACCCTGGAGGAGGTGGTGGAGTGCTGCCTGGACCAGATAATGTCGATGGGGCATGACGGTTTCATCCTCGACGACTCGGGGCTGTTCGTCGACGCCCTCAAAGGGTTCCCGGGGGTCTATTCCAGCTACGTGTTCTCGACCATAGGGTGCGAGGGCATATTGAAACTGCTGGAAGGGGTCGAGGACCGTAGGGCGAGGTTCGAATGCTGCATCGGATGCCATATGAGCGACCGGGGCCGGACCGTCGTCAAGGGCGTCTCCCATGGAAGGATAATCGATGAGATAAGGGGCACGGGAGGCTTCGGCTACGACCCGATATTCATTCCCGACGGCTCAGAGAAGACGTTCGCGGAGATGGAGATGGAGGAGAAGAACAGGTTCTCCCACCGTGGCAATGCCATGAGGCTCTTCGTGGAGGCCTTGAGGTCGAAGGAGGGGGAGAGATGAAGGTGGCGGGACGCAAGGTCATGGTCACGGGATGCGCAGGTTTCATCGGGAGCCATCTCACCGACCGCCTCCTCTCGTTGGGATGCGATGTCGTCGGTATCGACAACCTCTCCGCTGGAAGGATGGAGTTCCTGTCGAACGCTTTCCAAGATGATAGGTTCGAGCTGGTGAACGCCGACCTTCTGGGCAATGGACTGGAGGACCATATGGAGGGTGTCGAGGTCGTTTTCCATTTCGCTGCCAACCCAGATGTGAGACAAGGCCCGAACAACACAAGGACTCACATCGACCAGAACATCTTGGCCACATACAGGGTCCTTGAGGTGATGAGGGCCAATGGTGTGAAGGGCATATGCTTCCCCTCCACCTCGACGGTCTATGGCGAGCCGACCGTCATACCGACGCCCGAGGATTATGGCCCGTTGCTGCCGATATCCATCTACGGGGCCTCGAAGCTCGCGTGCGAGGCCCTCATATCCTCATACGCGCACACCTTCGACATGGAGGGCGTCATCTACAGGTTCGCGAACGTCGTGGGGCCTAGGAGCACGCACAACGTCCTTCACGATTTCATCAGGAAGCTCAGGGAGGACCCCTCGCGGTTGGAGATACTCGGCGCGGAGCCGGGGACGAACAAGTCCTATGTCCACGTGTCGGATTGCGTAGAGGGCATGGTCATCGGAGCTGAGAGGGCGTCGGAGCAGGTCGCCGTCTACAACATAGGTTCCAAGGACAGGCTGAACGTCAAGGGCATAGCCGACATCGTGGTCGAGGAGATGGGGCTGCGCGATGTGAGATATGAGTGGACCGGCGGGGTCAAGGGAGGCAGGGGATGGGTTGGCGATGTCAAGGAGATGCTCCTCGCCATCGATGCCCTCGAGGCCAAGGGCTGGAGCCCAAAGATGGGATCTGAAGGGTCCATAAGGCGGGCGGTCAGGGAGATACTCGGCAAGGCGTGATCATCATACGATATCGATGGTGTAGAGGAAGTCGGTGTCCTCGAAGGCAAAGTCGTTGATCCCCAGGCCTGTCGGCACCGAGAGGGTGGGCATGCCGCCGCAATAATGATAGCTTGTGGAGTCGAGGACGAGCCAGTATCCCAATGCATCGATGAGGAAGAACGCCCTGACCTCAAGGCCATAGTGAGAGCTTATGGCGTCCTGTACCTGCTGCATGGTGCCCGGTGTGTCGCCTACGTATACCGTGGCGAACGCATGACCTTTTATGAAGTTCATCCTCGCGTTCCCGCCGAGCTCCAATACCATGGAGCAGAGCAGGAGCGCCTGGTCCTCGCAGTCCCCGCCTCCCTGCGCAATGGTCTCGGAGGCCGAGAGCCAGACGTCATTCGGGTCATTGACATATTTTATGTTCGAACGGACCCAGTCGAAGGCGGCGACGACCTCTTGGATATCGTACGAGGAGGCTATGTCGAATCCCTGGACTATATTTTTCACTGCATCCGCCTCGACGAGGTCGTTGACCCTCTTGAAGTATCTCACCGGGTTGTCAGTGATGTCATAGGACCTGTCCGTGCCCAGAGGAAGGATCTCAGAGCTGTGCCTCTCGCTGCGCACCTCGCCGAAGTCGTACCAGGCCCCGAACTTGTTCTGCGCGGACAATGATATCACGATGGCGTAATCGGCCGAGGAGACCCCTGATGGGGCCTGGAAGTAGATGGCACCGAGGTCGGCGGACCTTCCCTTGGTGATGTTGACATTGACGACCTTGTAGGTCGAGATGGAATGGTCCGGCCATTCGATCCCGACTGAATAGATGTGCAGCTTGGTGTTGCCTGTGTTGGTCAGTGTGATGTTGAGCGAGCCGCCGAAACCGCTATAGACCGGCGTGATCCACCACCTCATGCTGAAGTCCTTGCTTGGAGGTGATGTCGCTACGGGAGAGCCTGTCCATGCGACGAGCGCCGGCCCGATCGTGAGCGAGGGGGCCTTGAGGTCCTCTTTCTCGAACCCGTCGGGGACGAAGCTTTCCCAGTATGGTATCAGGATGAACAACAGGGCTATGAACACCGTCGCCGCGGCGATGCCTATGGTGGCGGCCTTGGCCAAAGGACGCATGAGGTTCTGAACGGAGCTGTAAGGATTAAAGGATATTCAGGAGGTTCCGGCATCCGATAATTTATGCGACAGGGCATGGGACGTGAGGGGGAACAGCCATGATAAACTATATTGATAAGTTCTGCATTAGAGCGGGATACCTGGGTCTGTGGGGTAGCTTGGTCCATCCTTCGAGCTTTGGGAGCTTGAGACCCCGATTCAAATTCGGGCAGACCCACCAATCAATTCATTTTGTATTTTCTTTATTATTTATAAATAAATATGATAATACAATCCGACAATTGTAATAATACGAATTATATCAGAGGTGAAATCAAGACTTTAAGCAATAATCATTTTAAAAAGCCTGTCCCCAGTGTCGGGACCTTTTCCATCCTTCTGATATAATGTTTTTGAACCTACGAATTGATTTCTTGATGTTCGGATAGCGTATGCATTCTTTCCTTCGAGTACCTTTACCATTTTTTCTTGGACTACATTAACAGAAATAATCGCTTGGGTGCAAAAGTATTCGATTTTATTTAAAACTGAAAATAAACTTTGACCAGTATTTAGTACGGCATCCACCAGAATGACATATTTATTTTTAATGTAAGGCAAATTGTATTCAATATACTTATTAAAATAAATAGAATCTGGTGATGACCATAGGGTGTCATTCTTTTCGTCCAATAACAGAAGAGTGCAATCTAATTCATCAACGATGCCCAATCCAAAACAAAGGCCGGATCGCATGAGACATAAAGTGGTAAATTCCGCAGGATTTGTTTGTTTGAAATCCTGAGTGATTTGTCGACCCATAATTTTGCCAAGTTCGTAGTGTGCCAATCTAAGCTTTTGACCTGTCACGCCAGAATCGCTTTTACAAATCTCTATGTGTATATTAACTTCGCTCGGGCAAACCTCAGATAATATCTTCATGGATGCTCCCCACAACATCTACCCCATGAAAAAAGAATTTGTTGTACACAGGTTGTTTAATTGAATGCCGATTTGCTAATAAGTATGTTTGGAGAGAGGAACTTATCTTTTGAGTGGCAACAACATAGCTATTGTCTGCCATTTCGAGCATTATATAGTCATTCATGCTATCCCCAACAGCAACAACCCTCTTTCCTCGCTCCCTGAGGAATTTCGCAATGTAACCCTTTAACATATCGGATACGACCAATCTGTCTGTGTTGAAGTTGCTCCCCCCTATAATTACATCGGGGAAGCCATTTGATTGCCTAATTATTTCCCAACTTTTATACAGACCAGAAGTTATTCCTACGAAATAACATCTATGTATTAATTTCACATCGTTTATGAGGGGCCAATTCAAAGATACACCTTTTGCAGCTTTGGAACAATAGTAATCATAATTATTTACCATTGAGTACCTCACGGCCATCTTCCAGAACTGGTATGAAGAGTATCTATTATCCCCAAAGGTTTCTTTCATGATTGTTGGACTTATGCCAGCGTACGTTAAGAAATCATATGTCACGTCATTTAACGCCAGAGTTCGATCACAATCTAATAAGCAGATGATATTTTTCCCAGAAGAATTGTTGATGATGTCTTGGACAATTTTTTTCGCGTTAGCGATTGTATCAGTGATTGGTTCCTTTTTTAATATTAGGTTGAAATATTCTAAAGCAGCTGGTATATCAGAATCGAATATTACAAGGTCCTTATCACGCATCACACATTCTTTTCTTAGGCCTTCAATCTCAAAATTTTTCCATGCATCAATGTCTTGGGTTCTAAGTCCTCGGTATTTCTCATTTTTATCTGAATTCTGCAATCTTTCAAGATTTTTATTAGATGGTGTATCCAGATAAACAAATAAATCATAGCAATCAGCATCATCCTCCGTAAACACTACTCTGAAGGTCCCGTTCATATCTGGGAAAGAATAATGCCCATCAACAACAAGGTGCTTACCTATCTGTTGATTGACGAATCTAATGAAATCCTTTCTTATTGTTTCTTTATCGTGCTCCGGGAGGCTTTTGAACTTGCCATTCGATCTCTCGTCAAGCCACTTAGAGCCCTGGATGTGTATAACCTTATCTAAGTGAGTAATAAAAAAATCTTTTCCACTCCTCGGGAGACCATAAATAGCTACTTTCACAAAGCTTCCTCCCGTCCATTTGTCGATGAGAGTGGGAACGTCTTTTGTTCTGCAATATGTGAGTCGTAATAACATTGATTTGGAGAGTTCGAATGAAAACGTTTCATGTTAAGTTCAACATCTTGAATTGGTGTGTCGTATTGACCTATGACATAATCTTCTAAATTTATAAAACGCCCACACGGGAAGATATTCCCATTTGCATAGAAAATGTTGGTTCTCCCGACCCCACATTTCATACCATACACAGTGCAATCATATGAGTCCATTTTCTGCAACTGGCGCATATCAAAACCTTGAACTAAGGCTTCTAATAAAAAATGTTCAAATGACTCTGTGGAAATATTTAGTCCTAAATCGTATCCGCCGATCATTCTGGAAAAGCATACCCTGTTGAATCCATTGCTCTTAAAGAAATGAAAGACTTTTTCCCTCATTTCAATTGTCTTTGCGTGCACGGTGCAATTGATAATCGGTTCTTCGCCAAACATTGATGTGTAACGCTTAACTGCATCCATCACGACATCAAAGCTACCACTATCATCATGCCCCTTCCGACAGAGATTATGCAATTCTCTATAACCATCAAGTGAAAAGTTGAGATTGATTTTATTTTTCTCCTCTTTAAAAAATGATAATATTTCTTCTGTTACAAGTGTCCCGTTTGTGATTGTATAAAATGAAAATAAATCACATCTTTTTGAATAATTTATTATTTTCTTGATAAGGTCGAACTGCAATAATGGCTCGCCTCCGCCTACGAGACCTATCTTGAACCGTTCTACCCTCCTCTCCTCAGCATATTCCATAAAATTATCTAAGATGAGCTTGATCTGATAGAATGTCATATTCTCATGCTTTGCTCTATTTCTTCTAAGGTGACAATAGCTACAATTCATATTGCAATCGCCACTAATAGAAATGCACGCTCGATCAATCATTTAATCTCCCGCCAGTTATGATTATCGTGCTAAATTTTCTGAGCGAAAGAGTTTTTTAATCCGCTCATTTTTAATAGCATAGTCCTCGGCAATCTTTCCTTCTCTGCTTCTTACATCTTTGTCTGTCCCATCAATCAGTAACTGAACAATTTCAGGGTGGTTCCTTATGCAAGCTTTCATAAGTGGAGTGTAGCCATTGTTATCTTGCTGGTTCAGGCATGCTCCTTCTTTTATCAACAACTCTGCTATTTCTTTAAATCCGCTCCAACAAGCAATCATAAGTGGAGTGTTTCCTGCATTCTTACCATTACTTCCCAGGTCAAAGTCGCAGCCTCCAGCAATAAGTTTTTTCACGATCTCTATGCTATTTAATTGAACTGCATGGGAAATGGGTGGAAGTTCATACTTGCTCATATCCATTTTGTTGATGTCGGTACCAGGGAGGGAAAGGAGGAAATCAATCGCTTGTAAATCCCTATTCCTAATTGCCTGAATCAAGGGAGTGAACCCCGAATTTGGATCGATTTTATTAATGTCTATACCTCTTGCCAGAAGCTTTTGAGCTTTATCCAGACGCTTGGCCTTAATCTCGCTAAAGAATTCTTGCGTGGCCACTTGATCGTACAAGCAAGCATCCTCATATAGGATGCTACTATATTCGCTTAGAGATATAAATTTGAGGTTTGGAGCGAATTTCTTTTGCAATGAAAAATATATGTCATCTGAAAGAACATTAACAACGGCATTTGGATGTTCACGGGCCTGAAGGGATGCCATATAGATGATTCGGTCATCATTTGTTTCCCTCTTCGATTCATCGAGAATATATTCCACCTTGCTACCAGGCTTCTTTAAATGTTCTTCGAGTCCAGCCATGGCCACCCATGCTTGCTGTCTCATCTTATGATTACTTTTTTCTTTGATGTGATTAAGCTCTGATATGACTATCTCTGAAACAAGGACCTTATCGAACTTTCTAACTAATTCCTCAATTAACCTAGGCCTCTTCAATAAAACTGATGTGTCAGGAACTATCCATGACTCAACATTCACATTTATTCCTAGAATCGAATCTACGCTCACCGAAAATGTTTTACTTATGAGAATTAATTGTTCCGACGTTGGAATTACTTTCCCGTTCTCCCAATTTGAAATTGTTGGCCTAGCGACACCAAGCTTTTGTGCGAAATCCTCCTGAGATAAACCATTTCTTTCCCTGAGGTTTCTAATCTTAACCGCTATTGAGGAGTAATCATTAAAACTCATAAAAAATGTAAACAACTCATACTTTTTATAATTATCGATATTTTTATATTTTTTAAATGTAATATATAATTACAATTGCTCGGAATTTGTAAGAATTATATACACACGACAAATTATTATATATAATATCATAATAATTTTATTAAACATATTTCTAATCAATGAAATTATATAATAATAAAGATGAGATTATCAATAAGCACAATGGAGATTTGTTTCAAATTATGGTCCAAAGATGTGGCCTTAGAAATTTGAATAAACCCTTTTTTCGAAATGGTTATTTTTGATACGATTTGTTGCTTTACTGAAATTGTAGTTCCACCCAATATTTTTAGAAGACTGTTGCACTTATTAAATCTGGATAGTATTATAAGTTTGATTTGAAAATTATTATCTGGGATGCACTTTATGGTTCAAAAAGGACTCGCTCGAAATAGGGGAACGGCTGGCCCCGTACAGGGGTTGCTCAGCAAACCCCAGTGGGGGGATTTTCAGGCGTACATCGGCGGCCTCATCCTGAGAGATGATGGCGACAAGAACATTATGGACATCGCCTCGTTCGCGTTGGACGGCAAGAGCCAGAGCTCCTTGAATGGATTCCTGCATCGCTCCGGCAACGCTCTCCGCCGGGCGGACCGCCTGCGGCTCTAGATATCGATGCAGGGGCGTACTGGAGATCGTTTGATTATCGATGACACCTTGATTGAGAAGACAGGCAAGACATGGAAGGCGCTAGATTCATCTTCGATCGGGGTCAAGGCAGGAACATCTGGTCACACAACTTTGTAAACTGCGTCTGGTCTGACGGGACCGACACGGTCCCACCGTCCTTCAGGACCTACCTGAAGGACAACGTGGCTAAGAAGATGAATGGAATGTACCGTATGAAGGTCGAGAAGGCGATTCAGCTCATCTAGGAGATTAAGCGCTGACAACTACGTTCTATCTCTAATCATTGATGGCCTGCTTGAACCTGTTTGTTCATAGGAATTATATCAGTTCGCAATCTAGAACAGCATATCCCCAATCGACGAGTCATCACGTTAACCGTCCGATTATAGAACCTGTTGCAGGGCGCACAGAACACTATTTTCAAGGGAGTGGGAAGGGTACATGACTGATTATTTCGACATGGAAGAGGAGGTCCTAAGGTACATTAAAGAAGGAAGTACGTTAGGAAACCTTCCTGTCAAAGAGGCGTGGATTGCGCAGGGCATCCATTTGACCTTTGATGTTGTACGGTCCGAAGTTCCCGTAGAGGACATGACGCAGAACGTTTTGGACCAGTGCTTCAATGGTCCGCGACCTTCTAAGATCAGGGCGTTCGAGACCCTTGTGGACATGGCCGAAATAGGATACGCATCAGATACATCACTACAGATACTCAAAGATCATCTGGGCAAGGACCCTGCGTTCACAAAAGCTGTCTCCAGGGTGTTGTTGTTTCATACATGATGGAGATATTATAAAAAGGTCCCCGATTAAAAAATTAAGAACCTCAATGCCGTTCGGTGTTGACATTAAGGTATTGAGATAATATGTTTGGAAATCACCATACAAATGGAAATCTTATAAAATCGTGCTGAACCAATTTCTTGGCTCTAGAATGACATGTTTCGTTGTCGATTTTCATTGAGTTTTAGATTGACATTCTTTAATATTTTATCGATTGTCGCGAGATTACCAGAGCCCAACAAAATTTCACCAAGGAGCAATCTTTACCCCCGATATTGACTACATCTGTGAGTTCATCGCATTTACTATTTGTTCGTAGAACAGGTCCATCGCCCTTGGGTCATCGAGGTCGGTGGCGGCAATTTCGATCACCTCTATGCCCATCGATCTCAATCTGCTCCGTATCATGCGGTCCCTGTTTTTGACGCCTTGATTTCCATGGATGTTCCTTGATAGCCCGTCCAGATAGATCGCGATGGTTATCTTGCCTTCTAAATTCCTATAATAGAAGTCTGGGTATGTTTGGAACCGCTTATCAAGTTCGACCGTTATCTCGCCCTGTGGCTCAAAGCCCCAGATACCCTTTTGCTTAAGCCAGGCAGCCAATCTATCTTCTGCTGAATTCGTACATCCCCAATCCTCTCCCCAGATCGTCACACAAGGGGGGACGCTGCCTATCTTTTCAACCGTTCCCTTGAATTCGTTCAACATTTTGACGGCCAACCCTCTGTCCAATTTTTCATGATCGACCATGTTGCGATAGGTCTTCATACAGTCGTAACATGCTTTGGCACAATTGCCTGGACAATTCTGTAGCACCCTTGACCCGGTCTCGATGATCTCGGACCATCTTTCGATTATCTGATCGATCAAGCCCGATCCTCCTGGCATCGGATCGTAAAGCATGACGTCGAACATCCCGTCCATGTTTGGCAATATAATTATCTGAAGGTCCTCTACCTCCATTTCTAAAAGAACGGCCGCGGCGATCCTTATTCCTTCTGTCAGGTTTATCGCCTCATCTAAACTCACCAGCCCTGAGAACAGCAAACCATCTACCTGAGATTCGGTGTAAAGACCTAACCGGGACGGGGCCACGCTACAGCTGACCTTATGTTTTTTCTCGAAATCCTTTATTGTCTCATCCGAAGCGTAAGGAGACCGGACAGCCCCACAGACAGCGCATATCGGATAGCCTAGATTCTTATCCTTGACCTGGTCCGCCGCACCTATATTGACCAATCTGACCCTTTGTCCATGCCTGTGCTCGAACTCCTTTCTTACCGTAAGTCCTGTCCTATATCTATCGATCCCACGATGCTCATTGCGAAGATGACCAGTCATGAAGACCGGCATCCTGAAACGTCCTTCCTCTTCATCGGACACGAGCGAGATAAATGCCAGTTCAACATCTCCGATCGGGATGGCCCCGAGTTCCTTTACATCGTCCGACCGATAATCTGTAGGTGTCTCGTTAATCTCATAAATTGACTGTTTATTGACATCGACCATGAACTTGTCTGGGCTGGTCTGACCTCTGTCCAATGGTAAATGATAATATGAGGTCTTGTAACGTCCGCCGTTTGCATAGATGATGTTTCCAGGAACGAACTCCTGTACAGCCAAAGTGTTCGGACGTGGGAGATCGAATGATATGGGCCTCGAAGAGGTGCTGTAAGACCTTACTGCAAAACCTATGGTATTGCCCTGACTGGACGTATAACCTGGCAGGAAGCCTTCTCTGGCCAATACGCTCAATGTATAATTTTCCAGGTCGCTCTTGGTTATCTTCTCAATGTAATCCTGACATCTCTTTTTCAGACGTTTCTCACCTTCGTCCAATGAAACGACGTCCTTTTCTTTTTCTGACAGGTTGTCCCTGGTCATCTTCGCCCACATCATCCTTCTGTGGATCGTCTTCACATGTTCAGCGAGCTTGAGGCCTGTACTTGAGATGTATTCTCTCAATCTCACCTCTTCGACCTCTGAGATCGCATCGAGGGGCCAATTCTCCTTGAACACGCCATTGATATACCGCTCGATCTCTGGACCTACAGATTCTATCGTTCTCTGCAGCGGGGAGGTGTCGAGCGGTCTGTGACGATATTTTCCGTTCTCATCTATGATGTAATCCCTGATGAAATTGGGAAGGTATTTACTGAGCTCAGACGTGATCTTCGGGTCGGCGCCATCGGCCTTGGCCGCTTCAAATAATTTGGTCAGCACGCACGCATGGACATGCTTCTCGATCATGACCGGATTGCGTAGGTTGAACCTCGGTGGGCCTATGCGCCCCGACAGTATGCGCATCGGTTCCTCGAAGAAATACTCATCATGGACGCTTTTCCTGCAATACGTGTAAATGACGGCCATCCTATGTCTTCGGCCCGCCCTGCCTGCCCTCTGCCAATAGTTTGATGAAAGAGGGGGGACGTTGCGCATCAGGACCATGTCCAGGGCCCCGATGTCTACCCCGAGCTCGAGGGTGGGCGTTGCCACGAGGCAGTTGACCGCCCCATTGGACTTCTTGAACTCCTTCTCTATGTCATGACGCATCTCTTGCGGGACCTGAGCGGTGTGCTCTTTTGCCACCAACATGGTGAAGTCCCTTTCCAGAAGGCTGACGTCATAATCGTTCTCAGATGGTTCCTGTCTTTCGAGATGTCCCCTGCAATTATATGCTGTACAGACCATCCTCGGTGTCGCGCGGGTATGTGACCTGCCACAGATATTGCACACGAATTTCTCGTTTTGGATCACTATTCCGATCTGGCTTGAGTCGACCTGATAGGCACCTGAGCTTCCCGGAAGCGGACGCCCTCGATGATCTATCAATGTCACGGATTTGAGCAACTTCCATTTAGAGACCAGCGCCGACCAGATGTCTTCCACGAAATCTGTTATCTGTCCTTCCTCGACCCCCCATTTTCTAGCCAGATGCTGGACCAAGGTGCTGCCTCGATCGGAGAGCAATTGCGTGATGTAGTCCTTCTTATCATTACCTTCTCTCCTCAGCTTCAGACCTTTTGGGGGATAATCCCTGTAGGGAAGGTAACCGCGCAGAACATCAGGGCTCCCCTCTGACCAACGCTGGGTGAAGATGGGCTCGACAGGGTCGTAAAAATGTCCCTGACGGCGGAACACGTCCAACAGGTTCTCGATCCCCAGGACAAGGTCGGTGGTGGAGATTCCATATTTCACTGCCAGGTCCTGGACCGTCCCATCGCTCTCATCGAGCCCGTAGTAGATGACCTTCGCCTTACCCCAACCTTCCAAGTTCTCCGACTTGCTGAATGAGGTGACCAGCTCCCTTATCAGGAGTATCCTGAGGTAACGTTTCATTTGATCATCGAGGTGTGTAGTGAACTTTTCCTCCACCTCTCCTACGAAGACCTCGGGGGCCAGTGCCCTGGCAAGGTCGTTGTTCTTTTTAAGCTGCTCCTGGAGCCTGCGTTGTATGTCCCCTATTGACATAGGTGAACTTGCATCTTTGATGATCAGGTAGATCATGTGGCGCAAACGATACCTTCTGGCGTGGTCTGCCATCCATGCGGCCTGGAACGCCGCGTCCTGACGGTTATCGGCGAACACGATCAATTTGCGGTTGTCGACAGCCTGTGAGTTGATCATATTCTGCGCCATGATATGGACATCTGCGACCTGGACGGCGCTCAGGGGACGGAGCGGGGACCTTTGCTTCCCTCCAGCCCGACCACCGGATTGACCACAGCTTGGGCAAGAAGAGACGAAGCCGTCATTATCGGTCTTGATCACGTAGATAGGCAGCAGCTCGTCCTTCTTGGCGCATAAGGGGTTCGAGCATTTTATTGATGACATCCAATGTATGGAGCCGCAATGCCTGCACAGATACATCAACTGCCTTTTCTCGTCCAATCTCCTAGAATGTTTTTCGCTGTCCTCGAGGTCCTCCTCCTCTGAGACAAAACGATTTGTGAATACTACCGTACGTCCTTCTCCTTCTGGACTGACCCTGAGGAATGTGTTCTCCCCAGAGATTTCCCCTACGAGTTCTTCTCCATTTTGGACCGCCTGATGTACCTGGGTCTGGAAGTAATGCTGTCCGCAGTTGCCGCAGCTCAGCACCGGGTATATGACCTCTGGAACCACATCCTCGGTGTGCGCTGCCTTGGCCTTTGAAAAATACAGCCTCGCCTGGGTCTGTCCTTTTTCAATATAGAGCGTTGCGACGGCACCGGTCATTCCTCGGACAAAATAATGCAGCTGAGGTCTCAGCAGCGGAACGCCATCTTTCTCCGCTGCCGCCCCTAGGGCGAGATATGTAAGCACCTCGAGGGTCGCATTCGGATCCGGGTCTTTTCTGTCCAACCTGTTCCATAGCTCCTTCGTCACCATCTCGATTGGCTTCGGCTCGCTTATGATCTCGAACAGGGAACGGACCACCCCATTGCGGCGGAGGACGTCGTACAGGGAAGACCTCCAATCCGAGGATACCTTGATGCCTGTTCCGATCTTATCGATGATCTTAGATGCATATTCCATCCCTCTCTCTGAATCGACCATCTCCAAGGCCATATCATAGAGCCCGGCCGCTTCCTCACCGAATTTATCTGGAACAATATTTTCCTCTGCCCAATCCTGTTCATCATACCGTTCCTTCACCAGAACGACCTTTTCCTTATCTACACCGAAAAAACGATGAGCGAACTTTCTGGCAGCATCCTTGTCGTTCGGGTCGACGATGGTCGCGCTGGTGCCGATGCAGATCACATCATCGGACGTCTTCTTGCAGAAGGCCCTCAGGCGGCGGATGAGGACGGAGACCTCGGCACCTCTCGAGCCGGTATAGGTATGGGCCTCATCGAAGACGATGAACTTCAAAGGGGCGTCTGAGAACATGCCCAGGTCCTTACCTCTGGTGAGGAGGAACTCCAGCTGGTTAACGTTGGTGAGCAGCAGACGTGGAGGGTCATCCCTCATCTCCTCTTCAGATATCCTTTCCTCATAAGGAGCGAACGACGTGGTGGGATCGTCAAGATATCTTTTCTTATAGGATTCTACATGCTCGGGCCCCTCGCCTTCTTTCATCTTGACCAGGCCCGTGACGTTCTCATTCTTCTCAGGCGTGGACCCGACATACATCCCGTACGTGATCCCTGTTCCGACCAACAATGGCCTTAATCTTTCCAACTGGTCCTGTGCTAGGGCGTTCATCGGATAGACGATGATCGCCACGATGCCTTTCCTGGCGTTCTGGTCTTTTAACCTGAAGCAATGGTCCAGTATAGGGTACAGGAAGGCCTCCGTCTTGCCCGACCCCGTGCCGGTCGAGATGAGGCAATGCTTTCCAGAGGTGACCGCGTCAAAAGCGTCCTGCTGATGCGCATACATCTTACGGATGCCGTTCCTCGAGAATATCTCCTGGATGCCGGGATGCAATCTACCAGCTCGGACCAGTTCATCGAGGCCCGCACCTTCTGCGAACGATCGCGAGAGGGATATGTACGGTCCCTTTATCAGCTCGGACCTGGCGCTGTGAAGTCCGAGCATCTCCTCGGCCTGACGTGAAAGGTCCTTGTCAGAGAGGGGAAAGGCAGATAGCTGATATCGAAGGAACTGGCGATTGACATCTTCGGCGAATGCAATTGGGTTTATCGTCATTGTTCTTCCCCTCCTTTCAATAATCAAATAGCTTCTTTTGCGCGTTCATAGACGTCTCTAGTGTTGACATTTTATCAGCGGCAGAATCTAGGACGTCTTTTACACTTGGACCGATGACCTTGTCTGGGCCGCCCTCTTCCATTTCTTTCATGAACTTTTTGAAACCTTCATCCCCCAGAATATTGCGGGCATGCATCTCGCATTCCCTCCAGCTCTCCTCTGGAGTACCCTCAAGCTGCCAAGGGAGATATCTTGGACCGAGACATGAGGCAACCTCACATTCCGTTCCGTTCGGGTCGTCGAAATTCATCATTCCTTGGTCATCCAAAGAGATCTTCAGTTTATCTGGTATTGCCCAACCATCCCCTTCATTTAAATTGATGAAATTGTCAAACCCGATCTTGTTCATGTCGTGATAGGCGGCCAGGGCCAAGGTCGTTAATCGGATCTGGATCGGTTTCCGTGAATCGACGCGCCAGAATCCCTTTGGGTCCGAATCGTCCAACCTCAATATCCATCGGAAATCATCGTAACTGAGACCGTATAGATGCGCATTGATGGCATCAAGGATCGCCCTGATCCTGATCCTTTCATGATCGGTGACCGCCCATAGTTTTTTCACGTTGTAATTCTCGATCTGAGGGATTTTTTTCCTTAAAGAGATCCAATGCGCTGAAAATATTTTATTGGCTAATGCAAGTCTGGCGGAGAATAATGCAACTTTATTATTGAATTTAATAAGAGTTGGTAATGGTGTGTCTTCCAGTATATGTAAATTGAGATGTGTTCCCCCTACCCTAATCCTCAATGAATAATCGTAAGATAATGAGTTTATTGATGATAATAGGCATATATAATAGTCGATTTTTAATCTATCATCTAATTCTACTATTGGAACGGCATTTATACTTGGATAGTCGGGGATCAACGCCGCAATCATCGTTCTTTCATTTGTGGAGTTTGTTATGTCCCTGAAACCGATTTTTGATCTGACGCTCTCTGATCTATACTTAGGGTAAACACTAGATGGCATAACAAATTGTGGTTCAATGTTTTTCTCGGATGTGAAAGGTATCTGCCGCCATATCGTCTTGCTGCCAGAGCCGCTGACGAATCCTTGATAGCTAAAATCGTACTGCCATATCATAGCACCTTGATAAACCGGCAATCCTATGTCCCCAGGAGGTCCGATCTCCTTATCTTTGTAAATCAGTTGAGGTCTCTCCCCTTCAGGCGGCAACCATCGCCCGTACTGGTCAGGGCGATATCCCTTCTCCTCCCACCAGCTCTTCGGCGGGAAGAGATGGGAATCGTTCGTCATATCGAACTCTCTGTCATATTTGATCCCCCAGCCCTTTTCACTGTTATCCCCAAGCAGAACCGAGCTGGCATAGATCTTCGTCAGGATCTCCTGGTCCCTCTTCGTCCTGATCTCCAATATCGATCTCGACCTGGGCGAAAATCTCTCGATCTGTTCTCTGGTATAATCGATCGCGAACTTCTCTGGGTCCTCCCAATCGGCAAGGTCGTGCCTCATGAAAGCTGTGCGTATCCTCTCTGTCCTTCCGCCTTTTTGCACGATGACGGGCCCGAACTTGAAACTTGAATGTATATGGAATATTTTCTTCCTGTTCTCGAAACAGAATATCCAATCCCATCTGCTGCGATCGATGAAAAGTTCCCTGAGCGCCTTTGTACCTAGGTCGGTAAAAATGCCAGAAGGCACTATCATCCCCATCCTTCCATTCTCTTTGCATAAGGACCTGGACAGCTCCAGGAACATCTTGTATGTGTTCAGGTCCGCGCTTCCCTGGTGCCTGAAAGGATGCTCAGGGTCTGAGAAACATCTGTGTTTGGCCCTTCGGGACCTCCAGACATCGTGAAGGTCCATCTTCTTTTTCCCTTTTTGCGATTTAAATGGCTCGGATGACCCCCCATGATCCTCGTCCAAAGGGTCCCCGAAGGGGAATGCGACGTTCTTGACCCAATTCGTCATCGCATTAAAATAGGCCTGGTGGGCCACCCATGCGTGCTCAATTCCATCGTTCTTTGCAAACAGTTTCTTCTGAACATCGAGGGCCTCCTGCTTTCCATAGGTCCTGTAGATAGGGTCATATTGAGAGAAGAATTCCTTTGATATGGGCTTGGATACCTCCCATGGCGGGTTTCCCACTACGGCGTCGAAGCCTCCTGCCCCGTTGACGAACACGTCGGGGAACTCCAGCTCCCAATGGAAGAACCCCGAACTTCTGCGCCAAGGCCCTCGCGCGCTTCATCATCGACTCCGAAGGGGAGTAGAACGCCTTGGGCGTCGGAGGCTCGTCCATCCAATCGCCTGGCCAGAACCACACCGCACACCACAGGTCAAATCTTGATCTTAGGTCCTGGAACTCTTTGTTGTCCTCGAAGGCCGAACGGTACGCCTGCTCCCTCCTCTCGAAACCGTCGCCGAAGAGGGGAAGGTCATGAAGATCGGCGATCCTCTTGCCAAGGTCGGCCATCAACGCCCTTGGAACGCCGTCATCACCGTACTCCCAATCGTCGAGGGTGTGCTGTCCCAGTAAGATGCTCTCCAGCTCAGGCTTGACCTTCTTTGAATAAATGTCCTTGATCTCCTCGGTCCAAACTTTTTTCTTGTGATGGACGCCGTCGTGCTTCGCGTCCCCTCCCTCCCGCTTCCATGCCAAAAGGGGATACTCCTGGAACCTGTCCGCCCAGCATCCCACCAGGCTGTTCCCGCACTTCAGTTTGTGGTCCAAGAACCCGAATGGGAGGCCGCGGTCCATGGTCTCGACCCAGAGCGAGAGCTTGGCAAGTTCCACCGCAAGGTGGTTGATGTCGACCCCGTAGATGCATCTCTCCACCACGTATCTCTTGAGCCTTGCCTTCACCTTCATCTCGAAGGCTTCGTCGTCGGTCCTGCAGGGAATGATGTCCTCGGGAAGAAGCCCTTTTGACCTCTCGCCGAAGGGAAGGACGACAGCGGTCTGGTCTTCGGGCAAAGATCGGAATCTGTTATGCTCCCAGAGCGAGCTGTAAAGACAGTCGGTGATGTAATTCAGCGCTGCGACCAGGAAAGAGCCGGAGCCCATGGCGGGATCGCATACCTTTACGGACAATATCTCCTCGGGGGTCTTCGGTACAAGGACCTTCCTTCCTTCGACCTCCTTCACATCGTTCAGCAAGGGCTCGAGCGTCCTTATGACCGTGGGGACGGCCAGCTGCGGCTTGGTATAGAAGGTGCCCGTGCCTTTTCTTGTACCGCTCCCCCGCACAAGGTAGGTCTCGCCCGCCTTGACCTCTTTTACAATAAGTCTGGCCGCGGCCTTTCTCCTCTCCTCTTCATACCTGATCATGTCCGGGTTCTTGCCCCTTGGCCTCTTGACTATGCCCGCTTTCTCGACCGCTCTCATGGCCCAAAGAAGGGCATCGGGGACCACATCGTTGCAAGATAACGATGGCCCTTCTTCTTCAGACGATATCGCCTCAAGCTCAGGCTCTTCATTGGAGCATGCCTCATCCTCTGGCCCCTCGGAGCCCTCTTCGTCCTCATCATCAAGTTTTTTCGTCTCGACCTTCCCCAGCTCCTTTATCATATTTTTCAGAGAGCTGTCATCGAGAGATTCCAATAGCGACAAAGGAAGAGCGGGCTGTTCGCCTATGTTGAGGAAGATCACCGCCTTCTCCTCTTCCTTCACCCTCCGGAGCCGATAATCGAGCAGCCCCTCGTACATCATCCCTATGTACTCTGTCCTCAGGTCCGAGAAGTCGACCAGTCCCGAGACCTTTCTGGTGCTCCTTCCGACCTTTATCCTTACCTCTCCCTTCTTCAGCCAGTTCAAGACCTTGAGGACGGTTGCATCGCTCACCTCGTTCCGTTGGTCCTCGAACAATGCCAACGCCCGGAGGACGGGGTCGCTGCTTTTCTTGTCCCCTCGTCGGAACAACGCCCCGCCATAGGGGATTATGTTAAGATTCACATCTGAGGAGCCCTCATGAATAAGCCTGAAGAGGGAAAGAAGCCTGGGCCATGAATACTGGGCCGTCTCCAATGAATTTAGGCCCAATGTGGTCTCGGCCTTCTTCAACAGGGCGTAGAGGCCCTCCACGCCATATGAGGCGTGATAGGATTCTATGTTCCTCGGCAACAGATCACGGGACTCGGCGAACAGCACCACCACGATCCTCATCACGAGGCGAATGGAGGCCTGATAGAGGGCCTCCAGCTCTTCTTCCTCTGAGATCGTAGAGTGGCTGACCGGGTCTTTCAAAAGGATATCCCTCATCTCAGGATAAAGTCTCATGGACCTGTCCAGGGATGACAACAGCTCCTCCACGGCCAATCTTGTGTTCTCTCCGAGCACCTGTGAGAGCTCCCCCTGCTTGGAACGGCTATCAAGGACCGCCTGTAGCAGACGATGCTCGTTGCCTTTGGTGTTGAACTCCGGGCCGCACAGGGCCTGGAACCCCGCGAGCTGCTCCCTTCCCTCGATGTTCTCGAACCATCTGGCCACATCCCATTCGACCCAACTGTCCGAATCCATCGCAGCGTAGACAAGGCGGACCTGCATTCCGTTCGTGATAATCCCGAGCTTGACGCCAGTTCCGCGCAAGAGCTCCACGAACTTGCTGTACTCGCTCCTCGCCCTGCCCATCCCGACGGCCCTGGATGTCCGGTCTATCTTCAACATCAGGCGTGGGTTGGACTCTGATTGGAAGAATAGGACACGGTCCGGCCGGAGCTCCAGTTGGAGCTCTGAGGTTTTCAGTTTGAACCTGTCAGAGACGCTAGCGTCCTTCTGCCAGGTGGATGAACCGTATTCCAAGAACGACTCGAAGAGGGCGTTTATCCATATCCTCAAAGGCGTGGGATCGGGCCTCTCCTCCTGTTCGAACCAGGTACGGAACTTGGCGTAGGCGTCCCTCAATTTCTCATATTTCTGCTGATCGACCGGGGCGGGACCTTTTGGCAATTCATCCTCCAGGACCGAGGGAGAGATCAACATCCCGTTCTGCTTGAGTTCGTAGAACCAGCGGTTGTTGCTCATTCGGTCGCCTCCTTTGGCAATATGACCTCTACGCCCGCGACCTGGACGTCGACACCGTTCTCGACCAAAGAGTACCTGTTGGGCAGGACGCGCTCGAGCATCCGCTCCCTCTCTCGGTTAAGTTTCTCGAGCATCACCTCTATGTTTTTCCTGCCGGTCTCCGATCTCAGTTCCTCGTACTCCTGCCGTTTTATCTCGTACTCCAGCCTTCTCTCCTCATTTATGTCTTCGAACAATGTTTGCTGCCGCCACCTTTCTTCTGCTTCCTTGAGTTCGTCCAATAATTTTTCAATGTTCTTAGGGTCTGTCCTTTCCATCAAGGACCTTTTCCTGAGCTCGAACAGCTCCTGATATTCCTTAGAACGGAGAGAGCGCTCCCTCCTAAGCTCCTCCTCAGTTAGGGACGCTATCTGCTTGGCTATCTCCTTCTTGCGAATCTCCAGAGCGCTCTCGACCTTTATCCACTTCGACCTGACCTCTGGAAGATATCTCTCAAGTTTGGACCTCTCTATTTTATCTGGAAAGGTGGAAATCTCTTTGGCAGTGTTCAAGGGACCGCTGTCGCCCATGACCATCGTCTCTTTGAAAATTCCCGTCCTGGCCCTTTCTCCAAGCTTGTTGGTCGCGGTGATCAAGAAGAACACATTGAATGCGATGATGGATCTTGGAACTTTCCCTTCTATTATCGTCCATCGGCTAAGCCCTGAGTCGTTGCTTGGCATCCATAATCTCCTTTTGAATGATAGAAGTGCCCTTTCCATGAGAGGATGCGATAACATCAGGAGCCTGGTGTCCTTTGGCTGCCTGAAAAAGTTGAGACCGTTCTCGATGGTGACCATCCGTGAAGGGTCGAAACATATTTTGGGATATCCTACACCCTGATGGGATTTTATCAGCAAGGACCCTTCGACCAATTTTTGCCATTTCAGGGGGATCTTGTAAAATCGATAGAAGCCCTCGCCCTCCTTTCTTATCTCTCCTTTATCCGCTTTATCGAGCACTATGGCCTGATCCAACAATCTGGCAATGCCGCCCTCACCGATCCCTAGGATCTCCCGGGTCTCCTCGAACATCTTCATGGCAACGGAGTACTCGGTCTCCGTCCCCTTCGAACTGAAGCTTATATCTTCCTTGTCCTGTCCATCTTTCTTGACCTTCCCTAGCTTCTCCTCTATCTTCTTTTCGTCGACATTTCCATTTGTGAAGTATTCTAAGACCGCCTCGTCCAGCACCTTGCCCATACTTCCCAGGTCCTCTCGCACATTATGGACCTTTCGGACGACCTTGTCCAAGAAGAGAAGGTCCTCGGACTGGTCGGATACGAAATGATGGACCACGACATCCCTGACCTGCCCATGCCGGTCCACACGTCCATTCCTCTGCTCCAACCTCATGGGGTTCCAAGGGATCTCCTGATGGATGACGTACCGGCATGAGGTCTGAAGGTTCAGCCCTTCCGATGCGGCATCGGTGGCGACCAATACCCGAAGCTGTGACGACGGTTCATTGAACTCTTCCTTGACAAGCCGCCTTTGGTTCGCGTCGGCCCCACCATACAATAATTGTAGAACAGGTTCTTTGAACCCCATCTGGTTCAATCTCTTGACCAGATAGTCCTGAGTGTCCTTGTACTCTGTGAAAATGATCAATCGCTCATCGCCACGTACCTTGCCCTCCACCATCAGGTTCTTCTCGATCCATTTTTTAAGCTGTTCCCATCTGCTGTCGATAGGGAGATGCTTCACGTTTGCCATCTGGATGGTGTTCTCCCTCGTCCATCCCAGTTCCTCGAGGGCTTTCGATACGGGACCGATATACTGGTCAAGGACTGCTTTGTACCTTTTCAACCAGGCGGCCCCGTGGCGTACCGCGTCCTCCTCCCTTTGCTCCTTCTCTTGGTCCTCATCGACCGGTTGCTCCGCCCTTTTCCTAGATTCTTCAGCCTGTTCCCTGTCGAACTCTTCCAGATCGAAACCATCGACATGGTTCCACCATGAGCGGGCGAAAGCGTAGGAGGAGGAAAGAAGACGTTTTGTCAGCAATTGGAGTATGAAGCCTCCAAGTGCTTTCTCCTTCCTGCCTAACCGCCCCAGCTCCCTCGTGCCCATCGAACGATATCTGGCCATGGCATCATAGAGGCGTACCTCTTTCTGATCCATGATAACGGGGATGGCCGTCAATGATCTCGACGTGAACCTTTTTTTATCTTGGTTCAGCTGTGACTTCATCCTCCTTATCATTACAAGGCCGATCTGCTTGTGGTCCTCTTCATTTAGCTTCGTCTTCTGATGGAACCTTACCGGGTCCAAAAGCTCGAGAAGACCTGTGAAGGATTCTGTGTGGCCGTTATGAGGGGTTGCGGTCAAGAAGAGCCTGTGCTCGAAAAAAGGTGCGACCTGGCGCAACATCGATACCCTATCGCTTTGATCGTTCAAGCTCGAGGGCATGAAGTTATGGGCCTCATCGACGATGAGCATGTCCCATGGTAGAAGGGAAGAATCCTTGGGCAAGAGGTTTTGTGATCCATTGGAGAAACTGCTCAATACATATTTCTGCTTCAGATAGTCCATCGATGTTATTATGCGCGGAAAAGCGGTCCATGGGTTGAGATCGATGCCCAGCTCCTTTTGGACCTGGAAAACCTTATCGCTGTCCATGATCTCAAAATCAAGATGGAACTTTTCCCTCATCTCGTCCTGCCATTGGATCTGCAACGATGCGGGACAGATGATCATGATCCTCCTTATCCGTCGTTGGCGGATAAGCTCTTGAAGTATCAGTCCGGCCTCGATTGTTTTCCCAAGGCCTACATCATCTGCGAGCAACATGTTCACTCTGGGCATGGCCATGGCCTTGAGGACAGGGTACAATTGATAGTCCTCGACCTGCACTGAGCTGAACCAGGGGCTGAGGACCGATAAACTTCTAGATTGCAATCTTTCATTGTTCAAGAAATAGGAGGTGTTCGATGTCCACTTTAAAGAGTCTATGAACGCTTGAAATTTTTCCGGAGGATCTGGCTGATTTCTAGGGGTTTTTATCTCCGGTACATCCTGAAAAGAGAACAATTGTGCATTGACCTCTCTTTCCCAAACGATCTGGTCCTCCTCGGGGAAGTCATGGCCATCGAAATAATCTACGTCAACCAGATGCATCTGCTCGGAGGTTGATGCATCGGTGAATGTTTTCACCTGCCGAACTATTGCAGGTCGTTTCCTTACCAATACGTTCATGCCGACTTCAGGTGAGTTCACGCCATCGCCCCATCTATCAATAGCAAAAATAGCATCAATCTCTCCCCTTTCCCCTCATCCGAAAAACGAATTGGATGACTTAAAGATTATCTGAGACGATTAAGTCGTGGCTTCTGGAGAGAACCGTTTTTAAATATTCGTAATAAAGGAAAAGGTGATGAGGAAAGAGCGAAAAACAACTCTCATCCCCCCCGTCCCCATTAATCTCATCCTGAACAGATAAAAGTAAGTGGGCTTGGCTTACAATCTTGTTATTCTTTCAAGGACCGCAGCGACCTTTGATTCGATTTCTGACCTCACACCCTCATCCCCTTTCACCATTACAGACCTCCCAACCTTGGTGAAATATATATTTCCGTCCACGTGACCTTTTACCGTGTCGCTCACCGCGAGCATATATATCCGCACCTGGTCCGCATATCTCTCCGCTTTCTTCTCCTCATCCCCTTTTATGTCATCGGTCTTGAAATCTATGACCGTCCATGTGCCGTCGTTAATCTGCTCCAGGCGGTCCATGGCCCCATGTAACCTCACCCCCCTGACCTTCATCATGAAGGGGAGTTCTGAAAATCGAGCATTTATTCGGACGTCTCCTGACCTCTCGTCAAAGGACCTCTTGATGAGCATGATCTCCTCTATATCCATTTCAACCAGGCCATATCTCCTCGCCACGGACCCCGGGTCCCTTCCACGCATCACCTCATGCACCGCATTCCCGAACCTCAGGGCCTTGTCCTCGTGCATCCTGTCCAGCCAACCTTCCGGGACCCCGAAGAGATACCTCCTGACGTAACGTTCGGGGCAGTCCTCGAAGGCCTTGAGACCCGTCGGCGTCAGCGACAGGCTTCTCTTCGGCCTCGGCAGCGGAGCCCACTCTTTCAGCATCTTTACCTCTTGGCCGATCTTCAGCAGTTCAGGCCTTTCTCTCTCCTTCACCTCCCCCTCAAGGTCCTTCGACCTCAGCACCCCCATCTCCACATCGGGGGCCAGCTCCACCTTGTTGCCATCGGGGCTAAAGCACCCGTTGGGCATCGCTGATCTCAGGAGTTCCAGCCAACGCACACCCTTGTCCTTGCCTGAAGCCTTGTTTTTATCTGAAGGCTTGTCCTTATCTGAAGAGTTGCTGCCTGAGAGAATCAGATGGTCCCTCGCCCTTGTCATGGCCACATACAGCAACCTCTTGGACTCCTCGGCCTCCTTCGCCTCCAGCTCCTCCGATATCATGCCGTAGGCCAGGTCCGCTTCCAGCTCATATCCCTCGTCCAGGACCTTGATGCCCAGCCCGACCTTCTCATCGAAGAGCACGTCCGGGGCCCTGCCCCTGTTGGAGCCGCCCATCTCCGGAACGACCACGATAGGGAACTCCAGGCCCTTCGCCGCGTGCACGGTCATGATCTTGACCGCGTCCATCTCGATGGCCTCCATCGGGGCCTCCCCTTCCAGAGACGCAAGGGACCTGGCCTTGTCCATCCAGTCCACCGCCTGGTGCGGGGTGATGACCGCTTCGCCCTCCATTAGCATGGCGTTCAGCTTCTCGATGTTGGAGAGCATCTGTCGCCCGTTCGCCTGCGCCCCGTAGACCGCATATATGCCAGATGTGACCTGGATATGGCGCAGGAGGTCGGCGACCGGCACCCTTCCCGACCTCTGGATCCATGAGGTGAGCGCCTGCACCGCCCTCTTGCATCTCTCATTGCTCTCTGCCATCGAGCGCAATCTGTGCCAGATGTCAGGACCGTCCGCACGGCATACCCAATAGAGCTCCTCGTCGGAGAACCCGAAATAGGGGGACCTGAGGACACCGTAAAGCGCCACGTCGTCCGAGGTGTCGGCAAGGAAGCGGAGGATGTTGTAGATGTCGAGTACCTCCTGCCTGTCGAAGAACCCGATACCCTTGTGCACATGATATGGTATCCCCCTGTCCCGTAGCGCCTTCTCATAGAGCTTGAGGTGCGTCCTGGACCTCAGCAGGATCGCGATATCGTCCGGTCCGGGCCTTCTGCCCGCCAGCAGCCTTTTCCCTTCCTTATCAAGGTAGACCATCTTCTCCTCGCTGGCGAGCAATTGTCCTATCCGGCATGCGACCATCTCAGCCTCGGACAATCCCTCTTGCTTCGGGCCCGACAATAAAAGCTCAACCGAGCCCTTGTCATCCTTCCTTTCCTCGGAGAACCTCATCTCCTCATATCTGAACTGATACTCCCTTTCCTCCCTGTCCATTATCCTTGAGAAGACATGATTGACGAACCTCACCACCTGCGGCGAGGACCTGAAGTTGACGTCCAGGTGGACGCTCGCGTCCGGGTCCTTCTCCAAAAGCCTTCCCTTTGCCCTCTGGAACATGACGACGTCAGCGTTCCTGAAGCCGTAGATCGACTGCTTCGGGTCGCCGACGATGAAAAGCCTGTCCTTCGGGTCGTCACCGACCACGGCCCATACGATGAACGCCTGGACGGGGTCGGTGTCCTGGAACTCGTCGACGAGAAGGTATCTGAACCTCTCCCTCAGCTCATGCAGCATCCTCTCATCATCTCGCACCAGCCTCCTGACCGTCCTGACCATGTCCTCGAAATCGATGGCATTGCGCTCCCTCTTCAGCTCTTCCATCTTGTTCGAGTAGACGTCGTATATGGCCAGCAGGTCCTCGATGGACTCGAGCGAGCGCCTCCTCATATCTTCGTCGCATGAGGACAGCATCTCGAACCTCAAGGCCTCCAGGCGTTCCTTGAGGAGGTCTAAGGCATCATTGAGGTCCTTTTTTTCCTTGGCTGTGAAATAATTTTTCGACCCCATGTTCGGGATACGCTTCAGGTCGCGCAGTCCTTGAAGGGCCGCGATGATCTCGTCGTCGGTCCCGCCCTTGAGCAGAATATCCAGGAACGGAGATGCATCAAGCAGGAACCTCTGTCCTGCGTCCCCGGTGCCGGAATGCGAGGCGGAAAGCCGTGCCAATGTCCTTATGGCGCCCCAGAGGGCGGCGTCGGTCCTTAAACCCACGATGATGGACCTTCGCATGTCATCATACAGCCCGTCATGCCATCGCTTCAGTCTCTCAGGGTCGCGATGTGCATCGATCCAATCCTCCATCTCCGCCCTTTTTCCGTAAAGATATCGGAGCCTGTGCCAAAGCCCCCAGCTTTCATATAGCGTCAGCGCCCGGACCAGCCTGTCCGATATGCCCTCGGTACCATGGCCGCGTATCAGGGCCTGGAACGCCTCCTCCCGGACCAGGCCGGTGCTCACCTCGTCCAGAACGGTGAAGCGTGGGGATATTCCTGACTCTAGCGGACGCTGACGTATGAGCTCCGCACAGAAGGAATGGAAGGTGGAGATGTTGCACCAGTTGAAGTCCTCGAGCCTCCCTCCCCACTCATCGCCGGACCTCTCTGCCAACGCCCTACGTACCCTCTCCTTCATCTCTGCGGCGGCCTTCTCGGTGAAGGTGAGCGCAAGGATCTGGGATATGCTAGCGCCTTCCTCTAAAAGCCTGATGTACCTGTCAACGAGCACCTTTGTCTTCCCGGCCCCGGCGCCCGCGGACACGCACAAGCTCCTATCTATGTCCAACGCCCTTCTTTGCGCCTCGGTCAGTTCCATATCAATCGCCCTCCATGTCCAGGGTCCTGTGCGCATCGAACCTGCATATGCTGGCATAGTCGCAGTAGCTGCTGCAATCCCTTTGATCCAGGGCCGGATGGAACCTCCCGGCCCTCATGGCATGTAATATCGATACGACCTTCGCATTGCTCTCATCGAGCAATGAATCCATCGAGTCGAACAGCTTTCTCTTGCTGAGCAGCGGCATGAGGTCTTCGCCTATGGCCCCATCAAGGACCAGCGTCCCGAACCCCAGGTCCTTCTCGCTCTTCACCTGATAATAGATACCACCGAGCCCTTTCCTGCCCTTCAATATCTGCTGAACCGCCTGAAGGTAGAGCTGCACCTGCAGGTTCCTCCCTTCACGAACGTCCTTTTGAGAAGGGCACATACCGGTCTTGTAATCGATGATGAGGAAGCGGTCGCCCTTGACGTCGATGCGGTCCACGCGGCCGGCCAGGAGAATGCTCTCATCGGGGGAGAGCCTTACTGATACTGGCTCCTCCGAGGACATCGGGTCGCATTCCTCCGGCAACCTCCTTCCGAACGAGAGCTCGAAATATGATGGGATGAAGCCAGAGACGTTGTCCGCCTCTTTCTCGAGGAACGCCCTCAGGAGCCCCTTGCGATGTTCCGAGCCGAGCATCCTCGCCTTGTAAGCATCGAATGCGGGGCCGGAGAACGGGAACCTTGACATCTCCTCCTCGGCGAGCGCCCTGGCCATGCGCTCGATGTCCTCGATGTTGGTGGACGTCACCCTTGTGATGCCATCTTCCTTCATCTTCCTGAAGAGCCTGAAGGCGAGGGAATGTACAAAGGTCCCTTGGTCCTTCGGGCTGATCTCCATCTCTACCTCCTCCTTCGGCTCGATGCTCAGGACCCGGGAGAGGTAGTATCTATAAGGGCAGGCCGCGTACATCTCTAGGTCCGTCACGGAGAAGATGCGGTCCGGCCCCAGGCTCCTTCCTAGGTCCGACAATATGCTCTCGTCCTTGAGGACCCCATCATATTCTGAATCGTAGTCCCCTGAACGGTGGCATCTCTCGACATTTATCCGCATCAGGATGTCATCCAGGTCCAAAAAAGGAGGGCGAAGAAGCCCTTCCCATGGGCCGTCTCCGGCGACCGCCCTCCCCAATAAGGTCGACTGATGGGCCAATGAATAGGTCGGTTCCGCGTTCATGAAGGGCTCGGTCCTCTGAGCGCGCAAGAGCTCGTCGAAGAAGGAAGAGGTGACGACCTTCTCGCCGTCCTCGGTGGCGTGGGAGCTCAGCCACAGACCTTTCCTTGCGCACATTATGGCACTATAGAGGTACATCTTCTCCTGCTTGAACATGTCCCACCTGGTCAGAAGATACAGCTCCTCGATGTCCCTTTCCGTGATGAAAGGGTTGCCTGCGCCGAGGAAGGGGATGTCCCCGTCCACCATGCCGATGATGAAGACGTGGTCATATCGTGACATGACCGACGACCTGATACCCGTCACCATCACGGCGTCCTCATATTTTGGCTCCAATGACCTTGAGCACGAGGAGCACATCAACCTCACCCTCTGCACATAGGAACTGAACGTTTCCCCACCTGAGGGGAGGAGCCTCTCCGTCGCGACCAGCTCGTCAAGTATGTCAAAGAATGCGGAGAGCGACCTCGCCTCCAGCGTATATATGCGCTCGTCCTCGAACTCCAGATGCCTGTCCGCCTCCAGCTCCTTCAGCAACGCCTTTATGCGGACAAGCCTCTCCTCGGCGTCCATCACGCCGTCGATGGACCTCAGCCTGGTGAAAAGGGCCTGAAGGCCTTCGGAGATACAGGAGATCCTTTCCGCCTTGGCCAGCATCCATTCCCTCTTGGGCACAGGCACATCGGGTGCGGACGCTTCCTCTATCGTCCTGATGCGAAGGGCATCGAGCTTTTCCCTCCAATCCTCCGGGCCACCTATGACACCGGCCTCGTGTGCATATCTGCCGACCATCCCTCCGCCCAGTACCTTCCTCTCGCCGTCCTGCTGATAATACCACCTGACGTAGGGGGAGCTGAGGAGACGGACGATATGTTCCCTCGGCATGTCCTCGACCACCGCATCGAATATCCGCAAGAGTGTCTGCACCACCGAGGACCTCATGAGGTCCGTTGGGACGTCGAGGTTGCACCATACTCCACAGTCCTCGAACGCCTGTCTGTAGCGCTCGGCCGTCTTCTGCCTCATCGGCATCATGACACAGATGCTGCCTGGGGGAGCGCCTCCTTCTATCAATGACCGTATCTCGGACGCGACGGCCCTCGCCTCCGCCAAGGGATCGACGAACACCTGCGCCCTGACCTTGACGCCCCTTTCGGACAGGTCCGCTTTCTCGATCGGGGCGAGGTTGTCAATCTCGATCTTGCCGGCAAAGGTCCATGCCAGATACTCGTTGAAGACCCTCCCCCTATCCCGCCTTGCAATGAAGACCGCACGTTCCGTTCGCTCCATCAAGGCCTTCGCCAACATCCGGTCCAAAGGACATAGCTCATTGAGGCCGAGCATCCATATCGTGCCAGGTACCTTCACCTTCCCCTGTTCTAGCCATCTGACCGCCATCTCTTTTATGCGGATGTCATCGCAGAACCCGTTCTCATCCAATTTCCTGAGGTATGAGAGGTAGATGGCCTTCAACTGCTGTCTACGGGCGTCCCCTTTGATGCGATCGATGCCGACCAAGAACTCTCTCCAGGTGTCGAAAAGGGCCCTCAGCTCCGCTACCGTCGGGGCCAGGTTGCCCCACAACGGGTGAAAATCAGGGACCTCGGCCCTATGCTCCTCCATCACATTCCTCAGGATGAGCTCCGACTGCTGCCTTGTTATCTCCACCTCTTTCTCGGCACAGGTCCTGAAGATGCCCTTGGCCAATTGGTCCAATGTGCAGACCGGTTCCCCTAGGACCGTGATACCATCATCGAGAATCCTCTCGATGACCTGCTCGCAGGCGGTAGGGGAGGGCAATATCATCATGGCTCCGAAGGGGTCCCTCCTCAGGGCCTCCTTCAGCTCGTTCTCGACCCTCTCGATACGGTCCTGAGGTTCGGCCATTATCAGCTCGACATTCCGCATGTCTCTGGTCCATCTGGGTATCATCATTTTCAATGCCTATCACCGTCCCCTGCTTTCACTAATAGGGGCCACCTATCCTCAACCTTCGTCATGTCCTTTCATATTTCACCCTGACCTTCTCCCACAATAGGGACAGAATCTCATATCTGACGCTATGTCCTTTCCACAGCCCTGACATCGTGTGCCCAAAGATGAAGATGGCTCCCCTGATCTTCCTAGTTGCCAAGATGGTTGATGGCCAGGATGGAGATGTACGCCCTCCAATGACCTCAGCCTCTCGATCCTCTTGTGGATCGGAGGATGACTGGAGATGAGCCTGTCCTTCAATGACGTCGGCTCGTGATAGAATGATAGGTCGAGTGTCGCCTCCCCTGCCCAGCCCTTGCTCCTTCGAACATCTATCATCTGACCCGTGGCATGGATCTTTTCCAGTGCCCTTATCAGAGGACCCGGCCCCCCCGTCCTCAGTGAGGCCGCCTCGTCCGCATCGTATTCCAACCTCCTAGAAAATGCCATCTGACATGCCATTATGAAGAGCGGGAACATGATGACGGTGACCGCCGAGATCACGCCCCATAGAAGTAATGCGCTTCCGGACGAGGAACGTCCCTTCGAGAACAATGCCAGCAGTATGAGTGCAACGATGAACACCAACGCACCGACGACCATAGCACAGGCACGCAGCACCAGCCCTATGCCCGTCGCCATGCACCCCAGGGCAACGTCCTTGTGACTGATGTGCGCCATCTCATGCGCTATGACGGCCCTGAGCTCCTCCTGCGACAAGGTTCTGATCAGACCGCTGCTGATCATGATGATGTGCTCCTTCCCGACCCCGACAGTGAAGGCGTTCGGGTCATCGTCCATAAATATGCCTACCATGGGGGTCGGAAGACCGAAGGACCTGGCGACCTCTTCTACAAGACTTTGGACCTCCGAGGGGATGTCGCTCTGGTCAACAGTACCTCTGATGTTGCCTATCAGCAATTTCGGCATGATGAGGAGCAGCAGAAGGTTGCCCGCGATGGTGACGATCGTCCATCCCACTAGCAATGAAAGGGAGAACCTGAACACATACCATAACAGGAGAATGAACGATACCGGTGATGCGGCCAAGAGGAGCGCTTTGGAAATGAACACCATATCCTCCTTTTTCACATCCATGGGACCGACCACCTACCTCCCTTCCTCCAGCTGGTGATATCTGGGGGTCTTCTCGACCTCGCAGACGTCGTCTATCTCCTCCTCGACCGTAACGTTCAGCTCCTTCAGCTTCCTCGCGCTGACCAAGAGCCTTGATTGGAACGTCGGGACCGAGCTGTTATAAGCATCGACAGCACTGGCCAGGTGTTTCCCGACCTTCGCGTAGCTCTCCCTGAACTTGTCAATCCTGTCATACAGCTCCTTCCCGATCGAGCTTATCTTCTGCGCATTTTCTGCGATGTGGTGCTCCCTCCATCCATGGGCGATGGCCAGCAGCAGCGCGATGAGGGTCGTCGGTGATGCCAATATGACCTTGCTGCTGACACCATACTCTATAAGCTGGGGGTCGATCTCAAGTGCGGCGCTGAAGAACATCTCCCCCGGTATGAACATGACAACGAACTCGGGGTCGTTGTCCATCAGATCCCAATATTTCTTCGAGGAAAGGTCGTCGATGTGCGTCCTGATCTGCCTGGCATGCCTCTCAAGGCATGACCTCCTTGTCTCCTCGTCCGAAGATTCCAAGGCCTCGAGATAGGCGGTCAGGGGCACCTTCGAGTCGACGATTATCGTCCTGTCGCCAGGGAGGTTGATGACCATGTCAGGCCTCCTCTTCCCCTCCTCGGCATCGGCCGACATCTGCTCGTCGAAGTCACAATGCTCGGTCATCCCTGCCATCTCGACCAGGCGCCTGAGGTGCATCTCACCCCATCTCCCCCTCACCCCTGGTGTCCTTAGGGCGTTCACCAGCTTTGCTGTCTCGGCCTGGAGCCTCAGCTCGTTCTCCGACAGCTGCCTTATTCCCTCCTGGATCTGGACGGTGCTCTTCAGATGGTCCTCCTCGACCTTCTTTATCACCGTGTCGAGGCTGGTCAGGGTGGAGGATATCGGCTGCAGGACGGTCTCTATGGATCTCTGCCTGCTCTCGAGGTCCATATTGGCCTTCTCCTGGAACTTCTTCAGGTTCTCCTCCGCGAGCGCGAGGAAGGACCGGTTGTTCATGTCCAAGGCCTGATAGGACAATGACCTGAAGGTCTCGGTGAACCTCTCCTCTGCCTTCGCCAGGAGCTCTACCTGTTCCTTCAGCTTCTCCCTCTCTGTCATCAGCTGCTGCCTGAGGGAGGACCTCTCTTCGATGAGCTCGGTCCTTTCTTTATGAAGACCTTCCAATTGCTGTCTCAGGTCCGTTATCGTGCCCTCCTTGTACCTGATGTTCTCGTTCAGGGCCTCTATCTGCGACCTCGATTCGGTCATCGCCTTCTCCCTGGCGGTCTCGACCCTGTCTTTGGTGACAAAATACGTAAAGCCGATGCCCATGCCCAGTCCCAGCACCAATAGTATGATACCGATTAAGTCCTCCATGACCTCCCCACCTTTTCACTTGTCCATATCTCAGGAATATATCTTTGAGCTTGATAAAAATGCGATTTAAGGCCTCCCCTCGACCTCAGTACTGCCTGAACCCTTTGCAGTTGATCAGGAAATCAGCAAACCGGTCTATCAGCTTCATCAGTTCAGGTTCAGGCTCCTCGATGCTCAGGACCTTGGCCTTCTCATCGACATATTGGCTGACGATATCATTTATCTCATCATTGTTCATGGTCCTCAGGACCATCACCGTGCGCTCCAGCCCATTCTTGCTCAAAACGTTGACGGCCTTGAGGAGATGCTTCTTCTCTTGCAGCAGCCTTCCCCATCCTTCGGCCGCCTTTTGTGAGATCTCCTCCCCGTCGTTGAATATCGTGAACTCGGTCATGTCCGCGTCGAGCACATCGAGCGCATTGATGAGGACCGCATATGCCCAGATGTTGGCCTCGAAACCCTCTATGTCCGCGTTAGGTTTTAGATAGTACGTCATTTCCCCACATCTCCGCTCGGGGCAACAATCTTTCAAAATAAATGGATGTTCTAAGACGGTTTGAGAATTGATGATACCATGTCCGCCATCATTACGGCCTGGGCATCAGAACAGGACCGTTGCGGCCGTCCATACCAAATGAGCTATGACCTGGCCATCGACGTCCCCTCAACCCATATATACGTTCAGTTCCCCTCAGGGGGATATGGCCGATGATGCAAAGCTCAAGGAGGCCGCCTCGGTCGCACTGAAGGAATGCCTGGCGGTCAAGGAGGGGGAGAGGGTCCTGATAGTCACCAACCTCGGAGGTGATGTCTTCGAGATATGCCAGGAACTGTTCATACAGGCGAGAGAGATGAAGGCCACGCCCGTGATGGTTGTCCAGGAGGAGAAGGACAACTTCTCGTTCGCCGACCCTGCCGTCCTGGACGCGATAAGGGGCGAGCCCGATATAGTGATCGCGATCTGTCGCGGCAGGATCGGGAAGGACCCGTACGGCACTCATATCGGCTACATAGGCAGGGATGAGAGGAAGCACTCGCACATCTACGACAAGGTGCTTGAGGGCGACAAGCGCTGCAGGTCGTTCTGGTCACCGAACTGCACGAGGGACATATTTGAAAGGGGCGTGCCGATCGACTATACGGAGCTCCGACGTAACGCCAAGGCCTTGAAGGAGCTGATAGACGAAGGAAAAGAGGTCCACGTTACCTCGCCCTCCGGCACGGACATAAGGTTCAGGATAGAGGGGAGGAAGGGGCATTACGATGACGGGGACTTCCGCCAGCCCGGTCAAGGCGGCAACCTGCCGACCGGCGAGGTGTACGTGTCGCCGGCCAATGGGACGGCAGAGGGGGCCATAGTGTTCGACGGTACCATCGACCTAGACACCGCCGCCGAGCTCCCTGATGAGCCTGTGAGGGTAAGGTTCGAAAAGGGATTTGCCGTTGAGATATCCGGGAAGGAGACCGCAAGGAAGTTACGTGAGCTCCTCGATAGGTCGGAGGCGCAGGCGAGGGGCCTTGGCAAGCTCGAGGATGCGAAGAACACGAGGCACCTGGGCGAGATGGGCATCGGTCTGAACCCCAGGGCAAAGATGTCCTGCAACATCCTGGAGGACGAGAAGGTGGGCGGCACGGTGCATTTCGCCATAGGCATGAACCTTGAGAACGACGCCCATGCCATGATACATCTGGACTGCCTCGTTCTCCGTCCTGACGTCTTCATCGATGGACGACAGGTGATGAAGGAAGGCAGGCCTCTGGTCTGAGGTGGTGATGGATGGCGGAGAAGGTCTATGGGCTGAACGTCGGGGACAAGGCACCGGACTTCGAGCTCCCCAAGGAGGACAATGAGCCCGTCAGGCTGAGCTCGTTCATCGGCAAGAGACCTGTCATCCTGGCGTTCTACCCTTCCGACTTCGGCATGATGTGCACCGTCGAGATTAAGGGCCTGAAGGAGTACTATCCGCAGCTCAAGGATATCTGCACGCTCCTCCCGATAAGCACGAACACCACCTATTCCCATGGCAATTGGATCATCGCCCTCGACCTGCCGTTCTCGCTCCTCAGCGACCGGGATGGAAAGGTCTCGAGGATGTATGATGTGATGCCCGACCCGAACGACATCGCCTATGGCTACCTGGAGGGCGGAAGGAGCTACAGGTGCGTGTTCATACTCGACCTCAAAGGGGTCATAAGATACAAGTGGGCCCCGGAGGACCCCTCCCTGGAGCCTGACTACGATGAGCTCGTCAGGGTGTGCACCGAGCTGATGAAGGAGAGATGATCGGTCAGGGACCAAAACAATCTTTAACCATATGGACAGCTCCCGTTGTGATGATAACAGGAAAGGCCCCTCCGCTCGGTACCAAGGTGGTAGACTTCACCCTGCCCGATGAGAGCAACAGACCGGTGGGCCTGAGCGAACTTAGGGCGGACGGCCCTGTGCTGATCTTCTTCTATCCGTCCGACTTCGGCATGCTGTGCTCGATACAGATGGGCGAGGTGCGGGACAAGTACCAGCAGTTCGTCGATGCCGGGGTGAGGGTGGTCGGTATCAGCACGAACACTTACTATTCGCACGCCGCCTGGCGCTCGAACATGCGGCTGCCGTTCACCCTGCTCTCTGATGTGGATGGTAAGGTGGCAGAGGCCTTCGGCGTCCTCTGCCCCAAGGACAGCTGGTTCAAGGGCAGGGCATGCAGGTCGGCCTTCATAATCTCGAAGGAGGGCGTGCTCCTCTACGCTTGGGTCCCGGAGGACACGCATCAGACGCCCGACATCGACGGTCTGATCAAGGAATGCAGGAAGATCACCGGGAGATGATCATGCGAGGTCCGCATCGGTCACCACCAGCCTTGATGACGACCTGTCCTCTTCCACATAGCTGGAAAGCACTTTGATCGGACGGGAGTGCAAAGGCGATGAGAGCACGAGGGTCTCGTACTCCCCGCCCTCGCCGGAGACGTTGATGCCAAACCTCTTCTTAAGACGTATAAGCTCGTCTATCGCGAAGGTGTCGATCTCCCTGCCCAGCCAGCTTCTGTCCATGCCCTCCACGAAGGTGCCGACGATGATGGCCCTGATGCCTGCGGCGACCATGTCCCTCAGGAGCATCTCCTGGTCCTTCCTCCATAGGGGGGAGAGGCATCTCAGCCCCGACCGTTCGCAGACGCCGTTGATCCTGTCCCATTGGTAGTCCGACGCGATCGCACCGGTGACGACGCCGTCGACGTCAAGAGCTGAAAGCTCATCGCTCAACGCACGCAGGTCGTCCTTCTCCTCGCCGCTCGTCCTCACCATCCTGACCTCCTTGCCCATCGACCTCGAATGCAGGGGCATGAGGTCCAGGTTCAACGTGTGGAAGAGCATGGCATAGGGGTCCCTCGGCACCATGGTGACGAGCACCGTCACCTCATGGCCCATCTGCTCTTCCAGATAGAGCGCGTATGTCGAGTCCTTCCCTCCAGAGAAAAGTGCGGCGAGCTTCACGTCAGGCCGATGTCCCTCGCCTCTCATCAACCTTGCTAGGAGAAAATATCTAGGGCCTCGACAATGCCAGGTCATGTACTGCCCCAAGTGCGGCAAGACGATACCGGACGAGAGGTTGGAGGAGATCAACAGGACCCTGGTCGAGAGGTTCAACAAGGATTCGTTGTCCAAGGGCCTCTGCCCTGTCTGCGGCACGAAACTGATAGCGCCGAAGAGGAAGTGATGACATGAGGATCGAGGAGATGAGCTCGGTGGATTTCGCCAAGGCGGTGAAGAAAGGCCCTGTGGTCATACTTCCCTTTGGGGCGGTCGAGGCGCACGGTGAGCATCTGCCCTTGGGAACGGACTCGTTCCAGCCCATGTATGTCGCAGATGAGGTCGCCAGGAGGATAGGAGGGCTCGTGGCCCCGATAGTGGCATATGGGCAGCACAGCTCCACAAGGCGGATGCCCGGCACGCTGGGCATAAGGATGGAGACCCTCAAGGCGGTCGCCATAGATGTGGTCTCATCGCTCTATGACCAAGGCATCAGGAAGGTCGTGATATTGACAGGCCACGCCGGGACCGTGCACATGGCCGCCCTCAAGTCCGCAGGAGAGGAGCTTGTCTGGAAATATGAGGACCTTCAGCTCATGGTGCTCTCCGATTATGATTATGCGTTCAAGATGAAGGACGAGCTCTGCGGAGAGGAGGACGATGGCCATGGGGGCATAATCGAGACCTCCAGGGTCTTGGCGCTGAGGCCCGAGCTTGTAAAGAAGAAAAGGAGGCGCGGATGCGCGACGAGCCCGAACTTCATGGTCGTCCGTCATCCGGAGAGGTTCTATCCCGACTGCTTCGTCGGGGATGCGGCAAAGGCCAGTGCCGAGAAGGGCAAGAAGGTGAACGATTTCGTGGTCGAGAAGCTGACCGCGGCGATCAAGATGAACTTCGGGGTCTGACATGAGCGAACTTAAAAAGGCGGCGGAGAGGGCGGTCGGGCTCGTCAAGGACGGCATGATATTGGGCCTGGGCACCGGAAGCACCACATATTACGCGGTGGAGGCGATCGGAAGGCTCGTCGCCCAGGGGTATGACCTCAAAGGTGTTCCGACGTCCAAGGCCACCGAGGAGCAGGCGAGGAGACTGGGCATACCTCTCTTAGAGCTTGACGACGTGGACCGTATCGACCTCACCATCGATGGCGCGGACGAGGTCGACGGAAGGATGGACCTGATCAAGGGGATGGGCGGCGCCCTTCTGAGGGAGAAGATGGTCGCGTACGTGTCAAGGCAGGAGGTCATCATCGTCGATGGGTCAAAGATGGTCGACAAGCTAGGTACGAGGTCGCCGCTCCCGGTGGAGGTCGTGAGGTTCGGGCATAAAAGGACGAGAAGGCACCTCGAGATGCTTGGCTGCCAACCGGAGCTCAAGGGCGGGGCGACGCCTTTCATCACCGACAACGGGAACTACATCTACAACTGCAGGTTCGATTGCATCGAGGACCCCTATGCCCTCGAGCTACAGCTCAAACAGATACCGGGCGTGGTAGAGACCGGTCTGTTCCTGAGAATGGCCACAAAGGTCGTGATCGCCCGGGAGAACGGCATAGAGATAAGAGAACGCTAGAAGGTCATGGATAAATGGTTTGTCACTAAGGGGGTCAGGGACCCTGTCCCTGCTGGGCCTGTTGCTTCAGCAGCTCTATGTTCGCCTCGATCCTCTCGATGCGCTTCCTCTCTTCTTTTTCCAATGTCTCTATGATCCTTTCAAAAGGTATCGCGAGCTTGTACGAATGCACAGGCCTGCCCTTTCCCTCTTTCTTTATGTCACGCTTGATGACCCACTTGCGCCTTCTTAGCTCCTGCATCGCTATCGAGACCTCTGGCTGCCTCAGCTGGGTAGAAAGCTCGATGTCGACCGACGTGGTCTCCTCCTTCTTGCGCAGGTAGGCCAACGTCTTGGCGACGTTCTTGGGCATGCCTGTGCCCATCAGTATCTCGACGAGCGTCTCGTCTTTCTTGTTAAAGCCTCTCTCGACCATTTTCAAACACGCTCCCCTTAGTAAAACGGTTTATTCGATTTTGAACGGTTCCTTAAAAACATTTATTATGTCGTAGATATAAATGATTTTCTATTTCTCATTATTATTGAAATGCCTGGATAAGATGCTGGCATATGATTTAATTGTAACAGTCCCAGATAAATTATGCCTCTTCTCGTGATTATAATGCCATTACTAAAATAATTTAAATATTCCCTAAGGGCGCGATCAGCTTCTGGCGGTCGACCGGTATGAGCCGTTTACAAGGGCGCCCCTTACATGATGAACATGCCCCTCCGGCCCTTGACATTTTGACCTCTGGAATAGCATCGCTGCATCATGGCCAGCATACTTCCAGATGGCCTCATAGTGCTAAGAGTTTAAATAATAATTGAGTATTAGGGCTCCTTCATCCAAGGGTGATATTGATGAAGATGCCCAGGGCGATCAAGACTTACTGTCCCACTTGCAAGGTCCACACCGACCATGAGGTCGAGAGGGTCAAGAAGAAGAAGGCAAGTGAGCTCAAGTGGGGCCAGAGGAGATTCAGGAGGGCCACCTCAGGTTATGGAGGTTTCCCAAGGCCAAAGCCGGAGGGGCGTGAGAAGCCCACCAAGAGGATCTCCCTCAGATACCGCTGCAAGAAATGCAAGAAAGCGCACCAGAAGCCATGCTTCCGTGCAAAGAAGTTCGAGCTGACGGAGTGATGCTCATGACCCACACCAACAATTTCGTGAAGATCAAATGCGCGGACTGCGGGAACGAGCAGGTCGCGTTCAAGAAGCCAGCGACGAATGTCACCTGCCACGTGTGCGGCTCCACTTTGATCAGGCCCAAGGGAGGCCAAGGGGAGATCAAAGGGCAGCTGCTTGAGGTGGTCGACTAATGCCAAAGACCAGCGAGTTCCCGGAAGAAGGCGAGCTCGTTGTATGTACAGTTCAGAACGTGAAGAGCTTCGGCGCCTTCGTCACCCTGGATGAGTACGGCAACAAGGAGGGCTTCATCCACGTGAGGGATGTTGCCACCGGGTGGGTCAAATACATCAGGGACTTCATACGCGAAGGCCAAAAGATCGTCTGCAAGGTCCTGGGCGTCGACCCCAGCAAGGGGCACATAGACCTCTCGTTGAAGACCGTCAACGAGCACCAGCGACGTGACAAGATCCAGGAATGGAAGAACGAGAACAAGGCCGACAAACTGATGGAGATAGTGGCCGAGCGGCTCAGGATGCCGGTAAAGGAGTGCTTTGAGAAGTTCGGCTTCGCTCTCATGGAGCATTTCGGAACCCTGTACGCCGCCTTCGAGGCGTGCGCCGCGAACCCCAAGGCACTGCAAGAGGCGGGCTTTGAGGGCGACTGGAACAATGTTTTTATCGAGGTCGCGAAGGAGAACGTCACACCGCCGTTCGTACAGATATCGGGGTATCTCGAGATGAGATGTCCTGCGCCTGATGGCATAGAGAAGATAAAGGGGTCCCTCTTGGCCGGACTGGAAGGAAGGGAGGACAAGATGACCGTCCAATACATCGGCGCGCCAAAGTATCGTGTCGTGGTCACCGCGGCCGATTACAAAGAGGCCGAGGAAGAGCTCAAGGCGGGGACCACCATAATGATCAACAGGATCAAGGAATGCGGTGGAGAGGGCGTCTTCAACCGCGAGGCAAACAAGTGACCGGCCCCTTGTTCAAAGGAAATATATTATTCAGCGTACGACATAATCTGGTCCTGGAAATGAGGGTACGATGAAGACCTCGCTCAGGAAATGTGACAATTGTAAGGAATACACCTTGAAGGATGTGTGCCCCAGATGCGGTCAGGCTACGACCGTCCCTATACCGGCGAGATACTCGCCCGACGACCGCTATGGCAAATACAGGAGAATGCTCTTGGCAAAGAGGAGGCAGTGACATGGACAATATTCTTATGATCGAGAAGGAGAGACCGGTACTGAAGGACCCAATATTCATCGAGGGGCTTCCCGGTGTCGGCAATGTAGGCAAGCTGGCAGCTGACCACATGGTCGAGCAGCTGAAGGGGGTTAAGTTCGCCGACATCTACTCTAAGTTCTTCCCCCCGCAGGTGCTCGTCGACGACAATGGGCTGATCAGGCTGGTCAGCAACGAGCTCTACTATGTGAAGATGGAGGGGCAGGAGCATGACCTCATCATCCTCCTTGGGGACTACCAAGGCCTTACGCCAGAGGGCCAGTATGAACTGTCCTATCACATGCTCCAGTATATCAGAGGTTACAATGTCAAACGTATCTACACCCTTGGGGGCTATGGTGTAGGAAGATTGCTGGAGAACCCGAGGGTGCTCGGTGCGGCCACACACCCCCATCTCGTCGAGGAGATGAAGGCAAAGGGGGTCATCTTCTCAAAGGGGGAGCCAGGCAGCGGGATTGTCGGTGCTTCGGGCCTGCTCCTGGGACTGGGCAAGAACTTCGGTATGGAGGCTGTATGCCTTATGGGCGAGACGTCAGGTTACTTCGTCGACCCTAAGGGCGCGGAGGCGGTTTTGAAGGTGCTATCCTCCATCGTCGGCGTCAACGTCGATTATAGTGCTCTGAGGGACAAGGCGGAGCAGATCGACGCCCTAGCATCGAAGCTGAAGGAGGCCGAGGAGCCTGTCGTGCCCAAGCGCGAGGACCTGGGCTACATCGGTTGACGTCCTCTTTGAAACTCCTTTTCCGTTTCAATTTTCATTGACCTGATCGTCTGGCCTTGTTCGAGAATGAGCAAAAAAATAAAAAAATAAGGGGAGGTAATAGTGACCTAGCCCCTCAGAATGCGTGCACCCCATCCCATTCTGACCGGCTACTTCCTCAGATACCTTTGTTCCATCTCCTCGATGCTCGCTAGGGTCCGTTCGGCCTCTTCCATCTTCTTCATCTTGTCTGCCACAAGGTCGACCCTTGCGTAGATGAAGTCACGGATGGCTGCCCTTATCGCCTCTGACCGTGATGGGAAGTCATCGGCCTTCACCAGGAAGTCCAATGCCCTCACATATCGGGCCGGTAGACGAAGGGTCACTTTTTCGAGGTCGTTCTCCTCCATCGCCCCCACCTTGGAGTACAGAAGAGGTCTATCCGACCTCTTTTGTCGGACAAAGTATGTTCAGCATGATATAAATACTTTTGTTGATGGGACCGACTGGATTAATGATTATGAAAAATTACGATGCGTATTTGACTCATCGAACGTCAGACATCCCGCAGCATCGATCAGAATCATCAGACTCCTTCATATGAAGAGAGTTCGGACGTACTGGATGCCTCCTTCGGCTCAGAACTCTACGGCAAAATTAAATATGGTGAGGTGATTAGGAGGAAAGCCACCCGACTTAGCTCAGACTGGCTGGAGCGGCTGACTGTAGTGGGTTTACCGGCTTGCCGGTTACTTTGACGCCGATATCAGCAGGCCCCCGGTTCAAATCCGGGAGTCGGGACCATTTTATAAAATTGAGGCTCCTCGGTCACGAAGACCTTTTAAGATGCCCTCGCTCTCTTCTACGACCTTCCGCTCATCGATCGTAAGGATCTTCCTGTCCCTCATCACGATCTTACCATCACAGACCACCGTCTTCACATTACCTGCATTCGCGCTGTAGACGATGTTCGAGACGATGTTCTCAGGGACCAACGGCCTTAGGTTCGGCGCCGAGCCGTCGAGGATGGCCAGGTCCGCCCTCTTCCCTAACTCTATCGAGCCCAGGTCGGGCATTCCTATCGCCTTGGCGGCGTTCACCGTGGCGAGGTCCAACACCTGTTGGGCCGGCAGCACGGTCGGGTCCCATCTGCTGGATTTTTGAAGTAACGATAGGAACTTCATCTCCGAGAGCATGTCGAGGCTGTTGTTGGTGGTCGATCCATCGGTGGCAACGGTGACGTTGACGCCATTTGCAATCATCTCCGGTATCGGCGCGATGCCTCCGGTCGCAAGCTTCATGTTCGATACAGGGCAGGTGGCGACGGAACAATGATTCCTTCCAAGGGCTCGGACCTCGTTCATGGTCAGCCAGGCGGCATGTGCGGCAAGGACCCTATCGCTCAGGACGCCTATCGACTCAAGATGCTCGGCCGGTCTCTTGCCATGCTTGTCCTTATGGTCGTAGACCTCCTTGCGCGTCTCCGAAAGGTGCATGTGCATAAGAAGGCCTTCCTTTCTCGACATCTCATCTGCCTTAAGGAACGTCTCCGTAGAGCAGACGTACACCCCCTGGAGACCGATGCCCGGTATGACCCTCTCGTTGTCTTTGTGGTCCTCACAGAACCTTCTGCAGTTGTCCAAAGGATTGCCCTTCTGGGTCGTGAACTCCTCGTCGAGGACGGCCCAACATAGCACCCCCCTTATCCCGGTCTCTGTGACGGCCCTGGCGACGATATCCTCAGAATAATAGAGGTCCACGAAGGTCGTCGTTCCTGAACGGAGCATCTCGAATATGCCCAATCTGGAACCGAGGAGAAGGTCCTTTTCGGTCCTGTCGGAATCGATCGCGAACACCTTTTCTAAAAAATCTGGGAATGGGACGTCGTCCGCCATCCCCTTCATGACGGCCATGGCCACATGGGTGTGCGTGTTAATGAGCCCTGGCATGACGATGTCGCCTTTCGCCTCGATGGTCTCATCCGCGTCGGCATCGGAGGTGCCGACCGCAGCTATCCTTCCATCCTCGACCAGGACATCTCCTCTGATTATCCTCCTTTTCGCATCCTGGGTGACCACAGTCGCATCCTTGATCAAAAGGCGCATCTTATCGGCCAGAATATCCACGCGGATGATAAATAGTCATTGTCCGGAGCATAGCCCGCGCAAAAAGGTTGAATATGCATCAGGACTGAGGGTGATACCGCCGGACAAGGAAGGGCGATGACGACCATAACATTCCTAGGGACGGGCGGGGGGAGGTTCTCCACCATATACCAGGTCCGCTCCACGGGGGGCATATACGTCAGGGACGGGGCGAACGTCCACATCGATCCCGGCCCAGGCGCCCTGGTGAACATGGCCAGGTTGAGACTGGACCCCGCCAAGACCGATGCCATACTGGTTTCACATTGTCACCCTGACCACTACACAGACACGGAGGTGCTGCTCGAGGGCATGACGCGGGGAGGTCTTAAGAGAAGGGGGACGCTCGCAGGCAGCACGAGCGTCATTGAAGGCGACGGGTGTCATGGCCCAGCCGTATCAGCCTATCACAAAGGTCTTCCGGAGAGGGTGCTCTCTCTGTCGCCAGGCGACACGTTCGCCCTTGGAAAGATTGGGATATCCGTGACACCTACCAGGCACAGCGATCCCGTTGGGGTCGGATTCGTGCTCAGAACTAGCTCTGGCCAGATATCATACATGAGCGACACCGAGCTGGACGAGAAGGTGGTGAGGAGCCATGAGGGGGCGAGGCTGCTCATACTCTCATTGACAAGGCCCCTCGGTTCCAGGGTCCCCAACCATATTTGTACCGAGGATGCTGCGGAGATCGCGAGGCGTATACGTCCAGAAGCGGTCGTTCTTACTCATTTCGGCGCTAAACTGGTCTATAATGGCACATCGAGGCAAGCTCAATATGTGGAGCAGGAGAGCGGGGTAAGGACAATAGCCGCCGAGGACCTTATGACCGTCACGGTCGGGAAGAAGATCAGGGCGGTCAAAGGGCCGGAGAGGGTTGAGAAGGGGCCTTTGATCAGCGGATGCTCAAAAGCGGTGGACTGAGCTGCTAGATCGTGCGCTCATTGTTGGTCGACCTTTGAACTCTAAAGAAGCAGCCAGCATTCATTTTGCAGGGAAATTATTTAATCGGCCAAAGGTCATCACACAGTGATGATGATCTGCCTGATATCAGGGTTCCTGGGAAGCGGAAAGACGACGCTTATGATAGAGCTCGGTAAACGTCTTGGTTCCAAGGGAATAAGGACCGCGATCATCGTCAATGAGGTGGGGGAGGTCGGGGTCGACGGCGCTTTGATAAATCGATACGGATTGAACAGCGTCGAGCTCACCGAGGGCTGCATATGTTGCTCACTATCAGGGAGCCTGCAGAACACCCTGCGCGTGGTGAGCAATGACTATAAGGCCGACGCTATCTTCATCGAGCCTACCGGGATCGCACTGCCATCGAAGATAGACAAGATAATCAGGACGTCGATGGTAGAATATGACGCGAAGCTGGGCATATGCGTGGTGGACGCCTATAGGGCGACCAAGATATACCGCGAGGCGGAGCTCTTCTTCAGGCGGCAGATAGAGGATGTCAACATCGTGGCGGTCAACAAGATCGACCTTGTAGATGAAGCGAGGATCAAGGAGGTCGAGGACCTCGTCACCGGCTTGAACCCCAAGGTCCAACTGGTCAGGATGAGCGCCCGAGAGGACAAGGGCGTGGACCACCTTGAGAGCATGCTCCTTGGTCAATCGGGGGCGGTCAGGTGACCGAGGACTCAAAGAAGCTGGCAGGGGCGGGCAGCACGGGAGTTGAACTCCATCTGGAAAAGGCCAGGGTACCTTCCGAGATATTCAAGGAGGCGTTGGACAGGTTCATCATGTCCTGGGCCAAGGACCTTGAGGGGAGGGGGGCGTTGATAGGGCACGTCAAGATGATAGCCGAGGTGGACCTGGGCTATTATAAGCTCAGCGTCGTCGATGTTGGTCTGGGCGTGGAGAAGGATGATGGCCTAGAGGACGGGAACGTTACAAAAGGAAGGGTCAGGATAATGGCAGCGGTGCTGAACCTTGATGACGAGGAGGTGGAACGGTCATTGGAGAAGGCCTTGGAGGGGCTCTCCAGAGATGTCCATTTCCATAAGGCAGGGCACCAGTGCGCTCATGGACATTGAGTCGAAGGGGGGAAAGGACTGTACGGGATATCTATTGATATAGGGACGAGCGGGACAAGGATGCATGCGGTCGACCTGGGGTCGGGACAGATCGTTTCGACCGCTATCACTGTCAGGCATCCAGTTCCGGGTGCCAATGTGATGGACCATCTGACCTTCTGCATAGAGGTGGACCAGAACATCGCGAACAGGCTTATGGTGGACACGATCAACAAGCTGATCGGATTGTTGGGCGTGCCAAAAGAGGAGATCGAAAGGTTCGCTGTCTGTGGGAACCCGATCCAGCTATCGATATTCCAGAACATGGAGATAAGGGACCTGGCGTTCGCAGGGGAGAGGGCCTTGAAGGCCAGAGGCGTGGAGCCACAGAAAAGGGATGCAAAGGTGATCAACTCAGATGATGTTGGCATCGATGTGCCGAAGAGCTCTCCGGTCTACGTCCCGCCTTCGATCAAACATGAGATAGGGGCAGATGCTCTGGCCATGATGTTCAAGACCGGTCTCCTGGAGCGCAAAGAGAACTGCCTTGTGACGGATTATGGCACGAACGCAGAGATGGCGCTCAAGGTGGGGGACGAGATCTATACCGGGTCAGCGGCCGCCGGACCGGCCATGGAGGGGCAGTCAGTGCATTTTGGGATGCTCGCCTCCCCAGGGGCGATATCGGACGTGGATTTCGATTCCTATTGGAGGTGCAAGGTTCTAAATGATGACCTGATGCCCACAGAAGGAGATCTGGTAGAGATCAATTCCGGGAACATCGTGGAAGAAGGGAAGATGCATGGCAGGGCAAAAGGGATCACTGGTACTGGTGTCGTTGCGGCCATCGCATTGGGCCTTGAGAACGGGAACATCAAGGCTCCGAAGTTCACGACCTTGGACGGCAAGATCCACCTCCAGGATGGCATCTATATCGATCAGAAGGACTTCCTCGAGGCCTCAAAGGCGTTCGGGGCAATGCGCGCCGGACATTTCACGCTCATGGAGCATGCGGGGATGAGGTTCGAGGACCTGGACTCGATGTACATGTCAGGTGCCTCAGGTACATATGTGGATGCCATAAAGGCGCAGAAGGTAGGTCTGCTGCCTGCCACGCCAAAGAAGATCTACCAGGTGGGGAACACCTCGCTGGCGATGGCAACGGATATCGTAAGGGACCCTGGAATGATCGATGTTCTGCAGGCCAAGGCCAATTCAATAAGAGCAAACCATGTGATGTTCGCCACTGACAAGGTGTTCGAGACCATCTATCTCCAGGAGCTGGGGATGTGGCAGGAAGGGATGCCGAAGGAGACATACAATTTCTTCCTGAAGACCATGGGCATACAAGAGCTGCCAGATAAGATAGTGGAGGCAGAGGTGCACAAGCTCGTCGACAGGGACATACCCGTCCTGGGCAAGAAAGGGCTGAAGATCCTCAGGGACATCGGAACTCTGATATACGGTACCTTCGAGGGATGCATCGGCTGTCATAAGTGCCAAGAGGAATGCCCTGAGGACGCTATCGAGATCGTTGAGCAGAGGGGCGATTTCCAGATACAGATAAGATCGGACCTGTGCAATGGCACCGCCTGCATGAGGTGCGTCAGGATCTGTCCTGAGAAGGTGTTCGACCTCAAGAAGATGACGATCGAGGTGTGACCAGATCAGTCTATATGAAATATATAAAAAAAGGTTCGGAGGGCCTTATGCCCTAGGCCCTATGATGGCAACATCTCTTTTCTGCCTCATGGCGAAGGTCCAGTATCTGCGCCTGATGAGGGCATGGGCTCGTTATTACCATTGATATGTATGGAATGATTGAACAGAGATGTATTATTCTGCATGACTGAATGGCCAATTAAATTGTCCAGCAGATTTGCCGACACCGATAACGTTAAAGGAAGCTCACTTAAAAAAAATGGTTCTATCCCTTATCCTATTTTAGGATTTGAAAAAGATAGTTTATTGAGAATTTTTAAAAATAATCCTGGTCCACAAGGATCATATTAAAAAGGAAAATGGAAAGGGTTTGGAGGTGGAAACACTCGATCTTGCTCAGAGTCCGTAGTTCTTCGGGTTCCAGCCTGGTACGTTCTTGTACTCCTTCAGGCAGGCCTCTTCGAACTTGGAAGCGCTGTCCGGCAACGACTTGAGGTCGGCGATGACCTTGTTGAGCATGTCACGCTCGTGCTTGCTCAGCTTGATTCCGCCCTTGTCATTGCTCTCCATTATGAGCTCAGCGGCTTTCAGGCCAGCGGCCTTCGCCCTCAGGTAGATGTCGTTGCCCTCCGCCACGATGGCCTCACCGATCTTGTATGCGTTGTCGTAGCGCAGGATGAAGCCCTCTGGGCTGCGGTAGCTGTCGCATGCGGCGTACAGGTCACGGAGCACCTTGTCCTGCTTCAGCTGCTTGGCAGTGTTCATCAACGCAGCTTCGTAGCCGATGACACCTAGCCAGCAGGCCACGGATGACCCACCGAACTCAGGGTGGTACTCGACGGACTCGTTGGACCACAGGTCGCAGGTGGAGGCGATGAGGTTGCCCATGAGGTCCGCGTGAGCGTCCTGGGCGCCCTTTCCTTCCTGAGCGGATGGCTTTCCAGATATGGCTTTGAGAATCGGACCCTCGTAGCCGCAGTCCTTGTCAGGTCCGGTCGCACCGCACTCATAGGCAACGAGCGTCCTGGCGGATGCGATTGCCCTCGTGACGGCAGCGAATGTCCTCGGAATGTCCTTGTCCAGGTATCCGCCGGCCATGAACATCGAGGTGTTGGCGCCTGCGCAGTTCGTGTCACCGCCGGCTATGACCTTGTTCTTCTTGGCGATGTCGACGATCTGAGGCCACAGCCACTCCATGTCAATGGAGCCGACGTAGCCGATACCGAACAACCATCCTTTTATGTCCTGGTGCAATATCGCGTAGTCAGCGAGCTCCTTGCCACCCATCGATTCTATGGAGAGCACATCGGCACCGTTCTTAGCGGCGACCTCGAGGGACTCAATGACCTTCTCTGGGTAGTTGTGCTCCTTGTCCATGCCCGGGCGCATACCCTTCTCGCAAAGCCTTGGGTCGGCGACCGTGTGCCTTATGGACAGCGCAATGCCGTACTCGTCGTGGTACTTCTGCATCAATGCCTTCTGGCCTTCGACGACCGGCTTCGCGAATTTCTCTGGGTCGTTGCCCATCTGGAAGATCCACTCGTTCTCGAGCTGGACCGCAGGGAAACCGAGCGTAACTGCGCGGTCAAGTATGTCCTTTGTGATATAGTCGACATACTCGCGGGTGAGCGTCTGTGGGTTCTTCTCAGATCCCGGCCTTGGAGCAAAGTTGATCTCAGGAACGACCGTTCCTGCCCCGATCTTCTGTCCCAGACCATAGGTGAGCGGGTACTTCGCCTCTCCAAAGACGAGGTCGTCAGCACTCTTCATCTCCATCTTCGTGTATCTCTTTATTGCCATCTATCTCACCCCTTCACCACTTCATCCCACTTGGTCCTGATCTTCTTCCAGTCCCATCCGTCCATGGCCTTTCCGACCAACGCAGGTCCCTGTGCTGCCGCGACCGCATATATGCCCATGGGGAATGATTCGACATACGCACGGTTGACCGCACCACCTGCACAGATGAACGGCAGCTCGACGCCCTTCTCCAGCAACCTCTCCGAAATCTTCGGGAAGGCGGACATCGTTGTCGTCATCAAAGCTGTTCCAGTGAGAACATCTGGCTTCTCTTTCTCGACCGTCTTTACTACATCGACGATCGGCACATCACGTCCCATGTCGACAACGCCATAACCGGCAGACTTCAACAGGACCGCGGCAATGTTCTTGCCGATGTCGTGCGGGTCTCCCTCGGCGACGTGCATGACGACGCTCCCCTTCATCTTCCTCTCTCCCTTCATGTTCTTCTAGCAGAGCTTAATCCCACGGTCCATTGCATCTGCGGCGACCATGACGTGGGGGAGATAGTAGATGCCCCGGCCATATAGCTCAGAGACCACGTCCATTCCCTTGACAAGCCCCTTCTCGATGATCTCCTCGGGCTTGAACTTCTCAAGGGCAGCCTTGGTGTCGGCCTCGATGTCCTTATATTTCATGAAGACAACGTCCTCGGCGACCTTCTTCAGGAGCGCGTCCTTAGGAAGGATCTTCGCGGCGATGTCTTCAGGCTTCTCCTTGGCCTCTACCAAGATGTCGTAGCGCCTGAATATGACGTCATAGTTTACACTACTTATGTCTAGCATTTATACACCCCTATTCGACTCCTCCAATCCGAGAAGGATCCGTAGTCTAAACCACTCCCCAATTCGGACCACGTATCCTATCTCTGATGTTGTCGATTTTATTGTTGAGTATATTAAGCTAATTATATCATCATATATATAATTATTTACAATTATTATATTATATTTATATATATGAATTAAGAGTAATAATAAAAGATATATTACTCTATCTGGTTTAGACTTAAAATATAGTTTAATATAATTAATATAAATATCAATATCTATTCATATGATACATATAATATATCTAAAATTTATTAATTTATTTATATTTATAAGTTATATTTATGATAATGAATTTAATATTACGATATTTCGTATGATTTATCCAGTATTTAATTAATTTCAAAATTAATTATTGCAATTAATAATACAATTAATTATTAAAAATAATTTGTAAATTTTTTAATGCATTTTTTCATTTAATTATTTTCATTACTGGACGATTCAAATTACTAGTAGAATTTATTTATTTGAAACGCAATAAATATAGAGTTGGATTATTTATCCAATTATTCTGGCAAAAATCGATGATAAATTAATAACATTAAATTAAAAAATTAATAAAAACAATTACTTGCCTAAAGGGCAAATAAACTTCGTATTATTGATCAACTAATGAACGATCCGTGTGTTGCATTTAAATACTAGATGATTTTACACTTGTTAGCGTTCGAGGTCGATGCATTTCTCTCCTCCTATGAAACCCGTTCTGAATCCCCTTCATCGGCCTCAAACGCATTTTTCTCTTGTGCAATAAGAAGGATTATCGTATGAACAGTGTTTTATGGACCGATTATGGATCTTGAAGAAAGAGTCTTGGAAATAATCCGTCCAAATGATCGATCGAAAAAGGAGGTCAAAGATAAATCACAGGACCTTCTGAAAAAAGTGAAGGCCCTTGCATCAAAATATGATTGTATAGAAGATGTAAGATTGGTAGGTTCTGTTGCCAAAGATACATACGTAGGCAGACCAGATATTGATGTTTTCATCCTCTTCTCACCATCTACTAAAAGAGAGGTGATGGAAGAGACAGGATTGCTAATCGGAGATGCTTTGTTAACGGACAAAGAAAAAAGGTATGCTGAGCATCCTTATGTTCATGGTCATTTTGATGGTTTTGAGGTTGACATCGTCCCCTGTTATATGATCAGTGACACCAAGATGATGATGTCTGCGGTGGACAGGACCCCTTTTCATACCGATTACATCATATCAAATCTAAAAGATGAGCAAAAATCGGAGGTCATTCTTTTAAAACAATTTTTGAAGGGTATAGATGCATATGGAGCAGAGGCAAAAACACAGGGTTTCTCAGGTTACCTTGTTGAATTGCTTGTGATAAAATATGGGACGTTCAAAGGGGTCTTAGAAGCTGCATCGACATGGAAGACAGGTGAAAGGTTGGACATCAATGGAAAAGGTGGCAAGAGATTTCAAAGCCCCTTGACCTTCTATGATCCCGTGGACCTGTCCAGGAACGTTGCTTCCGCATTATCTCTGGAGAAGTTCTGTCTTTTTGTTCATGCCTGCAAGGAGTATCGAGCTTCACCCGATATGAGGTATTTCTTTCCGAACAAGAGGATGAATCTGTCATGTGATGAGATCCGGAAAAGAGAAGATGCCATAGGTCACCCGATCGTTTTTGCCAGTTGCAAGAGGCCGGATATTGTGGATGATAACCTCTATCCTCAAGCGAGGAAAACGCTTGATGGACTTGTCACACAATTGGAAAAAGATGACTTCTGCATTTTGGACAAAGCGTTGAACATCACTGAGGATGAGGTCGTTTTCGGTCTATTGCTTGAAACAGATGTCTTAAGTCCGACCTATAAACATATCGGCCCACCTGTGACGATGGCGAACTCCAAGACCTTCCTTGCCCGATGGAAAGGGGAAGCGAAGGTGGGACCGTATATAGAGAATGGAAGATGGGTAGCGATCGTCAAAAGGGATGTTAAAAATGCTGATGTCGCTCTCATCAAAGCATTGACGACCGCTTCGTTGGGGGATTCGTTCAAGGATTGCGACATAAAAGTGTTCAATACAAAACAGCATCTGAGGGATGGACACCTTGAATGCGCGACCAAGTTGCTCGATAAAAGAATGAGCTGGGAGATCTGATCGACGCGTCCATTGATCATATTAGCTGAACGGCTTGTTCAGCAATATAATCCAAACCCCCATTGAGAGAAGGAAGAACAAGAACAGATTCCCGGCCCATCCTTTTTTATCGATCTCCTTCGTATCGATCTTTGCCAGAGGATAGATATATTTTAAACTCACCATCCCGACGATTATCAACAACAGACCGATGGCGAAATGGATGGGTTGGGTCAGAAAGGCCATTATCCCGAACAAAGGGGCTATGAGGGCAGTCACCCAAAGTGCCTTTGTGCCCTTGATATCCTTTTCAAGGAACTCCCTCTCATTAAAGTCCGGTGGCGTCCAGGTGAATTCCGGTTCCTTTTTCTGAGAATCCTTTTTCTTCTTCTGGGCCATGTTTCACCCTAAATCATGAGCCGTTTATAACCATTTTGTTAACTATCAGTTAGGGATGCTGTAAGGTCGTTGATTGTAACCGAATCAATTATCATGCCGTTTCTCGTTTTGTTCAATGAGGAGGTACTTTCGGGGACCTCCCATCATTAGGGATATCATCCCCAGTTACATGGTTGAAGGTAGGTGCATCAATGGCCGAGATGAAATTGGAAGAGTTGCCTGGAGTAGGGCCCGCAACTGCAGAGAAACTTCGTGATGCCGGTTATAATGACCTTATGTCCATAGCGGTCGAGTCCCCGAAGACGTTGGCCGAGGTAGCTGAGATAGGTGAGAGCACGGCGGCCAAGATAATTGCCGCGGCGAAGCAGGCGGCAGACGTGGGAGGATTCGAGTCAGGAGACACTATACTGGAGCGAAGGAAGAAGCTCAACAGGCTCACCTCCTCATCAAAGGCATTCGATGACCTGTTGGGCGGAGGGCTGGAGACACAGGCGATCGTCGAGTTCTTCGGGGAGTTCGGAAGCGGTAAGACCCAGATGTGTTTCCAATTGGCGGTCAACACAACGATGCCCATAAACAAGGGAGGGTTGGACGGGGATGTCATAGTCATCGATACCGAGAACACCTTCAGACCAGAGAGGATCGCACAAATTGCAGAGGCGCAGGACCTGGATCCTATTGAGACCCTTCAAAGGATACATGTGGCCAGGGCCTACAACTCATCTCATCAGATGCTGCTTGTCGAGAAGGCCCAGGAGATAGCTCAAAAGACCCCTGTCCGATTGATGATAGTAGATTCCTTGACGGCCCATTTCCGGGCAGAATACGTTGGACGTGGCACCCTTGCCGAAAGACAGGGGCTGTTGAACAAGCATATGCATGACCTTCTAAGGTTCGCAGATGTGAACAATGCTGTCATCGCTGTGACAAACCAGGTCGCTGCAAAGCCAGATGCCTTTTTCGGAGACCCCACAAGACCGGTGGGAGGACATATTGTGGGGCATGCGTCGACATATCGCATTTATCTTCGCAAGAGCAAGGGAGGAAAACGCATAGCGAGGCTGATCGACTCTCCGAATCTTCCTGAGGCAGAGGTCGTAATCACCGTCTCGGAAGAAGGTATAAGGGACTGAGCGTCCTCACCTCTATCCAATGGAGAGCGCTAAGAGCAGTTCATACCTTTTCGAGCTGTCAGGGGAGCATCCGACCTTACCTCTGGCAGAGCTTGTCTCCACCATCAGGGCCGAGGTGGGAAGCTCTCAGATCATCATCTCAGGGCCTGGATACGCTGTCGTTTCAATTCCATCAAATTCCTTTGATCGGATAGCTGGAAGATTGGCATTGACCCATAGAGCGGGGGAGTTCCTGGCTGAGGTCGATCTAAAAGGAAAGGACCTTCATCTGGACATTCCAGAAGGCACCCTCGCATTGAGGGTCAGACGTTTTGACGACAGAGCTGGGGATTGGGACGTAGATGCCATTACAAAAAAGATCGCTGCGATGATCACCGTGGGTCGAAAGGTCGACCTGATGCACCCCGATATAGAGATAAGGGGGATCGCATCCGACCGTCTTCTATTATATAGAAAGCTAATGGAGGTCAACAGGAGGCAGTTCGACCTGAGAAGGGTGGCGGAGCGTCCTTTTTTCTCCCCTATCTCCCTGCACCCCAGATACGCACGTGCATTGATCAACCTTACTGGCCTAAAAAAGGGGGAAGCCGTACTGGACCCCTTCTGCGGGACAGGAGGGATCCTGATCGAGGCGGCCATTATGGGCCTCAGGACCTACGGGTCGGATATCTCTGAAGAAATGATCGAGGGTGCGCGGAGGAATATCGAGCATTTCGGTCTGAGGGCGGACCGTTTGGAGGTGATCGATGTTGGCTCTGTCCATGATGTCTTCGGGGAGGTTGATGGCATAGTCACCGACCCACCTTATGGCAGGGCAACGAGCACTAACAAGGAGGGGCTTGTATCTCTATACTCCCGTGCATTGGTCTCAATGAAGAACGCGACAAGGCCGGGCGGTGGACTGGGGGTGGTGTTCCCGTTCGAGATGCAGGTCCCCTCAGGCCTCGAACTGATAGAAATACACCATCAGAGAGTTCACAGGTCGCTCACAAGACACTATCATATCATGCGGCGACGTTAATGATAAATGTCTGTGTGAAAGACTCCTTTTCAATCCCTTTTGAGGTGAGGGATGTTATCTTGACGATGACGGTGTACGTACCGGCCTGCGTCTCAGGGGAGGTCTCTAACGTCAGCAGCACTGTTGCGGAACATTCATATGGCAGGTCGAGGGACAATAGGTCAGTGGAGTTCGCAGGGTCCTCCCCTTGCAGGTACAACCCTCGTTTCCAATCCATTGGAACGTTCATCACCTGCATCTGCAACCTGTAATCCGTGTTGCCAGTGTTTTTGATGTTGATGAAGAAGGTCACGGTGTCGCCTGGGGAGAGCTCGACGTCGTTGGTCCCTTGCAGCTCCACCCCGAACTCGTAGCTCGGGAACACGTTCGCGACCGGTACCGGGACAAAGGTCACTAAAAGCAGCAGGATGGCCACCACTCCCAGGAACTTCCTCTTCGTGTCGATCTTCGATATGTCGTTCAATGGTTGCGGGTGCTTCAGACCTAAGAAGAAAACGAGTATCCCGAATATCAACCATCCGCTGTAAAGGAAGACGCCAAGTATGAACAGCATGGCCATCGTCGCATAGCTCAGGTACTTTGCCTTTTCACCTAGGAAGCCGCGTGCAACGTGGCCCCCATCCAGCTGTCCTGCGGGAAGAAGGTTGATCGCTGTGACAAGGAACCCCACCCATGCCGCAAAGCCCACCGGGTGCATGCTGACGTTCTCCGGTACCGGGATGAAGAGCATCAGGCCCCAATAGAACAGCTGGTAGAACACCTGGAGGGCGCCCTCTTCTGGTATCGACCCGTCGGTCGGTGTGCCATTGGCAGTCAGATAAAGACCGATCAGGGCGATCGGTATGGTCACCAACAGGCCACCGACAGGACCTGCGATGCCGATGTCGATCAATGCCTTTCTGTTCGGGATCGGGTCCCTCATGGATATGAAGGCCCCCATGGTCCCCAAGGGCGGGATCGATGGTATGAAGAACGGGAGCGAGGCGGCGACCTTGTGCCTCTTTGCCATGTAGTAGTGCGATAGTTCGTGCACCCCAAGTATGGCCATCAGCGGAAGGGCAAAGGTCAAGGCCCCCCACAACAGGTTCTCAGCGGTGATCCACTCGTCCTTTCCTTCATAACCTGCCCACAATGCGGCACCGGCCAGGACGGTCGTCACACACGTAATGAACAGCAGGGCCGCGTTGACCCAAAGGCTCCTGGTCCTCCTTTGTTCCTTCTTGACCACCGTCAATGAGTACTCTCCGCCCTTGTGCGAAAGGAAAGGGATGTAGTTCTTCTCGCTCATCTCGAGCCTCATCTTCTCAAAGCTGTCCTCGAGGGTCGTAAGATCTGGACTGATGAATATCGTCAGGGCGTTGTAGTTCACCCTGACATCATAAATCGGGAAGTGACGCGCAACGATGGATTTGACCTGCTCGACCTCAGAGAGCATGTCGGATGGCATCATGGTTGGCACAAAACAGCATTTACTATCTAATCCTTTCCCAAATAAAAGGCGATGGGCCAGCAAACATTATTACGGACGATGGTCTATCGCCGCACGTGAACAAGGTCCTACAGCTTTTCCGCATCGGCAACTGTCTGATGGGGATCGTCGGTCTGCTGATGGGCGTATGGGTCGCCCTGGGAACGGACATCTTGGAAGGGCTTAGAGAGATCGTCTTCGCCTCGGCCGTGGTCTTCTTCTTTATCGCTGGGGGCAATGCCCTGAACGACTATGTCGACAGGGAGGTCGACAAGGTGGGACACCCTGAGAGGCCCATCCCCTCGGGCAGGATGACGCCCGCTGATGCTCTGAGGATATCCTCGGCCTGTTTCGTGCTGTCTGTGGCGTTCTCCCTGGCATTGAACGTCCCTTCGATCGTCATAGTGCTCTCTGCGGTGGCGCTCATGCTCCTATATGAGCTGAGGACGAAGAAGGCAGGTCTCAGCGGGAACTTGACGATCGCCCTGCTCACTGCGATGCTCTTCTTATTGGGCGGGACGGTCGTCGACAAATTAGATAGGACATACGTGCTCGCGGTCCTCGCGGGTCTCGCCACCTTGGGAAGGGAGATAATCAAGGATATCGAGGACATGGAGGCAGATTTCGACAGGAACACGCTCCCCAAAAGGATCGGGAAGAGGAGCGCATCCATAATAGCTTCTTTGTCCATCTTTGCAGCTGTGGCCATGAGCCCATTGCCTTACGTCGGGGGACAGTTCGGTCTTGGGTATCTGCTGATGGTGACCGTCGCGGATGCAATATTTATATATGCCTCTGTAGTTCAATTTCGAAACCCTAAGCAAGGCCAGAGGTATGCCAAATATGGCATGTTGGTGGCACTTGTGGCCTTCTTGCTAGGGGGGCTCCTATGAAAGTCTTCGATTACATAACGCAAGGGATCGGCAAGGGAACGATGCATATGACGCTGCTCGACCCGGCGAAACAGTCTCCCGAAGAGGCGGCGGCGATCGCCAAGGAAGCACAGGATTATGGGACCGACGCTATAATGGTGGGAGGAAGCACGGACATCACCCAGGAAAACCTAGATGCAACTGTGAAGGCGATCAAGAAGGTCTGTAGCGTCCCCGTCATCTATTTCCCTTCTGGCGCTCATGCCATATCCCGCTATACCGATGCCATCTACTTCATGAGCATGCTGAACAGCAGGAATGTGAAGATGGTCGTAGGGGAACAGGTGATGGGGGCCCCGATCGTCAAGGCGTTGGGGCTGGAACCTCTCTCCATGGGCTATATCATAGTGGCGCCAGGGATGAAGGTTGGCGAGGTCGGTCAGGCCGACCCTATACCAAGGGATGACCTGAAGCTCGCCTGTGCCTACGCCCTCGCGGCCGAATATATGGGGATGAGGCTTGTGTACATGGAGGCCGGGTCGGGCGCACCGGAGCCGGTACCGATAGAGATGGTGTCCGCGGTCAAGAAGACAATATCCGTCCCTCTGATCATAGGTGGCGGCATCAGAAGGCCGGAGCAGGCGGCGGCGATAGCAAGGGCAGGGGCCGACATCATCGTTACCGGGACGATAGCGGAGCATGACGACCTGAGCGCCCTGGGCTCTATCATCAAAGCGGTCAAGGCCCGTTGATCAGACCATCTTTATCAAAAGCTCATGAAGGCGCCAGTCGTTTGAAAGCTCAGGATGGAACGAGAGGGCCAGCAGATTGTCCTGTCTCGCCATGACGATGCTCCCTCCATGTCTCGCCATAGGTACACATCTGCCCCATGTCCTGTTGATAAGGGGGGCCCTGATGAAGACGGCAGGGAAAGGTTTTTCCAGGCCATCTATCTCCAATGCGGTCTCAAAGGATTCCCTCTGCCTCCCGAAAGCGTTCCTGTCCACCTGCATGTCCATGAGTCCGAGCAGCTCGGTCCCTGTCCTCTGAACCTGGTCGTCGCCTTCCTTTGACAGGAGGACGCACCCTGCACATGTGCCCATAATAGGCACCCCCTCTTTTGCCATTCGGACGATCTCATCGAAAAGACCAAAACGGCGCATCAGCTTCGAGATCGTGGTGCTCTCGCCTCCAGGGATGACAAGGCAATCGATGCCCTCAAGGTCCTTGCGCTTGCGGACAGGGCTCGCACTGCCTTTGATCCCCAGGTCCTCAAAGGCTCCGTTTAGCGCAGTGATGTGCTCTGGCGCCGCCCCTTGGACAAATACCACGCCTGCTCTCATGGCCAGGGCGGGGCTAGCGACCATCATAGATAAAAAACCGACGGAGCCCCGTCATGTCCTGTCGTAGATCTTCCTTCTGTCGACGATGGTCGCCTTCTTTGGCGTAAAGCCCGATGAGGAGCTTATCACCTCTACCTCGATGGGCTCAAGGAGGTCATTGTCCATCGACGACCTTATCTCATCTAATGCCAGCACCCTTTCCTCGATCTCCTTTCTGGCCCATTGCGTGTCACCGCTGAACTCTACTTGGAAGGTCAATCGGTCCTTGTAGCCGACCTTGTCGATTATTACCTGATACCCGAGCACTCCGGATACGCTTAGGACCGCCTCGTCAAAGAGAAGTGGGAAGACCTTCTCGCCATAGCCTATCTTGGTCTCGGAGTTTATCCTTCCCCTTGGCTTGCCTATCTTTCCCACCGACGTGAACCCGCACCCACAGGGCGGTTCGATGTAGGACGATAGGTCATAGGACCTGTACCTCAAAAGAGGACTGCCTTCCATCTCAAGGCTGGTCCAGATGAGCTCGCCCGGCTGCCTGGACCTCGTATGCTCACCGGTCTCGAGGTCGATGCACTCCGCCATATAGTTCCCCTCATCTATATGGAGACCGTCCTGCGCAAAGCATTCTATGGTCGTCGCCAGGCCCATCTCCGTCATGCCATACTGGCTCAGCGCCTTGCATCCCCAAGCGGTCTCGATCTCCCGTCTCATGGCCTCGCTCAAAGGCTCAGAGGAACAGATTATGGCCTTCATGCCGAACTGCCGAAGGTCGTACTTCGCCTTGGCCAGGACCGTGATGCGGTAGATGAACGATGTCAGCCCTATGATCACTTTCGCCTTGTTCTGCGTCATGCTCTTTATCTGCTCATCGACGTCCACCGAGCTGCAGACGTTCGAGCTCAGCCCGACCACCTTGCAGGCCCCGTCGAGCATGAGGCTCGGGTCCCATGCGGAGACCGCTGGGAACATTATGTGGAGAGTGTCATCGCCCCTCATCCCAGTGTTCTTGAAGGCCGAGGCGATCGAGTCGATGATGTTGAGCACGTCCTTTTGGGTGTAGAAGAGCCTTTTCCTCTGTCCCGATGTGCCAGAGGTGGTGAACGCCCTCATGACCTTGGACTGGGAGACGCAAAGGAAAGAATATGGCTCAGCGGCGAGCTCGGACGGCTCTGTCACAGGCACCTTGAGAAGGTCCTCCTTCGTCCTTATCATTCCAGGCTCAAGACCTAGCTTCTTGAACCTGTTGTGATAGAATATCGAGTTGGCATCAGTATACCTCATCTGCTTCCTGAACTTGTGCAGCTGATACTCCACAAGGTCCTGCCTGGACACGTCGCTCAGTCTTGAACGGCCGAGCGCCTTTTGAAAATCCTTGTCGCGCCTTAGCTCGCGCCTGACCTTCATCTCGATGAGCGCCTCGAGAGGGTGCTCGACATCGTCATCGATCTTCGTTGAAAGAAGCTTCATCCTCGCGACCGCGACCTTTAGACGTTGAAGCGGGCTCACACCGTCGTGAACAACATCCACTGGGATAATCGTTTCCCATCCATCATAAATCGGTATATATATCCGTCAACAGGATTCATCTGATATGGGGGACGGTAAGGACTGGACAAAGGTAAGGGAGGACCTCATCATTTCGCTCAGGATGAGGTCGGACCCTGTCGGAGTACGGATGCTCAGGGCATCCGAGCTTGCCGACCTTCGCGAAACGAGGGTCTTGAGGACCACGGCGGTCTGCCAGATGATCGCGATGTCCAGATATGAGAGGGAGGAGGGTGTCGTGGCCGCATCAGTCGAAGGGGTGAGATGCCTTTGGGCCACCAGCTGCCTGGGCTTGACTAGGACACCGGAAAGGCTCCTCAGAGGGGACCTCAACAGGGCGTTCACGAAGGATGTTAAGGCGGCAAAGGCCCTTCAGGACATGATCTTCTCCATCGGGAACGTCGAGAAAAGATATGGCGGCATAATGACCGCCCCCCTCGACCTGGTCGAAGGGGCCGTTGACGCCGTGGTCTTGTATGTCACGCCCGGTCAGGCATTGAAGCTGTTGCTGGCACTTAGCTATCAGGAGGGAGAGGTCGTCACTGCACCGGTGACGGGTCAGGCGGCCGTGTGCCAGGGGATAGCACGAGCGGTGTCCGAGGGGAAGGTCACATTAGAGGTCCCGTGCGTGGGGGACAGGACCTATGGGCTGGTCCAGGACGATGAGCTCGTCTTCGTGACGCCAGCACCCAAGATCGACCAGCTGCTCCAAGGGATCAAGGGGACAGACCGGTTCGCCCCTTATCCGTTCAGGCCTTTCCTGAGATGGCCCGCCCTCTTCCCGCCCGAGTTCGAACCGACAAGGTCCGAGATAGACCGCGACTAAGGCCGCGGACCTCTGCCATATTATTTATAATGCCAGAGCTTTCCTCGTTGTGGAGCTTTGATATGCCGCTGACACCAGAGATGAGACGCGCTGGGGTTACCCCACAGCTCATGAAGACGACCAAGCGCCTGAAGTGTCCAAGGTGCGGCAAGGAGTTCAGCCTTTTCCAGTCGAGGGCGATCGCCTGCGTCGGCTGTCCTAAGTCCACCACCAGCTGTCGCTTCGCGCGCTGTGTCCATTGCGACCAGGAATTCCCATTGCAGGAGTTCAATGTTCAGACGAAAGAGCAGGAGCAGTTCGTGTCCAGATACATGAACGATATCGTGGCCAACTATAGAAGGTCGGTCGGTAAGGAAAAGAACCGCTGAGACGGTTCATTTCAAGGGAGCACCGCAGGAATCGCAGCGTCTGGCACCAGACCTGTTCTGGGTACCGCAATATTGGCATCGGGCCCTCATCATCCTCATTTGTCTCAGCCGGTGCCGTCTCTCGCTGTCCTTCTTGTACATGACGATGCCGACGGCCAGCATCACGGTGGCAACGATGAGCACCACCGCCGCAAGTATCAGGAAACCATCCTCTGCAATGGCCCCGACCAGGCCGAAGAAGAGCGAGAAGAACAAAAGGAGACCGCCCACCGCGATGAGCACCAATGGAGCGACAGGTGCCGTCCGCGTGTCACACTCAGGGCAGTCGTGCTGTGGATCTCCGGTGCCTTGGCGCTCGGGCAACAGCTCACTCCTTCTTCGCGAACTTCGACCACATCTCATGACGATAGAGCGTCCTCCCATCGGCCCCGTTTATGTTGAAGAGGCAGAAAGGTATCAGCTTGCCATCCGGGGTCACTGTGTGGATGCAACAGTTGCAGAGCCTCTCCGTCTCAACGTTCCATGCGTCCTGGAAAGCCATCGTCGAGACGGTCAGGTACATGGTCTTGGCCCTTTCGATGAAAGACCCCCAGGAGTTCTCCTTGTTCGTATCCTCGTCCAGATTTAGAGATTCCTCGATGAAGCGCCAGAGGTCCGAGATCTCCTTCCTGGTCTTTGTGGCGATGGCGCTCGTCTCCCTTGGTGGGCCAAGGGCCCTCGAGGTCAGGGGGAACATTGAGCCGTCCTCAAGTATCACTGACATCGATTTTGCATCACAATGCACGTTGCTGCATGAGGTGGGGATGAAGTTGTCGGCCCTCAGCTCCCCCTTGGTCTGCTTCTCTATGGCCACCAAGAGGTCCGGGATGGTCACCCTGTCCAGGTCCCTCGGGACAATGGGATACCTGCCGAAATAGGCAATGGGCTGGAAATGCACCCCCTTCACCGTAGGCACGTTCTTCTTGGCGAAGTTTATGACATCGCCCACCTGGTCCAGGTTGATGTTCGGGGAGACCACGCACACCAATGTCACTCCCATGCCGACCTTGGCACAGTTAGAGATGGCGTCGAGCTTCGCCTGAAGCAGGTCCTTCCCACATGTCGCAAGGTAGACCTCTGGTGTAAGTCCGTCGAATGAGAAATAGAGCGAGTCGACCCCTGCCTCCTTCACCTTTTTCAGGAACTCGAGGTCCTGACCGAACCTCACCCCGTTGGTGTTGACCTCTATATGGTCTATGCCCATGCTCTTGCCCAGCCTGACGATGTCCGGAAGGTCGTCCCTTATCGTCGGTTCCCCGCCAGATATCTGTACGCAGATAGGGTGGTTCACATATTCCAACATCGTCTGATACATCTTCTTGATCTCATCCAGCGAGGGGTGGAACTTGTATTTCTCGTTCGCAGATGCGAAACAGATCGGGCACTTGAGGTTGCAGGAGTTCGTTATCTCCATTACCACGAGACATGTGTTCTGCGTGTGGTCGGGACAGAGCCCACAAACCTCTGGACACCGCTCCTTTTCTTGCACCGCGACCTTTGTAGGCCTGTTGGTCACGCATGCATACCGTGTCAGGTCCTTGTAGTCCTGCACCCCCCTCCAAATGATCGTACGGAACCTGCCGTGCTCGGGGCATTCCTTCTCGAGATAGATCGCATCGTTCTCTGCTATCTTGTGAGCAGGAATGGTCTTGAGGCATTGAGGGCAAAGGCTGCGGGTCTCTCCTATCTTCTCTATCATCGGCTCACCAAAAGCTGACCCAGAATCACCTCGCGAATAATCAAGCTTTGCTGATGGTCATCCTATCAATATGCAAATATTGACGATGATGGGATGTTCAGAAGAATAAAAAATGATTTTGATAGGCCGCTTGCGCGGCCTTTTTGAGTTTATGCCCTCTTCTTCTCGAACAGGCCCTCGGCCGCTGCGAGGGTCTTTGTCGCGAGATACTCCTCGGCCATGAGGAGGGAGCCGTCAGGAGATGCGAGGCCAGGTCCGGAACGGACGACGGTCATGTACTCCATCTGGAGGGTGGCGTAGTGCATGGGGGTGCTCCCATAGACCCAATCGCTCTCTCCCTCGAGGTGGTCGACCTTGACCAGCTTCACCCTGTGGGAATAGGCGGTCTTGACGTTCGCCTTCTTCTTCAGGATCCCGCTCTCAAGCTCGTACTCGACATATGCGGTGACGTCCCCGATCTTCTTCTGCGCGAGGTAGTGGTTCGTGCCCTTCTTCTGGATGGCCTTTCCGTTCTTCACCACGTCCTCGACATCGGCGACCTTCATCCCCCTCTTCCCGATCAGTTCCTTGACCGCGTCAGAAATTACGACTTCCATTTTTTTCACCTCACCATGTTCCGTACGTACCGAAGTCCCTAGCGGCCTTTACCAGAGCATACATGTTCCCTGGGATGGTGAACGGCGGGGTCTCGCAGGATGTTCCGAGGATGTAACCTCTCTTCGCGTCGCGCCCGGCGAGCAGCTGCTCCTTCGCCTGCTCATAGACCATCTTCGGGTTCGGGTTGATCATCAGCTTGGTGTCCACTGATCCCATGCAGGTCGCCCTGTCCTGGAACTCCGCCTTCAAGGTGGCGGACGGGAACGGGTTGCGGCCCATGTAACCGGCGTGTATGACGGTGAACGGGCTCCACATCAGGGTGTCCTTGAACACCTTGTAGTCGGTCTCGTGGTTACCGCATAGGTGATAGAACACCTGCGGACCTGCTCCGCGCCTGAAGCACTGGTCGAC